>JACMNN010000010.1 GCA_014378555.1 Burkholderiales bacterium | reverse complement strand
GAGCAACGCTATTGGCAGCCGATCATCCGCAGCACCGGGATTCGCGCCGAATGATTGCGCTCGCGGGTGGTGATGCGGCGGCATCCGCTGAGCATCCTTGGGACAAGGCCGCCGCAGGCTGGAATGATCACACGCAAATCATCCGCGAATGGCTGCGAGAAGCCACCCGCTTGATGCTCGATGCAGCGCAAGTGAGTGCAGGTGCGCGGGTGCTCGACATCGCCGCAGGTGCCGGGGACCAAACGCTCGACATCGCGCGCCGGGTCGGTGAAAACGGACACGTGCTTGCCACCGATATTTCAACGCGCATCCTGGAATTGGCGCAGCACAACGCCCACGCTGCAGGCTTTTCACAAGTCGCCACGCGGATCGCCGATGCACAGTCGCTGGGGCTCGACGGCGCTAATTTTGATGCGGCGGTGAGTAGGCTCGGGTTAATGTTTTGTAACCAACCGCTCGCTGCGCTGAGTAGTGCCCGTGCAGCGCTGAAACCGGGCGGACGCTTCAGCGCGCTGGTGTTCTCGGGCCCGCAAAGCAACCCTTGCCTCACCATCATGATGCGCACCGCGCTTAAGCACGCCGGATTAACGCCCGAGTCGCCGTTTGTGCCCGGCACGCTGATGAGCCTGGGCCAACCGGGCCTGTTCGCCGAATTGCTGCGCGACGCAGGATTTGTCGACATCAAAGTGCAGCCAATCATTGCGCCGTTTCATCTGCCCACCAGCCGTCACTACATCGACTTTGTTCGCAACGCAGGCTCGCCCATCATGCAAATTTTGGCTGGGCTGACCGCAAACGAACAGCATGACGCGTGGCACGATATGGAGACGCAGTTGAATGCGTTCAGCAGCACCAACGAATGGGTTGGGCCGCACGAGTTGTTGCTGGGTGTGGCCACCGCACCGAACACGGTTCATGCGTGACCAGCACCACCAAAGTATTTTGATGCAGCTTCAGCGCAAGATTTTCAGTTCGATTCTGACCTTGATGGTGGCCGTTACAGCAACTCAAGCAGCCACGTTCACCACTACCAACAGCAATGATTCGGGCGGCGGCAGCTTTCGTCAGGCCATCATCAGCGCCAACGCGATGGCCGGGCCGCACACCATCGCGTTCAACATTCCGGCATCGACCGACGCCAACTGCGCCACCAGTACCGGCGTGTGCAGCATTGCGCTGCTGTCCGCGCTGCCCGCTTTGACCGAGACCGTCGTGATCGACGGTTACAGCCAGCCTGGGGCAACGGCGAACAGTAATCCTCCCAACGCCGGGAGCAACGCAGCGTTGCGGGTGGAAATAACTGCGCTCGCGACGGTGGGCACCAGCCTAATGTTGGGTGGCAGCGGAAGTCTGGTGCGCGGACTGATCATCAACCGGCGCGTTGGCATTGCACTGGTAGGCACCGGTGGGCACACGGTTGCAGGCAACTTTATCGGCAGCAATGCAGATGGCAGCGCTGGTTTTGCCGACAGCCAAGTTGGCGTGACCGTGGTGACCAACTCGCACAATAACGTGATTGGTGGAACCACGCCTGCGGCACGCAATGTGATCTCCGGCAACAACACCGGCATCGTGATTTCGTCCACCAGCACGCCAATCCTGGGCACCCAAATCGTTGGCAATTTGCTGGGCACTAACGCCGCCGGAACCGCTGCCATTGCCAATGAGACGGCCATTGCATTTGTATCAGTGGGCGGAAAAAATACGATCATCGGCGGCACCACTGCGGCCGCGCGCAACGTGATTTCTGGCAACAGGTCGGGCATCGTTGACGAGTCTTTTCTCATTGGCAACGCCAGCAACAACACGATTTCTGGCAACTACATTGGCGTTGACATAACCGGGGCGGCAGCGCTGGGCAATAGTCAAATTGGCATTTCCACCAGCAGCCGAGGTGCGGTGATCGGCGGCAGCGCGCCCGGCGCGGGCAACGTCATTGCGGCGAGCGGCACAATGGCCAACGTGATGATCCAAAGTCGTGATGTTGTTGTGCAGGGCAACTGGATCGGCACCGGCGCATCCGGCGCTAATGCGCCCACTGGATTTGTTCCGAGCGCCTTTCGTGTGCCGGGTATCTATGTAGCGGGCAACACGGCAGTCATCGGCAGCCAGATCGGTGGCACGGCTGCAGGCGCGGGCAACGTCATCGCGTTCAACACCGGCCACGGCGTGCTGTTGAGTGACCAAATCGGCAATGGCCACTCGATCCTTGGCAATTCGATTTTTTCGAATGGGCAACTGGGCATCAATCTCTACTCGCCCAACTACGAAAACAGCTTCGGCGTCACTTTCAACGACACCGGCGATGGCGACTTCGGCGTCAACGGCCAGCAAAACTTTCCGCTGCTCACCACGGCAACGACTGCCGGGAATGTGCAAGGAACGCTTAACAGCACTGCAAGCGGCAGTTACCGCCTTGAATTTTTCGCCAATGCAGCGTGTGACGCGTCGGGTTATGGCGAAGGCAGAACCTTTATCGGCGCTCAGTCAGTTGCCACTGATGGCAGCGGCAATGCGAGCTTCAACGCAACGTTCGCCGCGCTGCCCGTGGCGCAATCGGTGGTCACCGCCACTGCGACGGATTCGCTCGGCAACACATCCGAGTTTTCAGCGTGCGTGAGCGCGCCGTTGCCGGTAATACTCACCATCATTAAAAGCGGTTCCGGCAGCGGCACCGTCACGTCATTACCCGCAGGCATTAACTGCGGCGCGACATGCACCGCCTCGTTCGCCGGCGGCAGCGCAATCACGCTGAGCGCCACGCCGAGCAACGCAGCAGCAACGTTCAGCGGATGGCTCGGCAACGGCTGCACTGGCGTCGCCACCTGTACGACGACATTGAGCGCGGCAGCCACCATTTCCGCGACGTTCGCGCTGATCAGCAACGGCCCATTCAATCTTGATGTCGAAGCCAATTCACCGGTTTCGCAAGCAACCGCCGGCAACGACGGCCTGCTGATCCTGCGTTATCTGACCGGGATGAGCGGCGCCACGCTGATCAGCGGCAGCGCGGTGTCGGTTGATGCCACACGAAACAGCGCAGCGGCACTCACTGCCTTTCTAGACGACCTAAAACCGAAGCTCGACATCGACGGCAACGGCGAGGTCAACGCACTCACCGACGGCCTACTGATCACGCGTTACCTGCTCGGCATTCGCGGTGCCGCCCTGATCTCTAGCGCGGTCGGCGGCGGGGCTACACGCACCACATACCCGGCGATCGAGAGCTATTTAAGTAGCCTGCTTCCGCCTTAAAAGCGAACGCGTATGTGCCACGGGTGCGGCATAACGCGAGCAAGCGTTGCACGCCTTTTTGACCGAGGCAACATGCGAAAACAACGCCGCCTGTTGCGAAACTAACCCTCGCCCGTTTGGTGCCAACCCATCAACACAAGCCCATTGCGAATGCCAATTGAAACCTTATGAGAAAGTGGATACGGTTATGAAACTAGCTGTAAGTTGCCTACTTTGCGCGCTATCAGTGGTCGCTGTTGCATGCTCTGAAAGTGCGCCAGGAAGTAAAAAACCTGAGCCCATAGCCACAGCACCTTCGCTCACAGATCGACGCGTGATGACCGAAAAATTGTGCAAAGTGCTCAACGAACTAGCGCCGCAAGCACCACAGTTGACAGCCGTTGGCACGCAGGCGCAGCTCGCAATGTCAATCGCGTCGGCATTCGATGTCAACGCGGTGGCGCTTCAGCAAGTCGCCGATGAGATTGATATCGTCGCTGCAGCGTCATGTCCTGCCGCGCGCGACGCGCTACTCAAGGTGCTGAAAATGCAGTCGCTGCAACAGGCGGTACGCTAGCGTTACGCCGCCAAGCGAGTGTGATTACGCGCTCGGAGTGGCACTTCGATCCTGTGTTTTTTTCGTTAACTCGGCAACTCGCTCAGCTTCGGCTTTTGCTTCGGCGGCGGCCACTTCAACGGCCAGCGCTTCGAGCTGAACGCCCCGTGTGGCGGGCGTCTCCACGGTGATGCGACCCAGCGCGCCGCTTCTGTAATCAAGTAGCAACGTGACTGCTGCCTTCTCGAAATCGGCACTGCCGCCCTTGATGCGAAAACCGCGTCGTTTTGCGATGGCTTCGATCACGTCCGGGCCATCGACACCCGCTGTATCGAATCCGTAACGCGCCGTCAGCGCTTCGGGGTAGCGCTCCAACAAAATCTCGGCGAGGTAGGTTGCAACCTCTTCGTCGATATACGATTTGACGCCCACCAGATGATTGGCCGCGAGCAGTAGCCCGTCGCTGGCAAGCGCAATTTTTGGCCACATCAGACCCGGCGTATCGAACAGCCAAGTGCCGTCAGGCAGGTCATAGCGTTTGATCAGTTTGGTGATTGCGGGCTCGTCGCCGACGTTGGCAATGCGCCGTTGCAGCAGCGCGTTAACCAGCGTTGATTTACCGACGTTGGGCACGCCCATCATCATTACGCGCAGCCGCTTTAGCGGACCATCGCGGTGCGGCGCAAGTTTCTGCGCTTCGGGCAAAACCTTGTTTGATTCGCCGGCTTTTTTGCACGACAAGCCGATGGCGTGAACGCCTTCCTGCGCGTTGAAATACGCGAGCCACTGCTCGGTGATTTTCGGATCAGCCAGATCCACTTTATTGAGAATTTTTAGCGCCGGACGCTGCCGCGCTTCGCGCATCGCGTTGATCTTTGGATTGACGCTTGCCGCAGGACAGCGCGCATCCAGCACTTCGACCACCACATCAATATCGGCGAGCGCTTCGGCTGCCTTTTTTTGCGCGGCCACCATGTGGCCGGGGAACCAGTTCACTGCCATGTTGGCTATTTCACTTTCCGCCCGCCGTATTTTGGCATCAGCTTTTGTTGGAAACGCCCGTTGTTATTGGGCTTGTATCTATAAAACGCTTTAAATCGCCTTGCGACGATTCACAGCGTTATCCCAACGTTTAATGGGGTTTGCGCTTAAAAGCTGACAGGTCTGACGCGCGGTGCGCTCGACCTAGGAGACCGCAGATTTATGCATTGTTTCGTCGTTCCGCCCCGGCCTTCGCAGGGGAGGCCAATAAATCCGTGTTCCCCTAAATCAACTCCGCCTGATCGCCCACTGCTGGATCGGCTTCAGGCAAATCCGGCTCATCGATGCGCTCGATGCCAGAGAGTTTTTCGCCCTCGCCCAAATTAATCAACGTGACGCCCTGCGTAGAACGGCCGGACTCGCGGATCGATTTAACCGTGGTGCGAATCAACACGCCGCCGGTGGTGATCAACAT
>JACMNN010000073.1 GCA_014378555.1 Burkholderiales bacterium | reverse complement strand
GGGCATTCGCGGTCACAACGGCAAATTCGCCGACTCGTCGCAAATCCATGAAGCGGCCGCTGCGGCCCAGTGGCGCGAGGATCTGGCGACGCTTCGGTCGTACGACAGCTCGCGCTTCACCGGGCAGGATCGTTTGTCCTACGACATCTTCGAATATTTCGCTAACGATCAAGTGACAGGCGAGCGCTGGCGCTTGCACGACTTTCCGGTCAATCAGCTGTTCGGTGTGCAGAGCGCATTAACCAACCTGATGACGCAAACACAGCAGGTGAATGACGCGAGGGACGCAGAGCTCTACATCGCGCGGCTGGGTGAGTTTCCGCGCAAGTTCGCGCAGGTGATCGACGGCATCAAACTGCGCGAAACAAAAGGCATCGTGCCACCAAAATTTACGGTGGAGAAAGTGCTGACGCAGATCAAGGGATTCATGGCGTCGGGCGCAGCGGGCAACGAATTGACCGTTGCCTTCAGAGAAAAACTCGGCAAAATTCCGGCGAGCAAAATGGACCCTGCGGCCCGCGATGCGTTTACTGCACGCGTTGTGGCAGCGGTAAAAGACAGTGTGTTGCCCGCCTACGCCGCGCTCGCGACGGAGTTTGAAGCGCTACGCAGCAAGGCCACCACCAACAACGGCGCCTGGTCGCTGCCCGACGGCGAGGCGTACTACCAACATCAAATCGAGTCGAACACCACGACCACCATGACCGCCGCGCAGATTCATGCGCTGGGGCTTAGCGAGGTCGCACGGATCGGTGCCGAGATGGATGCGATCCTGCTCGACGCGGGTTACGCAAGCGGCACACGCGCAGAGAAAATCGCCAAGCTCAACGCGTCGCCGGAACAGCTATACGCCGACAGCGATGCCGGTCGTGCGCAGTTACTCAAGGATTATCAGGCGATCATTGACGAGGTCAGCGCGGGGCTTGATCCGTACTTCAAAACGCAACCGAAAGCAAAGGTCGTAGTCAAGCGCGTGCCCGCGTTCACTGAGATGAGTGCACCGGGCGCGTACTACAACGCACCCCCGTTGGATGGCTCGGCGCCGGGCACCTTTTATGCCAATTTGCGCGACGTAAAAGAGCTGCCCAAATACACCATGCGCACGCTGGCGTATCACGAGGCGGTGCCCGGTCATCACCTGCAAATTTCGATTGCGCAAGAGATCAAGGACTTGCCGATTTTCCGCACCGTCGTGCCTTTCACCTCATTCATGGAGGGCTGGGCGTTGTATGCAGAACAACTCGCCTGGGAAGCCGGTTACGAGAAAAATCAGCTCGATAATCTCGGACGTTTGCGCGATGAAATGATGCGCGCGGTGCGCTTGGTGGTGGACACCGGCATTCACAGCAAACGCTGGACGCGCGAGCAGGCGATTGCCTACATGGTGCAGGAAACCGGCATGCCCGAGTCAGAAGTGAGCACCGAAATCGAGCGCTATTTCGTCAACCCGGGTCAGGCGCTGGCGTACAAGGTGGGCATGCTGAAGATTCTCGAACTGCGCGAACGTGCAAAAGCGGCGCTAGGAGCAAAGTTCAGCATCCGCGATTTTCATGATGCGGTACTGGTGAACGGCGCGATGCCGCTTGCCGTGTTGGAGCGCGTGGTGGACGCGTATATCGCCAGGCGCAAAGCTACGTAGAAGCGCCCCTGAACGCGAGCAAGTTTTGCAACAGACGCGTTCTGCGCGAAAATACAGGGTTAGTCCTGATTCGCATCCACCATGAGCCTGCCCCGCCACCATCTTGAATTGTTGTCCCCCGCCCGCGACGCCGAAATCGGGCGTGAGGCGGTGTTGCACGGCGCTGATGCGGTGTATATCGGCGGCCCGTCGTTTGGCGCGCGCAGCAAGGCGGAAAATTCGGTTGCCGACATTGCCGGATTAGTGAGCTTTGCGCATCGTTACGGGTCGCGCATTTTCGTGACCGTCAACACCATCCTGCATGACGACGAACTTGAGCCGGCGCGCAAATACATCCACCAGTTGCACGACGCGGGTGTCGATGCGCTGATCGTGCAGGACATGGGCATTCTGCAGCTGGACATTCCACAGATTGCGCTGCATGCGTCCACGCAGTGCGACATTCGCACGGTGGCCAAGGCGAAGTTTCTTGGCGAGGCTGGGTTTTCGCAATTGGTACTGGCGCGCGAACTGACGTTGCAGCAAATTGCCCAGATGCGTGCCGCAGTAAACCCCGACGTACCACTTGAATTTTTTGTTCACGGCGCGCTGTGCGTAGCCTTCTCCGGCAACTGCTACATCAGCGAGGCACACACCGGGCGCAGCGCCAACCGCGGATCATGCTCGCAGGAATGCCGCCTGCCGTACACCCTGCAAGACAGTAAGGGCGGTGTGGTCGCATTCGACAAGCATTTGCTGTCAATGAAAGACAACGACCAAAGCGCGAACTTGCGTGCGTTGATCGATGCCGGTATTCGCAGTTTTAAGGTAGAAGGCCGCTACAAAGATATGGGTTACGTTAAAAACGTGACCGCGCATTACCGCACCCTACTTGATGAAATTCTCAACGAACGGCCTGAACTAGCAGCCGCTTCGCACGGACACTGCACCTACACATTCACGCCCGACACCGACAAAACGTTTAACCGCAGTAGCACCGATTATTTCGTCAACGAACGCAAAACCGACATCGGTGCGTTTGATGCACCTGCGCATGTGGGCTCGAAAATTGGCACAGTGACGCGGGTGGGCGCAGGTTGGTTTGAACTTGAAACCGTGGGCACTGAACGCGGCCACGGGTCTGACGACGCACCCATCGTGCTCGCCAACGGCGACGGCCTCACTTGGATGCACAAGCGCGAAGTCAAAGGCGCTCAAGCCGATGTGGTCAAGCGCATGGGCAACGCTTGGCGCGTGACCCCACAAGCAACCGCTGATCTCAGCGGCTTGATCGTAGGCACGGAAATCAGTCGCAACCGCGATCATCTCTGGGAGCAAATACTCGCCAAAAAATCGTCCGACCGACGCATCAACGTAGCGGTCAGCTTCGCTGACACGGCACACGGATTTTCGTTGACGCTGCAAGATGAACACGGCGCCAGCGCCACCGCCACCATCGATTACGTAAAAGACCCGGCACAAAATCCGGCGCTTGCTGAAACCAGCCTTAAGCAAAACTTAGGCAAATTCGGCACTTCGCTGTTTGCTGTTACAGACATCAACATCGCGTGGTCGCAACCGTGGTTCGTACCTGCCTCTGCTGCCAACGCACTGCGCCGCGACGCCATCGAGAAACTCGAAGCGGCGCGCTTAGAAAACATGCCCACGTGGACACGCGCCGAAGCAGTGACGCCTGCCGCTCAGTATCCCGACGAACAGCTCACCTATCTGGCCAACGTTTACAACCAAGCCTCACGCGATTTTTATGCGCAGCACGGCGTAAAAATGGTCGCCGCCGCGTACGAGGCGCATACCGAGGCGGGCGAAGTTCCGGTCATGGTCACCAAGCACTGCCTGCGCTGGTCGTTCAACCTTTGCCCGAAACAGGCCAAGGGCGTGCAAGGGGTGCAGGGCCAGGTTCGCGCCGAGCCGATGGTGCTGATCAGCGGCAAAGATAAGCTGACCCTTAAGTTCGATTGCAAACCGTGCGAGATGCACGTTATGGGCACCATGCGCCCCAACATTTTGCGCTCGCCAGCGCCGTCGTTAGTGCCGGCAAGTGGAGGCGCGACGGCGATCAAGTTTTATGCGAAACGGCCGCTGGAAACTGCGGCGACGTAGGTCATTTGCGGCGTGGACGACGCTAGGGATACACGGATTTATTAATTCTTTCGTCGTTCCGCCCCGGCCTTCAGTCACCCCGGCGAAGGCCGGGGCGAGGAGACGAATAAATCCGTGTTTCCGCGCCCTTCGAGCGACCCGCTACGCTGTCCGTCGATTCATTCCCATTCGGCACGCTAAATCAAACGCGTTCTTCATCGCCCCAACGTTCGCCACGCCCTGCCCCGCGATGTCATAGGCTGTGCCGTGGGCCGGTGTGGTGACCGGGATGGACAAGCCACCCTGCACGGTAACGCCACGCTCAAAACCCATCAGCTTCATGGCGATCTGCCCTTGATCGTGATACATGGTGACAATGCCGTCGTAATGTCCGTTTTTGGCGCGCACGAAAATAGTGTCCGCCGGGAACGGGCCATCCACCGCAATGCCGCGTGATCGCGCCAGTGCGACGCCCGGTTCGATGATGTCGATCTCTTCGCTGCCGTAGTTGCCGTTGTCGCCGTTGTGCGGATTGAGGCCACATACGGCCACGCGCGGCTCGGCTTTGCCCGACGCTTTTAGTGATGTGGTGATTAGTTGTGCGGCGTCGGCCACGCCCTCTTTAGTGAGCAATGCGCTGACGTCTTTGAGCGCGACGTGCGAGGTGACGCGCGACGTCCACAGCGTGTCGAGCACGTTGAGCTCACCGGTGTAGGCGTGGCTGCCAAGCAGGTCTTCGAACCAGCGCAGCTCGTCTGCCTGACGCATGCCGCCGGCGCGCAGTGCGCCTTTGTTGAGCGGCGCAAAACATAGCGCGTCAGTCTTGCCGTCTCGCGTGAGTTGCGCGCCTAACGTGAGCATGTCGAGCATGAATTTTCCGTTCGGCGCGTCGGCTTTGCCACGCGCAAAAACAGGTGCGTCGATACCCGGCCAGTCAAGCCAAACGGGTTGCGCGAAATCACGGCCACCGATCTCGGCTTGACTGATGGTGGCGAGCGCCAGCGACGTGCCTGTGGCGCGCTCGGCGTCCGCCATCGACACACGATTGCCGATGACGAAGACGTTTGCCTGCTTCAACGTCTCACCGTCGGTGAGAAGTTTTGCCACCAGTTCCGGGCCAACGCCGGCCGGATCGCCGATGACCAGTGCGATGTTTGCTTTCATCAGTCAATCTTCACATTAGCTTCGCGAATGAGCTTGCCGAAGCGCTCAAATTCGCTTTTGTTGAGTGCG
>JACMNN010000072.1 GCA_014378555.1 Burkholderiales bacterium | reverse complement strand
GTGATAATCGAGTTGACCCATTTATCTATCGAAGCCCATAGCGAATGGGCTGTTCAGCCAAAAGGTGATATTTCAAAATGCCCGTGATCACCCGTCGTGAGCTGTGGCTTTTTCTCAGCGTGGTCGTTCTCTGGGGCCTCAATTGGCCGATGATGAAAATGGCTTTGGCGGAGCTGGATTTTTGGTTGTTTCGCGGCTATTGCGTGTTGGCCGGTTTGCTCTGGTTTTTGGGCTACAACTTGATGGCCGGCGTGTCGCTTAAAGTGCCGCGTGAATATTGGCTTCGCCTCGCGGTCTGCGCTTTGTGCAATGTTGCGGGCTGGAGCATTTTGTCGGCCGCTGGACTCAATGTATTGCCTGCGGGCCGCGCTGGAATTCTCGCGTACACCATGCCGTTGTGGGTGGTTTTGTTGTCTCGGTTTTTCCTCGGTGAAGCACTCACCTTCACCCGCCTCGCCGCAATCACGTTGGGTATGACCGGCATCGGGCTGCTGTTGATTGATGAATTTCACACCCTCAAAAGCGCGCCGATCGGAGCCTTGTTGATGGTTGCCTCGGGCTTCGTCTGGGCATTCGGCATCGTGCTGTTCAAGGGCTTTCCCAAGTCGATCCCGACCACAACCTTGATGTTCTGGAGCTTCGTTTTAGGCGGCTGGCCAATTCTCGTAGGCTTTATTGCGTTCGGTCGCGGACCCTGGCTGCCCACCGGCGGCGCGGCTTGGGCGGGCCTGCTGTTCAACGTTTTTATCGTGTTTGGTTTTTGCTGGTTCGCTTGGAACGAGCTGGTGCGTGCGCTGCCGGCGCAGGTCACCGGAATCAGTTCGCTGGCCGTGCCTATCGTCGGCTTCGTCAGCGGCATGCTGTTGCTCGGTGAAAAGCCCCACGTGTTCGACTATGTGGCGCTGCTGGCGATTGTTTGTGCAGTCGGACTCGTGCTCAAACCGAATCGGCATGGGCGCTAAAACGAATGATGCAACGAATCATGGTTTGCGAAGTCGAAGGACCAGCATTTATGCAGCGGTACCCAGGATGACCAACCCCGCGCTACCTAGCTTAGTGGCTGTGCCGTTGTCTCTTCCTCATCTGGCCAATTCTTGATGTAGCTTTTCAGCATCCGATTTTCGAAGCTTTGCTCCTCGTATACCGCCTTCGCCACATCATGAAACGACAGCACGCCGAGCAGCGTGTCCGCATCCATCACCGGGATATACCGGGCGTGACGGTCAAGCATACTTTTGCGCAACATTTGCACGTCCATGCCAGGCTCGGAGGTTAGTGGGTCGCGCTCCATAATCTCGCCAACGGTCAACGCCTTCAGCTCGTTGCCGCGCACGTCAAGCACTTTGATCAACTCACGAAAAGTGAGCACGCCGGCCAATTTACCCTTGTCCATCACTACCAGTGAACCAATGTCGTTATCGGCCATCGAATGCACGGCCTCAGCAACACTCATGTCTGGCGTGGCGCTAAACAGCGTGCTGCCTTTGATGCGAAGAATTTCACTGACTAGCATGGGTGTTCTCCAAAATTTTCGAGCCTGCAGCGTATTGCTGATGCGCCTCAAGCGCTTTCATCGTTCAAGACAGTGATAGCGTACACCAAACATAAAATCAGGCTATGCCAGAACTTATGCCTGAAATCAAGGCGCCCCCTCCTCGCCCGCATCCAAACGAGGTAGCCACGTCCGCGCCCAAACCCGAGCGCGATTGGTATGTGCACGAGTGGATGCTGCTCGCGTTTGCAGCGGGCATGATGCTGTTAATTTACTTTGTGGCGCGGCACGAGGCCGACCTTGAAAAAAGCGAAATCATTCGCGATGCGGCCGTCGTTGAGCAGTCCATTTCACGCCGCTTAGAAAACGATCAGCAGTTTTTTGACCGACTCGCACTGGATCTGGGCAATGATCGAATTTCGTCAGAAGAGTTTGATCGCGTAGCAAGCAAGCGCGCCATCGAATCCGGTTACGTCACCGACATTTTGCGCATCAACTCAGACTTCGACGTGACCCGGCATGCCCCGGCGGCCATGTCACTTGAAGCGGTGCAACAAGGCCGTGGCCAGTTTGCCGATCAGGTGCGGGTGATGAGCTTCACGCAAAAAACCACGCGCAGCACCTATTCGCAGCCGTACCGCAGCACTGAGGGTAAATATTTCATCGAATACTCCGCTCCAGTGTTTGCAGATGCAAACTTTTTGGGAACTGTCACCGCAATTATTTCGTTTGATAAGCTGCTCGATAAAAGTTCACCTGAGTGGGCCGCGCGCAAATATCGCGTGGTAATCAGCGACGTCAGTGGCCAAGGGCTCACCAACGCTGAGGCCATGCATTTAGAGGCAGGCGTGGTCAAGCACACGGTGCCGCTGGCACTGCCCTGGCGCGATCTGCAAATCACGTTGGTCGGGGCCAAGCCGTCCACGGTACTGCCGAACTTGACCCTGTCGACGGCGGTGCTCGCCTTGACCGCGCTGATGGTTTGGACATCGATCGGTTTGCGCAAACATCAACGCATGCGAAAGCTCGCAGAAATTGATCGTGATCGCATGTATGCGCTGTCCATCAGCAATCTGCGCGATACCAAAGAGCGCTTTGAAACCGTGCTCGATTCGCTCGACGTGTCGGTCTATGTGAGTGACCTGCGTAGTAACGAGTTGTTGTTTTGCAATTCGCATTTGCATGAAACTTTTGCGCGTCTTGAAATCGGCAAAAGTGCCGACCAGTTTGAATCCGGATTTTTACAGGGCCCAAGTGAAAAATATCCTGCACCCACCCTGCTGACCATTGACGGTGAGCCCGGTGAGGTGTTTAAAGACGAGCTGGAGCACCGCGCCAGCCACCGCTGGTTTCTCACCCGCACCCGGGCGGTGCGCTGGGTGGACGGTCGCATCGCGCGCCTGACCACGCTGGGCGACGTGACCGACCGCGTGTACGCCGAGCGCATTCGCCAAACGCAGCAGGAAAAACTGATGCGCACCTCGCGCTTGATGACGGTGGGCGAAATTGCCTCCACACTCGCGCATGAAATCAATCAGCCGCTCGCCGCGATTGCCAATTACGTCAGCGGCTGCATCCGACGATTAAAGGGTAACGGCAACGTCGACCATGCGGTGATCGGCGCCATGGAAAAGGCCGATGCGCAAGTGGTGCGGGCCGGCGCGATCATCAGCCGAGTGCGCGAGTTTGTGCGCACCCGCGAGCCGCAACGACGCGCGCTGGATATCAACGCGCTGGTGGCCAACGTGGTCAAGTTGGTCGCAAGCGATGACGAGGAGCGCGCCCTGCACTGCGTCTTACGCCTGCAGCCAAATCTTCCGTTGGTGCTTGCTGACCACATCATGATCGAGCAGGTGTTGGTCAATTTTTTACGTAATGCTCGTGAGGCGATGCAGCACTTGCCACCCGCCGAGCGCAGGGCTGAAATCCGCACCACGCGCTTGGACGCAAGCCACGCGCTGGTCGAAGTGGCAGATCATGGCACCGGCATACCGACCGATGTGGCCAGCCAATTGTTCTCACCGTTCTTTACCACCAAGGCCGACGGCATGGGCATGGGCCTCAATATCTGTCGCTCATTGATTGAATATCACGAGGGCAACCTCACATTCGAGCAAAATACACCTGTGGGCACCGTTTTCCGCTTCACATTGCCGTTCGACGAGGGCCATCCAACATTATGAGTATTCATCCAGGTATTGTTTATATCGTCGACGACGACGAAGCGTTTCGCGATTCAGTCGCGTGGTTATTGCAAACTAATGGCTATCAAGCGCGGCTGTTTGCCGATGCTGAAAGCTTTTTGAAAGAAGTGAAACCGGGCACCGGTGGTCCGCCTCGCTGCGCGGTGATGGACGTGCGTATGCCCGGATTATCTGGCCCACAAACGCAAGAAGCCCTCGCTGAGCGCGGCATCAAATTGCCGTTGATCTTTGTCACCGCACATGCTGATGTGCCGATAGCCGTGGCCACCATCAAACGCGGCGCGTTCGACTTTATCGAAAAGCCGTTTGCCGAGAGCGATTTGCTCAAGCGCATTGAAGAGGCGCTGTCGTTTGCCACCGAAGCACAAGCCCAGCAAAGCCAGATCGCGGGCATCGCAGCAAGGCTTGCTTCGTTGTCTGATCGCGAGCGGCAAGTGCTCGATGCGGTGGTTACTGGAAAGATGAACAAAACCATTGCCTATGATCTTGAAATCAGCATTAAAACGGTTGAAGCCCATCGTGCCCGGGTGATGGAAAAAATGGAGGCGGCCTCGCTCGCCCACCTCATTCGTATGGTGACCTTGGTGGGTGGCTAAGCCGGCGGTAATTTTTTGCCGGCAGCCTGATTTTTACAATTTTTTTACAAGCTTTTTTTCATGTCTACGACACGCCACTGTCCCCTCCTCATTCTCGGCTCCGGCCCAGCCGGTTACACCGCCGCCGTATACGCGGCACGCGCCAACCTGAAGCCGGTGCTCATTACCGGTCTGCAACAAGGCGGCCAACTCACCATCACCACCGAGGTCGACAACTGGCCTGCAGATGCGGACGGCGTGCAGGGCCCCGAGCTGATGGAGCGCTTTCAGAAGCATGCCGAACGCTTCGGCACTGAGATTATTTTTGACCACATTCACACCACGTTCCTCAACGAAACGCCGAAGCGCCTGGTTGGCGATAGCGGCGAATACACCTGCGACGCGCTGATCATCGCCACCGGTGCTTCGGCCAAATATCTGGGGTTGCCAAGCGAAGAGAAATTTCACGGCAAGGGCGTATCAGCATGCGCCACCTGCGACGGTTTTTTCTACAAAGGCCAGGACGTTGTTGTTGTCGGCGGCGGCAACACGGCTGTCGAAGAAGCACTGTATTTATCAAACATCGCCAAAACCGTAACCATCGTGCACCGGCGCAACAAATTTAAAGCCGAAGCCATCTTGATTGACCGTCTGATGGCCAAGACCAAAGAAGGCGGCAACATGCGGGTGATTTGGGATCACTTTGTTGACGAAGTGCTGGGCGACAACTCAGGCGTTACCGCCGTGCGCCTTAAAAGCATGCACGACAGCAGCACCCAAGAAGTCAAAGCGCC
>JACMNN010000071.1 GCA_014378555.1 Burkholderiales bacterium | reverse complement strand
TACGAAGCGCAGGTCACCAAGAAAAAACTCAAGCTTGACAAGCTTGACGAGCGCATGGGCATGCTCACCAGCACGCTCGACTATTCGGCGCTGGCGCATTGTGACTTGATTATTGAGGCTGTGTTTGAAGACATCGGCGTCAAAGAAAAAGTATTTTCTGCGATCGACGCTGTGGCAAAGCCGGGTGCGATATTGGCATCGAACACGTCCACGCTTGACGTCAACGCGATTGCCAATTTCACCAAGCGGCCGCAAGACGTGGTCGGCATGCACTTTTTCTCGCCGGCCAACGTGATGAAGTTGTTGGAAGTGGTGCGCGGCGAAAAGACCGCCAAAGACGTGCTAGCCACAGTGATGGCAGTCGCCAAAAAAATTAAGAAGACGGCGGTTGTCTCTGGCGTCTGCGACGGCTTCATCGGCAACCGCATGATCGAGCAATATGGTCGTCAAGGCGGATTTTTGCTGGAAGAGGGTTGTTCGCCGCAACAGGTCGACAAGGCCATCGAAAAATTTGGCTTTGCAATGGGCCCGTTCCGCATGGGCGACCTTGCAGGTAACGACATCGGCTGGGCCATTCGCAAGCGTCGCTACGTTGAAACGCCCAATCTGCGCTATAGCAAGACCGCCGATTTGCTTTGCGAAATGGGCCGTTTCGGACAAAAAGTGGGCAAAGGTTGGTACGACTATTTGCCGGGCAAACGTGACGCAATCCCGAATGCCGAAGTCGACGCCATGGTGGTCAAACATCGCGAGTCACTGGGTATCAAGCCACGCAAAATTTCTGATGACGAGATCGTGCATCGTCTGGTGTTTTCGCTGGTGAATGAAGCTGCGCACATCCTCGAAGAAGGCATTGCCAACAAAGCCAGCGACATCGACATCGTCTACATCTTCGGCTATGGCTTCCCGGTCTATCGCGGTGGCCCGATGAACTACGCCAATCAGGTGGGTCTGTTCAATGTGGTGCAGATGATGAAAAAATTTCAGCAGAACCCGCTGGACGACGCGTCGTTCTGGGAACCCGCACCGCTGCTTAAGCGGTTGGCGGCCGAGGGTAAGTCGTTCGTCTGATGCAGCGTCGCTGACTGACCGCCACGCCGCACTTTGCGATGTGGCGTTGCAGGTGCCCCCTCCAGCAGCGCGGGATCGGGCGCAGGTTGAAGGGGGAGAGATCGAGTCGCAGAATCACTTTGACTGAGCTCGCAAAGTCACGGCCCTCACCCCGACCCTCTCCCTCGCAAGCGGTGGAGGGCACAAAACGCAGAGGAGTTCTGGCACGTGATTAAAAAAACTTTACTTGTATTGTTCGGTCTGATAACCGCTCTCGTTGTTGCCGTCGTAGGCAAAACGTTATTGACCACCTCACAACAACTGAACATCCCTGCCGAGAAACCGGTCACCGTTAACGCGCCAGCGGCCGCAGCCCGTCTTTCCAGCGCAGTACAACTGCAGACCATTTCTTCAGCCTCTGATGCAGAAGCTAGCGCCGGCGCATTTAAAGCGCTGCATCAGCATATGCAGTTGAGCTTTCCCAAGCTGCATGCCGCGCTAAAACGCGAATTGGTTGGCAGCTTTGGTTTGCTCTACACGTGGCAAGGCAGCGACAGCAAAGCCAAACCCATCGCGCTGCTGGCGCACCAAGATGTGGTGCCCATCGCACCGGGCACCGAGAAGGACTGGCAGCAACCGCCGTTTGGTGGCGTCATTGACGGTGGTTTTGTGTGGGGCCGAGGCGCTTGGGACAACAAGAGCAATCTCATGGCGCAGTTGGAAGCCGTCGAGTTGTTGGTCGCTTCTGGCTTTCAACCGCGACAAACGGTTTATTTATTCTTTGGTCAGGATGAAGAGGTTTCTGGCCTTCGTGGTGCCAAGGTGCTCGCCAATCGATTCAAGGCTGAAAACATCAAGGTGGACTTCGTTCTTGATGAAGGCACCTTGATCATTGAAGGCATTCTGAAAGGCCTCGACAAGCCCGCGGCGCTGATCGGAATGGCAGAAAAGGGCTTTCTCACCGTGTTGCTTTCCGCAACCGCAACGCCCGGTCATTCCTCGATGCCGCCGCCGACCGCGCAGCAAAGCGCGATTGGCATGATGAGCGCGGCTTTGTCCCGGCTGGATGACCAGCAGTTTCCGGTGCAGATTCGTGGCGTGGCGGCAGACATGTTCAACACTATCGCGCCAGAAATGAATCTCATGAATCGCGTGATCCTCTCGAACCTGTGGCTCACTCGGTCCATTGTGCAATCGCAATTATCGAACAGCGCCAGTACTGCGGCCATGTTGCGCACCACGACCGCACTGACGGTTATCAATGCCGGTGAGCGCGACAACGTGCTGCCCGGTCGCGCTAACGCGTCGGTCAACTTCCGGGTGTTACCCGGTGACAGCACGGACGACGTAATTAAGCACACCTTACTGGCCGTGGGCGCGGCGCCAATCAAGGCCGACAAAGCCCCCGGATTTTCAGAGCCGTCGAAGGTGGCACGTACCGATGCGCCCGGCTATCAAGCGATCGCCAAAACGATTCGCCAACTTCATCCCGACGTTATCGTGGCACCCAGCTTAATGCTTGGTGCTACTGATGCTCGTTATTTCGACGATGTGGCTGACAACGTCTATCGCTTTTCGCCGGTGCGCGCCGGGCCTAACGATTTGGTGCGTTTTCACGGCACCAACGAGCGTATTTCGGTGGCGAACTACACCGAGATGATCCAGTTTTATTACCAGCTGCTGCGCAACGTGAATGCAGCGACTACGCCCTGACTTTGTTTTGCTATTAATCTTGAAAGAGGCCCCACTATGACTGATGCCGTAATCGTCTCCACCGCTCGAACCCCGCTCGCTAAGAGCTGGAAAGGCGCATTTAATATGACCCACGGCGCAACGCTTGGTGGCCATGCCATCGAGCATGCGGTCAAACGCGCCGGCATCGACGCGGCCGAGGTTGACGACGTGTTGATGGGCTGCGCCAACCCCGAAGGTGCGACCGGCTGGAACATCGCGCGTCAAGCCGCGTTGCGTGCCGGTATGCCCGACAGCGTCGCCGGCGCAACGGTAAACCGCTTCTGCTCGTCGGGTCTGCAAACTATCGCCATGGCAGCGCAGCGCATCATCGCCAACGAGGGCGATATTTATGTGGCGGGCGGCGTTGAATCTATCTCATGCGTGCAGCAAGAAATGAATCTGCACATGTTCAAGGATTCATGGCTCGACGCCAACAAGCCAACTATCTACTGGAACATGATGCAGACGGCCGAGACCGTCGCCAAGCGCTACAACATGAGCAAAGAGCGCATGGATCGCTTCGGCGCTGAAAGCCAGCAACGAGCGTGCGCAGCGCGCGACGCAGGCAAGTTTGACGACGAAATCGTGCCGATCACGGTGACCGCAGGCGTGGCCGATCCAAGGACCGGCATGACCACCAAACAGGTTACCGTTTCGAAAGACGAAGGCCTACGCGACGGCACCACGTATGAAGCGGTTGCCGGCATCCGCACCGTCATGCCGGGCGGCTCGGTGAGCGCAGGCAACGCCTCGCAATTCAGCGATGGCGCGGGCGCCTGTGTGGTTATGAATGCGAAGCTCGCAGAGCAACGCGGCATCAAGCCAATGGGCATCTTCCGTGGCTTTGCGGTCGCCGGTTGCAACCCAGACGAAATGGGTATCGGCCCCGTATTCGCCGTGCCAAAACTGCTCAAACGCCTCGGCCTGACGGTCAAGGACATTGACCTGTGGGAACTCAATGAAGCCTTCGCTGTGCAGGTACTGTACTGCGCCGACACGCTGGGCATTCCGATGGACAAATTGAACGTCAACGGCGGCGCGATTGCCGTCGGCCACCCGTACGGCATGAGCGGTCAGCGCCT
>JACMNN010000070.1 GCA_014378555.1 Burkholderiales bacterium | reverse complement strand
GTTGTTAGTCGTGGCGCGTTGTAAGTCCTAGCAGTTCAACGGCGCGATACCCGCATACGAACGCCGATCAAACTTGAATGACGGTGAATCTACCGCTAGTCCGTCCAGATATATCGTTGGAAGCTGCAAGGTTCCCGAGAAGGCGATTGGCGGCAAAGTAGAGAACTCGAACCTGTGCTCAAGTACTCCTTGGCGCTTCAGAATTTGGCGACCAAAACGTTCTTCCCACGGCTCAACGCGCCTCAGTTCGAAGCGGATTGGCGCCAGCTCGTTGGGCGTGAGGTACCCAATTGCGTCGGGGATGGAAACATCCATCTCCTGTGGCGCTCGCACCCTTAAAAAGCCAGCGCTCGAACCAGACGTCCAGCGTGGCTCCAACGTGACGGCGAAGCGAGCGCCTTTCGCTTCAAACGTTGCAAGCACTGGTGGGCCCGCGCAGCCAGCGTCGTGCGTAATGCCGGGCGCGTCGAGGTGAACATAACTCGTGGCGTATGGAAAGCAGCCTGTCAATGTCGTTAAAAGAACCACAATCGCCATCAACTTCACCATGATGACCAACGTGTTGCGTGCTCGCTTAAAACAGAAAAATTTTTACGCGTGACGTTGATGGTCCGCATGGTGATTTTGTACGCCACTGATTTACACAACATCGTTTTATACCGTTTCTGCGTGGATAGCTCGGTGCGCCGACGCGGTTCGAATGGATGCATTGAAGCAGCGGTGGCCCCATCGCGAAGCGATCAAGGATCGGTTCGACGGGTCCCCGTTGATTGGCCCCGAGAAGCGGAAGAAAAAAGCGATAAGAACGGCCCGCTGTTTGAGCGTAGCGAGTTCGGGCTGTTCCGCTTTTTTCTGAGCATCGCAGGAATAGGCCAATCGTCGGGGTCGCCTTTTCTTTGGTTACTTGCTTTTGGCGAAGCAAAAGAAAGTGACTGCCCCGCGGCATCAGCGGTCGGTGGCAAACGAACTTCCTCAGTGCGTCAGACCCTTCGCTGCGCTCAGGGCGAACGGTGACCGGCGAACGGGGAGCAGGGAACGAACCGTCTCACTTCATCAGACCCTTCGCTGCCCTCAGGGCGAACGGGAGGAATCAGCCGAAAGCTGTAGCCGTCCAAACCTCGGGTTTAAGCACCGGAAACGGTAATCCCCGCTTCATTTTCAACAGCGCACGGTCGTAACTCAGTAGCGCTGCTGCGCCTCCGCACATTGCGACTTGGAGGAATTTTTGGTCGTCGCGGTCGCTGCATTTGGGTAGCGTGGCGGCGCGGTCTGCGTCTATCGCGACCCATTCGATGTACGGGCCGATCAGCGCAACGGCTTCCGTGATTTGATGGTCTTCAAGCTTGAACATCGGATACCCGAGTACGTGCTTCAACTCGCGGTAGGTGGCAATGGACATGAGCGGCGTGATGCGCTTTTGCTGCCACGCTTCGCGCAGCGGCAGGTGGCGTGAGTCTTTGAAAATCAGCGCCGAAACTAGGACGTTGGTGTCGATGACGAGACGGGTCATGTTGAGTACGCTGTTACTGCCGTCACCACCCTCACCCCAACCCTCTCCCGCCTGCGCGAGAGGGTATTCCGAAACGGCCTTGTTGCCTGCTGCGCGAGAGGGGACCAATCACTGTGCTGTCCAACCACCATCCATCGTGTAGGCTGAACCCGTGATCGAGCCGCCCGCGTCTGTGGTCAAAAATAGCGCCAATTCGGCCAGATGTTCTGGCGTGACGAAGCGCTCGCTGGGTTGCTTTTCGCCGACCAGCGCGACGGTTGCAGCGTCTACTGAAATGCCCTCTTTAGCGGCGCGTGCCTCGATCTGCTTGCGCACCAGCGGCGTGTCGACCCAGCCGGGGCAGATGGCGTTGCAGGTGATCAGCGTTTTCGCGTTCTCTAGCGCGGTGACTTTGGTGAGGCCGATGATGCCGTGCTTGGCCGCAACGTAGGCGCTCTTGTTCGGCGAACCGACTAAGCCGTGGGCTGATGCGACGTTAATGATGCGGCCCCAACCGCGTGTTTGCATGTCGGCGAGCGCGACTTTGCTGGTGTGAAATGCGCTCGATAAATTGATGGCAATAACGGCGTCCCATTTGTCATCGGGAAAGTCTTGAATGGGCGATACGTGCTGAATGCCGGCGTTGTTGACCAACACATCAATACGGCCACAAATGGCAATGGCTTGCTTGACCAGCATCTGCGCGTCAGACGCTTTCGACAGGTCGGCCGGAATGTAGTGCACCCGCGTTTTCGAGGCCTCGGCAATTTCTTCGCGCAGACGATCAATTTCGGCCGGATCGCCAAATCCGTTCATCACCACTTCAGCGCCCGCCAGTGCAAAGCGGCGCGCCATCGCAAGGCCAATACCGCTGGTAGAGCCGGTGACCAGCACCACACGATTGAGCAGAGTTTTCATTCGAATTTTCTAGAAGTTATTGCGACGCATCATAGCGCGAGGTGGGCGCACTCGGGTTTGCGGTGGAGTCAATGGTCAATGTCTACGGCGCGCTTCGGCAACGCTCGTTTGTACTCCGCCAAGGTCGCAGCACGCGCTTCGCCATGATCGATGACGGGCAATGGGTAGTCACGTCCGGGCACAAAATCGTACGCGCGACGTTCCACCGGCGAGGTTAACCATGGCGCGTGAATATCTTTGTCGGAGAGCTTGGCAATTTCGGGCACATATTTGCGAATGAACGCGCCGTTTTCATCGAAATTGCGGCTCTGAGTAATCGGGTTGAAGATGCGGAAATACGGTTGTGCGTCGCAACCGGTGGAGGCGGCCCATTGCCAGCCACCGTTGTTGGCTGAAAGGTCAAAGTCGTTGAGTTTTTGCGCGAAATACTGCTCGCCCCAGCGCCAGTCAATCAGCAAGTCTTTGGTCAAAAAACTCGCGCTCACCATGCGCAATCGGTTGTGCATGTAGCCGGTCTGGTTCAGTTGACGCATGGCGGCATCCACCAGCGGATAGCCAGTACGCCCCTCGCACCATGCGGCGAATCGCTCGGGATCGTTACTCCAGCGAATGGCGTTGTATTCCGGCTTAAACGCGCCCTCGACCACGCGCGGATTGTGATGCAGGATGTGCAAGTAGAAGTCCCTCCAGATCAGCTCCGACAGCCACACCTCGGCGCCGCGTGAGCCCTCTTGCCAACGCTGCCAAGCTGCCGCAACAAGGCCGCGAATGGACACCGTACCGAAACGTAAGTGCGTTGACAAATACGACGGTCCTTTGACGGCGGGAAAGTTCCGGGTGTCAGCGTAGCGGTTAATGCGTTCGAGAAATTCGCTAAATAATGCTTCGCCACCTGAGGCGCCGGCGGGGAGATTGAGGGTTTTTAAGTTGGTGGGTTTG
The DNA here is from genome assembly GCA_014378555.1 of Burkholderiales bacterium. GTDB lineage: Bacteria > Pseudomonadota > Gammaproteobacteria > Burkholderiales > Casimicrobiaceae > Casimicrobium. The sequence goes on along the minus strand of JACMNN010000070.1, from coordinate 4,664 downwards.
AAGCCCATTGTTTCTAGCGAGGGCATATCGGTCGTGTATCGCACGCTTTGATCGTGTGCGGCGTCCCTCACCCCCGAGGAGAGGGAACCAAACATTGCTTTGTGCGCCTCGATTGGGTAGGCCTGCACATAGGACGCTTCGATCCGCTTGAGCCACGCATTTTTATAGGGCGTAAACACCGAGAAAAACTTACCTGCGCCGGTCAGCACTTCGTCCTTCTCAAAAATCACATGATCTTTGCGCGTCGCAAACGTGATGCCTTTCAGCTTTAGCTTGGCCGCAACGTGCGCATCGCGGGCAACCGCCTGCGGTTCGTAGTCATGGTTAGTGAACAGCGCATCGACATCAAGCGCCTCGGCGAGCTCCGGAATAGCGTCGCGTGCTCGACCATAAATGACGTGCAGCGTGCCGCCCATGGCGGCGAGCGTGGCACGCAGTTCCACCACCGAGTCCCAGATGAACTCAACGCGACGATCAACTTTGTCTTCGAGCGCGTCAAGGATTTCACGGTCGAACACGAACACACAGTGCACGCATTCGGACTCGGTGAGTGCGGCATGCAATGCAGCGTTATCAAAAGCTCGTAAATCGCGACGGAACCAGAACAGAGCGACGGGGTACTTCATGGCTGTTATTTTGCCAGCGTCGTGGCGACTTATGCGCGGCTTGCCGCCCACGTAGAATTGTCTGATATGGACAGCAGTTGCCTCGCAGGCCACTTTTTGATCGCCATGCCCGCCATGGTGGACCCCAACTTCAAGGGGACGGTGACCTATTTGTGCGAACACAACGAAGATGGCGCGCTCGGCGTGGTGGTTAATCGCCCGACGTTGCTGACCATGGAGACGCTGTTTGAGCAAATCGAGATCGCCGTTTCAGACCAAGCGCTGTCGCAACGCAAGGTGCATTTTGGTGGGCCGGTGAGCTTGGAGCATGGCTTTGTGCTGCACCGTTCGCACGGCACTTGGACGTCATCCATTTCGGTGAGCGATGAGCTGTCGCTAACTACGTCCAAAGACATACTGCAGGCTGTGGCCAACGGCAACGGCCCGACTGAATGGCTGCTTACGCTCGGCTATGCTGGTTGGAGCGCGGGCCAGCTTGAGCAAGAGATCGCTGCCAACGCGTGGTTGACGGTGCAGGCCGATGCAGAGTTGCTGTTCGCCACGCCCGCCGAGGGCTTGTTCGATGCGGCGATCAAGCGGCTGGGCATATCGAAATTTGCGCTTTCACATGCTGCGGGCCACGCATGAAGAGCAGCACGTTTATTGCGTTTGACTTTGGCGAACGCAGGATTGGCGTGGCCATCGGCAACGACTTGACCGAGACCGCAAATCCGCTCATGGCCATCGATGCCACCAATGACGAAGGGCGTTTCGCCGCGATTGCAGTGCTGGTCAAAGACTGGACGCCGAGCGCGTTTGTTGTCGGTCGACCGGCGCATCCGGACGGCAAGGCGCATGCAATGACGGCACGCTGCGAAAAGTTTGCGCGGCAACTTACGGGACGCTTCGCATTGCCTGCCTATTTGGTGGACGAACGCTACACCAGCGTGGATGCCGCGCGGGCTTTGTCGGGCAGTAAGCTGACCGGACAGCGAAAAAAACAGGCGATTGACGCCGAAGCGGCGGCGCAGATTTTGCGCCGTTTTTTTGTTGAGGGCCCGATGATCGTCAGCGGCCCAGAGAGCACGGCGGCTGATTGAGCACAATGGACAACACGCTACCTGACGCAGAGGCGCTGTTCGCTGATTTGAAGGCGCAACTGGCATCGAGTATTGCGTTTGACGCGAAACTGGTGGGCGTTTTTTCTGGAGGCGCGTGGCTCGCGGATCGACTCAAGGCAGAGCTTGATGGTGACCACCAAGTGGGCTACATCGACGTGTCGTTCTATCGTGATGATCTCGCAACCAACGGCCTTAAAAGCAACGTGCGAAGCACGCATATTCCGTTTTCGGTGGAGGGCGCACACATCGTGATTGTTGATGATGTGCTGTTCACCGGGCGCTCGATTCGTGCGGCGGTAAACACGCTGTTTGACTACGGCCGTCCGGCGTCGGTGCAGCTCGCGGTATTGGTGGATCGGGGTGGCCGTGAGTTGCCGATTGCGGCGGACTACGTTGGCGTGCCGCTGATTGTGGCGACTGACTTGATGTTGGCGCTAAGTAAAAATGATGATGGGAAATTCGCGTTGACAACTGAACCGTGGGCGGCACGCTGATGCTGTCGAAGAAAAATTTGCAGCTTAACGACAATGGCGATCTGCATCACCTGCTCGCCATCGAAGGGTTGCCGAAACGCATTATTGAGCGCATTCTCGACACGGCGGAAAGCTTCGTTGGTATCAACGAACGCGAAGTCAAAGTGGTGCCGCTTCTGCGCGGCAAATCGATCTTCAATATTTTCTTCGAGAATTCAACACGCACCCGCACCACCTTCGAGATTGCAGCGAAGCGGTTGTCGGCGGACGTGGTGAGCTTGGATGTTGGCCGTTCAAGCACCAACAAAGGCGAAACCATTCTCGACACCATCGCCAACTTGACAGCGATGCATGCCGACATGTTCGTGGTGCGCCACAACGAAAGCGGCGCCCCTTATTTGATTGCTCAGCATGCTGCGCCGCACGTGCATGTGGTGAACGCGGGCGATGGTCGCCATGAACATCCAACGCAGGGGCTGCTCGACGTATTCACCATTCGTCGCTACAAAAAAGATTTCACCCGGCTTACCGTGGCCATCGTCGGCGACGTGCTGCATTCGCGCGTGGCGCGGTCGCAAATTCACGCGCTGACGACGCTCGGCGTGCCCGAGGTGCGGGTGATCGGGCCGCGTACGCTGCTGCCGGCAGACATTGAGCGCCTCGGCGTGCGTGTTTTCACCTCGCTGGAAGAGGGGCTCAAAGGCGTCGACGTGGTGACCATGCTGCGCTTGCAAAACGAGCGCATGGCGGGTGCGTTGTTGCCCTCTGCCAGCGAATATTTTTCACGCTATGGATTGACGCCACAGAAGCTCGCGCTGGCCAAACCAGATGCCATCGTGCTACATCCCGGCCCGATGAATCGCGGTGTAGAGATTGATTCTGCGGTGGCCGATGGCAATCAGTCAGTGATCCTGCCGCAAGTGACGTACGGCATAGCGGTGCGCATGGCGGTGATGGCGATCTTGGCTGGTGCCACAAGATGAGAACAGCACGATGAAAATTGCTATTCGCAAAGGTCGCGTGATCGACCCGGCGTCAAAATTTGATGCGGTCGCCGATGTGTTCATCGCAGCAGGCAAAATCGTCGCGATAGGGGAGCCGCCCGCCGACTGGCGCAGTGCGCGCGATATTAACGCTGACGGCTGCGTCGTTGCGCCCGGTTTGGTTGATCTTGCGGTGCATGTAAAGCGCGGCACGCTGACCACCGAAATCGCGGCCGCTGCTGCGGGCGGCGTGACCAGTATGGTCTGTTCACCAGACACTGACCCGGTGCTTGATGAACCGGGGCTGGTTGATATGTTGCGGCTGCGTGCGCAATCGTTTCACTCAACCCACTTGCATCCCCTGGGTGCGTTGACCAAAGCGCTCGCGGGCGTGCAGCTCGCCGAGCTTTGCAAACTCTCGCTGGCCGGCTGCATTGGTTTCGCGCAGGCGGACCGCGGCGTGGCCGACACGCAGGTGTTGCTGCGGGCAATGCAATACGCTGCGACGTTTGATTTCTCGGTTTGGTTGCAACCGCAAGACATCCATTTGGCCAACAATGGCGTGGCGCACGAAGGCGAAGTGGCATCGCGGTTGGGATTGGTCGGTATTCCGTCTAGCGCGGAAATCGTCGCGCTTGCCACCCATCTCGAACTCGCCCGAGTCACCGGTGTTCACTTGCATGTCTGCCGCGTTTCGACCACTGAAGGCGTGGCGATGATTCGTGCCGCCAAACTCAACGCCATCAAAGTCACCGCCGATGTGGCGATTAACCATCTGCACCTGATCGATCTCGACATTGGTCATTTCGACTCTAACTATCGTCTGTCGCCGCCGCTGCGTACCGCGCGTGATCGCGACGCGCTGCGCGCTGGCGTGATCGACGGAACCATTAATGCCATCGTTTCTGACCACACGCCGCGCCCTGAAGACACCAAGCAATTGCCGTTTGGCGAAGCGGCTCCTGGCGCGTCAGGACTGGAAACGCTGTTGTCGCTCACGCTGCGTTTCGCTGAATCTGCAAAGCTACCGATGATCGAGGCGCTAGGGCTCATCACTCACCATGCGGCGAGCGCAGCGGGACTGCCCGCTGGACGCGTCGCGGTGGATGCGGTTGCTGACTTTTGCGTATTTGATCCCGGTGCTTACCGCCTTGTTACTAAAGCCAGTTTCAAAAGCGCAGGCAAAAACTCACCGTTTCTTGGCTACGAATTGCCGGGCGTGGTGCGCGCAACGATCACCGCGGGTCACATTGCTTATGAGGCGGCGGCTTAGTCGTGTGAAACGCAGAGCGCGGAGGCTGGCCTGCTTTTGTAATTTTTCGATCAGCGAAAAGCCCATCGAAATTTCTGGGCTAAACGTCAACTCGACACGGTCACGTAATATTGCAAGGCAGCACTAAGGAGCCACCGTTATGTCCACATTCAAAGCTTATCTAACCACTCAAGAAGGCAAAACGTCCAAGACCGAATTGGTCGATTACT
>JACMNN010000069.1 GCA_014378555.1 Burkholderiales bacterium | reverse complement strand
GGTGAAGTCGGCGTGCCACTCGTCATGCCAGCGATTGCCAATGCGGTGGCGACGTTGACCGGTAAGCGAGTACGTAAGTTGCCTTTGATGGCATCGTTCGCATAGCGCGACTCGCGTTGTAGAAAGCCCGCTTCGGCGGGCTTTTTTTATTCCCGATTTGCTGGGCGTGACGCGTTGTGCAGGGCGGGCACCCCGTGCCCACTAGACGTCGGCAAACGATGCCACTTTTTGTGCGAAGTGACGGTGGGCACGGAGTGCCCTCCCTACCGTCACGCTGAAATGTCCGCTCGCCCTGAGCGCAGCGAAGGGTCTGAAAGCAAGGCTTGTAGTGGTCTGATAGGTCATTTCGTCAAACCCTTCGACAGGCTCAGGGCGAACGGTTGCATGCAATCCACCGCGTTGCACGAGCAGCCCTTCCGAACTGCGGTTCGCGCAATGGCGGCGGAGGACGGTGCGGCGCGAGCGCAGGGTGTTTCTATGCGGCTTACTCGCGCTGTGTTGTGAACTTCGTTGGGATTAGTCAGTCTGAAGTAGACTTTTGCTTAGAAACTATGACCTACTTCCTTCGATTTCGCCGCTTCGCGTTGTTGCTTCTGAGCCTTACGCTCAGTACGCAAGCCATGGCTGTGGTGTCCTTTGGAGCGTGCCATCAGGTTAAGGCATTGTTGTCGGCCACGCAGGTCGTGGTCGCGGCTTCTGCCATGGCCATGGCCAAGGCTAAGGGGGGCGCCCACGCCGAACATCATTCTGGTTCATCGACGACCGGCGGGACAATTCACAAACATGACAGCAACGCGCAACATGACGCTGCCCTTCATGACTCTGAATCGAGCGATAGTTCGAAAGGCGATAGCAGTCGCGTCAAGTGCGCGGCCTGTGCCGGATGCCACTTGGGCAGTGCTGTTTTGCCCACAGAAATTGTGATTGCTGACATTCCCAAGTCTGAATCGACGTCCTTTCTTGAGTTCACTGTTCCTCGCGTACGCAACGTCGCGAGTGGTCTAGACCGACCGCCACGAGCCTGACCACAACGTATCCCGTCGTGACCACGTCACGCCGGGCTTACCGGCTCGTTCACGCTGCGCTTGCAGCGTGCCTTACCACTGTACACCACCCTCATCGCTCACGGGATGGTGTTGTTTAAGAGTATTTATGCTGCAAATTTTTTCCCACCCAGCAGGTGGCCGGCGCACCGGCGCGCTTCTGGCCGTAACTTTGCTGTTTACGGCTTACGCGAGCCACGCACAAGTCGTGCACGGTCATTCACCTGCGTCGCCACTTGCTGCTAACGCCGTCGCCGGCAGCATGGCGACCCCGACTGATGCACCACTCGCGTTTGAATCAACGCTTTCGCGCTACAAGTCCATGACCGATCAAAAGCTCGGGTCGTGGCGTGAGGCCAACGACACGGTCATGAAGGTCGGCGGTTGGCGCAGCTACTTAAAAGAATCGCAAGCGCCTGATGCCACAACGACGCCCGCACAAACGCCCCCCCTAACGCCTGCAATACCCGCAGCACCGAATCCACACGCGGGTCACGGAGCCAAACCATGACCAGCCATCCGGCGTCTGCGCATGGACTTTCACGTGGCGGCTTTAAGCCTAAGCAATTGATAATTGCGCTGACCGCTGTGGGCATGTTGCTGTTGGCGGGTTGCGCTACCGTGGACATTAATCAGTCGGTCGCTCGCACCAACCAGGAGGCGGGTGATCTCACCGGGGGCAAGCTCAGCTTCGCCCAGTCTGATGCCGATCGCGCTAAGCTGCAAGACAGCGCAAACGCGGTGCTGGCGAAGCCGCTGACTCAGGACGCCGCCGTGCATCTGGCGCTGATCAACAGTCCCGCTATGCAGGCGCTATTGGCGCAAAGTTGGGCCGACGCGGCAGGCGCAGCACAGTTCGGGCGTCTACCAAATCCGATACTCACTTTGGAGCGATTGCGAACGCCGAGCGAAATAGACATCGGTCGCATGCTTGCGTTCGGATTGCTTGACGTTTTGACGTTGCCACAGCGCTTTCGAATGGCCAACGCGAAGGCCGAGCAGGTGCAGTTGCAGTTGACAACCGACGTCGTTGAAAGCGTGACCCAAGTGCGCAAAGCGTGGGTGGCAGCACTTGCAGCCAAGCAGTCGTTAACCTATGCGCAGCAGGTCAGTGATTCCGCCGAAGCCAGTGCCGAGCTGGCGCGACGCATGCTGGCGGTGGGTAACTTCAACAAGTTGCAACGAGCACGGCAACAGGCGTTCTACGCTGATGCGGCCGCGCAGTTGGCCAACGCGTCACATGCTGCAACGGCAAGTCGCGAAGCGCTGGTTCGTTTGCTGGGCCTGACCGAGGCGCAGGTGCCACGGTTGCAATTGCCCGAGCGGCTGCCGGATATTCCTGTCAATGCCCGGACTGGCGAGGACGTCAGTTATGCCGCCAGTCGCGGACGGCTCGACATAAAGATGGCGCGGGCAGCGCTCAATGCGACCGCCGTGGCGCAAGGCCTCAATGCGATCACCAGCTTCACCGACATTGAGTTGAGCGTGATTCGCAACACGGCTATCGAGCGCGCTGACGGCCATCGGACTAACGCGCGTGGATTTGAGGTGGCGGTGAAGCTGCCGATATTTGACTGGGGCGGGTTGCAACGTGATGCCATGAGCGCGCAAATGCTCGCTTCAGGCAATCGCTTAGAGGCCAGCACGCGTGCTGCGGGTTCCAATTTGCGCGAGAGCTATTCGGCGTATCGAACCAGCTATGACATCGCTAGGCATTACCGCGACGAAATCGTCCCGCTACGCAAGCTGATTGCAGACGAAAACGTGCTTCGCTACAACGGCATGATCATCGGTGTTTTCGAGTTGCTCGCCGATTCGCGAGACCAGATTGCGAGCGTGATTGCAGCGATCAACGCGCAGCAGCAATTCTGGATGGCAGATGCGGCATTGCAGTCATCGATTATGGGTAAGCCGATGCTGACGCAGAGCGTGGGCGTTGCGCCAGCGGCGGGAAGCGGCGGCGATGCAGCGCACTAACCGAACCCCGCGCTACTTTCTGTCGGTACCTCAAACCTCAAGGATTTTTTTATGAGTTCGCGTCGAGATTTTCTACGCTCAGCCGGCATCGCAAGCATTGCCGGTGGCGCAGTGGCAGCCGCCTCGGTCAGTCGGGTGGCCATGGCCGCATTGCCGGAACCGGTGGTGCAAACAAAGCCGAACACCATGCCGCCGCTAGTGCCAAATACAGGCCGTCCGTATAACCCGGTGGTGACGTTGAATGGCTGGACGTTGCCGTGGCGCATGAACAACGGCGTCAAAGAATTCCATCTGGTCGCCGAGCCCGTCGTGCGCGAAATGTGCGAAGGCTTTAAGGCGCATTTGTGGGGCTATAACGGACAAAGTCCAGGCCCAACTATTGAGGTGGTAGAGGGTGATCGGGTGCGTATTTTTGTCACCAATAAGCTGGGCGAGGTGACCAGCGTGCATTGGCACGGACAGCGTTTACCGAACGGTATGGACGGCGTCACCGGGCTCAATCAGCCGGGTATCGAGCCCGGAAAAACTTTCGTTTACGAGTTTGTCGCGCGGCGTCCGGGCACGTTTATGTACCACCCCCACGCCGACGAAATGGTGCAAATGGCAATGGGAATGATGGGCTTCTGGGTCACCCATCCAAAGGAAAAACATCCGTTGATTGACGAGGTGGATCGCGACTTCGTGTTCCTGCTCAACTCGTATGACATTGATCCCGGTGCCTACACGCCAAAGATCATGACCATGGTCGACTTCAATTTGTGGACGTGGAACAGCCGGGTGTTTCCGGGTATCGATTCACTCAACGTTCGGCTCAATGACAAGGTGCGCATTCGTATCGGCAATCTGACCATGACCAACCACCCGATTCATTTGCACGGGCACGAGTTTTTGATCACCGGCACCGATGGTGGGCCGACGCCCAAGTCGGCCCGCTGGCCGGAGATTACGACCGACGTTGCAGTCGGGCAAATGCGGCAAATTGATTTTCTGGCCGATGAGCCGGGCGACTGGGCGTTTCATTGTCACAAGAGTCATCACACCATGAACGCGATGGGGCACAACGTACCCACGATGATTGGAGTGGATCATCGCGGTGTGGCGAAAAAAATTACCAACCTGATCCCAGAATACATGGTGATGGCCGAGCGCGGAATGCACGACATGACCGAAATGGAAATGCCGCTGCCGGATAACACCGCGCAAATGATGACCGGCACCGGACCGTTCGGGTCAGTCGGTATGGGCGGCATGTTCAGCATGCTGAAAGTGCGCAAAGAACAAAAACCGGGCGACTACTCTGATCCCGGTTGGTATAAGCATCCGCCCGGTGAGGTGGCCTTTGAGTGGACGGGATCGCTGCCTGATCCAGCGCGTTTTAAAGCGGAAGGTAAGGGCGCAATGCCAGTGGAGCGCATGCCGATCAAACAAGTTGAGGTGCAGGTTCGTAAACCTACTGGGCATGGAAACCATTAGTGTGATGTTCGCGTTTATGAAGCGCTTAACGAAAGGAACTGTCATGAAAAAACACACCATAATTATTGGCGCCGTACTGTTTTCACTGGCGACATCAACGCTTGTGCGAGCGCACGGCGATGAGCATGCCAAAAAGACGGTCACCGTCAAAAAAGAGCAAAAAGAATGGGGTATCGCGGGCGACCCCAAGTCAGTGAAACGCACCATCGCGTTGTCGATGACCGACAACATGCGTTTCAATCCGGCGTTGATTGAAGTCAAGCAGGGTGACACCGTAAAGCTGGTGATGAAAAACGACGGCAAACAGCTCCACGAGCTGGTCATAGGCACGAAAAAAGAACTCGAGGAGCATGCCGCGCTAATGCTTAAGTTTCCGAATATGGAGCACGACGAACCGTACATGGCGCATGTTCCCGCCGGCAAGTCAGGCGAAATCGTATGGCACTTTAACAAGGCGGGCGACTTCGATTTTGCGTGCCTGATCGCGGGCCATTATCAGGCCGGCATGGTCGGCAAGATCAAGGTCACCAAAAGTGACGGGCATGCGCAAAAGCATTAACCGACGGCACTCCTAATATCAATTTAACTCCATCCGAAAGTAATTTATGAACCTGATCAAAACACTCACCACTGCCTTCGCAATCGTTGCGGTCGCCACGCTATCAAGCGTTGCTCAATCCGAAGCGGTGAAAAGTCACGACCACCACGGGAAAACCGATCCGACCAAGTTGATGTCTAGTGCCGACGCCGACCTGACCCATGCCGAAATACGCAAGATCGACAAAGATTCGAAAAAAATCACACTTAAGCACGAGGCGATTAAAAGTCTCGACATGCCGGGCATGACCATGGTGTTCAAAGTAAAAGACGGCACGCTGCTCGATAACGCTCAGGTTGGCGACAAAGTGAAAGTAAAGATCATTCAGGAAGGCGGTTCCTACGTCGTAACTGAAATGGTTACAGCTAAATAAAAGCGTGTCGATGCCGTGCGTGCGCAGGCACGCTCGCGCCTCACGCGGCTTCGGGCTGATCTCCTACAGGGATCATGATGGGCTGGGCCAACACTCAGCGGATCAAAACCTAACGAAAGCACGCCATGAAATACGTATTTCTCCCGTTAACGCGAGCTGTTGGCTTTGCTGCAGTCACCGCCTTCGCTGTCATGAATACGGCGCAGGCGCAGCCGGCCATGATGGCCATGCCAATAGCCACCACGGCACAACCGGACGCGCACCAGGCGATGATGGGGTCCGACGGCATGAAGAAATCCATGATGGCTGGAATGGATGGCATGCAGAAAATGGCCACGACCGGCGACACCGACAAAGACTTTGCAATGATGATGAAGATGCACCATCAGCAAGGTGTTGACATGGCGCAAATGCAGATCGATCACGGCAAATCGCCGGTCATGAAAAAAATGGCGAAACAAATCATCGCCGCGCAAAACAGGGAAATTCGTCAATTCGACAAGTGGTTGGCGACGCAGAAGTAACAATGGCGCGCCGTGCGTTAGTGAGTGTTAACAAATGCGTCGGCGCGGCAGCGCTGTTCTTAAACGCTTTTAATGGCGGGCGCGACGACCGCGCCGCTCCAGCCGCCGATGCGTCCTACGTTGCGCCCGAAAGGCCGTCATGAATCACGTCGCCACGAATTCAGTTTTGCCAGCGCCGACACCGGCGGCTGCGCCACAAGGCGGCTGCTGCGCCAGCAAATCCGCTCCCGACACGCTGTCCACGGCCACGCCCAGCGCAGCGCTCAAAGACCCCGTATGCGGCATGGCGGTGACCGAACAGTCGGCGCATAAACATCAGCATGGCGGCAACATATTTTACTTTTGCAGCGCAGGTTGCCAAAGCAAGTTCGTGGCGGACCCTGACAAGTATTTGGCTGCGAACGAAGTCGCACCGCGCACCCTTCCCGTCGCTTCGCCTGCAGGTTCGATTGCATCGATGTACACCTGCCCTATGCATCCAGAGATACGTCAGGATCATCCGGGCACCTGTCCGAAGTGTGGCATGGCGCTCGAGCCCGAAATGCCAAGCCTTGAAGAGGACGACAACCCGGAGTTGCTGAACTTTCAGCGGCGATTCTGGTGGACGCTACCGCTCACGGTGGTGGTGACCGTGTTGGCGATGTTCGGCCACCAGCTGGGCTGGTTTGCTATGGCAACGCAAAGCTGGATCGAGTTGCTGCTGACGCTGCCGATTGTGTTGTGGGCCGGTTGGCCTTTTTTCGCGCGCGGCGCGCAGTCGATCTTCAATCGCAGTCCCAACATGTGGACGCTGATCGCCATCGGCACCGGTGCGGCGTTTCTCTACAGCGTGGTTGCAACCATTGCGCCAACAGCATTCCCCGTAGCGTTTCAGTCGATGGGACGGGTCGCGGTGTATTTCGAGGCGGCTGCTGTGATCATTTCGCTCACCTTGCTCGGTCAAATTCTTGAGCTCAAGGCGCGATCACAAACCTCCGCCGCAATCAAATCGCTACTCGGGCTTGCACCGAAAACAGCGCGGCGCATCAATAGCGATGGAACCGAAGAAGACATTCCGCTTACGCACGTTCATGTCGGCGACCAGTTGCGCGTCCGCCCCGGCGAAAAGTTGCCGGTGGATGGTGTGGTGACTGACGGCGAAAGCCCGGTAGACGAATCGATGCTGACCGGTGAACCGATCCCGGTGACCAAGCGCGTGGGTGATAGCGTGATCGGCGCCACCATGAACGGATCGGGTGCGCTGATCATCAAATCAGAAAGAGTCGGCGCGCAAACCGTGCTTGCGCAGATTGTGCAGATGGTGGCCATGGCGCAGCGTTCGCGTGCACCGATGCAACGCATGGCGGACGCGGTTGCGTCGTACTTTGTTATGACCGTTGTTGGCATCGCCATCAGCACTTTTTTCGTCTGGGGCTGGTTGGGCCCAGAGCCTAGCTGGGTGTATGGCTTGATCGCTGCGGTGTCGGTGCTGATCATCGCCTGTCCCTGTGCGCTGGGGCTCGCCACACCGATGTCGATCATGGTTGCGACGGGTCGCGCAGCCACTCAAGGCGTGCTGTTTCGTGATGCAGCAGCGATTGAGAATTTTCGCAAAGTGGACACGCTGATCGTCGACAAAACGGGAACCCTGACCGAGGGCAAGCCGACGTTTGATCGAGCCGTCGCCGTTGCCGGTTACACCGAGTCCGAGATACTGCGGCTCGCGGCGAGCTTGGATCAAGGCAGCGAGCACCCGCTTGCCGACGCCATCGTGCGCGCAGCGCATGCGCAAGCTCTCACGTTGAGTCGAGTCGATAAGTTCGAGTCAAGCACCGGAATCGGCGTGCGCGGCGTGATCGATCAACAACAGATGGCCTTGGGTAACACGGCATTGATGCAAGATCTTGGCGTGCTTGTCGACAGTGTCTCGGAACAGGCCGAAGCCTTGAGGCAACAAGGCGCTAGCGTGATGTATTTGGCGGTCGAGAAAAAGCTCGCCGGAATAATCGCGGTGTCTGATCCGGTCAAGCCCAGCACCATGGAAGCGCTGGCCACACTGCGTGCCAGTGGCATTCGTGTGGTGATGGCCACCGGTGACGGTTTGACTACAGCCAATTCGGTAGCGAAAAAGCTCGGCATCGATGAAGTCTACGGTGAGGTCAAACCGGCTGACAAACTGGCCTTGGTTGAGCGCTTTCAGAAAGCGGGTCGGGTGGTCGCCATGGCAGGTGATGGCATCAACGATGCGCCCGCGCTGGCGAAGGCCGACATCGGCATCGCGATGGGCACCGGAACCGATGTGGCCATGAACAGCGCGCAGGTGACGCTGGTCAAAGGAGACTTGCGCGGTATCTCGCTGGCTCGACAAATTTCCCAGGATACGATCACAAACATGAAGCAAAATCTTGGATTCGCTTTTGTCTACAACGCGCTGGGTGTGCCGCTCGCCGCCGGTTTATTGTTTCCGCTTACCGGATGGCTGTTGTCACCCATGATCGCCGCACTGGCGATGAGTTTAAGCTCGGTCTCGGTGATCGCCAACGCGCTTCGTTTGCGCGGCGCAAAGTAGAAACCGGGCCGCGACGGTTGCAGCTAGCATTGCAATAAGGGGTTGCAAATCATGCGGCGAATCACAATTTCTGTCAACGATGATCTGGCCGACGAATTCGATCGGTTGCTTGATCAGCGCGGCTATCAAAATCGTTCTGAAGCGTTTCGCGATCTAGTGCGCGGCGCGTTAGAGGCAGATCGTCTCGCCTCCGACAGTGCCACGCACTGTGTCGCCTGCGTCAGCTATGTTTATAACCATCACCAACGCGATCTGGCCGCGCGGATGACCGCTGCACATCACGCGCATCACGACTTAAGCGTGTCGACGATGCATGTGCATCTCGATCATGATCACTGCTTAGAGGCAGCGATTCTGCGCGGACCGACGGCAGCGGTAAAGCGCTTTTCACAGCTTTTAATTGCCGAGCGCGGCGTGCGCCACGGTCAGGTGAATCTGGTGCCGGTGCAGGTCGGTCATCCCCACGCTCATGCGCATCATTTCGATGAAGCGTCGGCAGCACCGCACCCACAGCCGCTTACACATTTGCATGCGCACACCCACGAGGGCACAGCCGATGCCGACGGCGGTCTTGCAAGTCATTCTCATGTGCACCCTAAGACGTAGCCAACCATGGCGCTAGCGCGGTGAGTGCGCCCTCCCTGCCCGCGCTGCGCGGCGCATTGCTGGCGCTGGTGGCGGCCGGACTGTTCGGCATCAGCACGCCGCTGGTGCAGCGATTTGGCGTTGCAGTGGGCGCGTTCAGCACTGCGGCGTTGCTGTACGCGGGTGCCGCGGTGGTTGGTGTGTTGTCACGCCGCGGTGCCGCACATGAGGCTCGCGTGGTGCGTGGCGATTACGCAAGACTTGCCGCCGTGGCGCTGTTCGGCGCGGTCATTGGACCTGTAGCTTTGGCATGGGGGCTGCAGCGCACCAGTGGCACCAGTGCATCGCTGTTGCTCACGCTTGAGGCATTGTTTACTGCGGTGTTGGCTTGGCGGATTTACGGCGAAACAATGGATCGCAGGGTAGGGGCGGCCATGTTTTTGTTGCTTGCGGGCGGCGTTGTGCTGGTGTTGGATCGTGGCTCGATGGGAGACGCGCAGTTGTGGGGCACGCTTGCCGTATTGCTGGCCACCGCCGCATGGGGGATGGACAATACGTTGTCGCGCGCACTCGCCGAACGCGATCCGGGTCAGGTTGTGATGATCAAAGCCGCGCTTGGCGCAAGCGCTACCGGCGTAATCGGCCAACTTCTTGGCGAGCCCACGCCGTCATGGTCAGCAGCACTGGCGCTGTTTCTGGTGGGTGCGACCGGTTACGGTTTGAGTCTGCGTTTTTATCTGCTGGCGCAGCGGGCGTTTGGTGCCGCACGAACGGGCTCCGTGTTCGCGCTAGCACCGTTTATTGGTGCGCTGGTTGCCTTTATCTTGGGCGACCGTTCCGTGTCGGCAGCGATGCTCGCAGGCGGCGGGCTTATGCTGGTGGGCGTGATGTTTCACCTTGCGGAATCGCACCATCATGAGCATTTGCATGAAGCTGTGCACCACGAGCATGCGCACCGGCACGACGATGGTCATCACGAGCATGTTCATGCTGAATTGGCTGACGCTGAACATAGCCATCCACATACGCACGCCCCGACCCGGCACGCTCACCCGCATGTGCCGGATGCTCATCATGGGCACCGCCATTAACTAGGGTCAGGTAGCTAGCTACGAAAATGCGCCTTGACCGGGGCGACGAATTGACCGTTGCGTTGGCAACAAACGCTGTTTGCGCTGCGCGGCGAGGCCACGTGGGCGCAAGTTAAGGGGTAGTTTCTGCGCGCACCGACCTAATTTCAATATCCTAGTGAATGACTCGGGCTTTAGCTTGACTAATTTACTCGGGTATCTTAATATTCGCTGTATCGAAACAGTCTGCAACCAGACATTTCAAGCGGTTTTGAGGTTGTTTTGAAAGACAAAGCCCCAACCTTTCCAGATAGTCGGTTGAAGGGTTGGTCGTAACCGAAAGCGCGTTTCACGTTGGTGACGCGCACACGGTAAACAGAGTGCGAAAAAACATGAAACTCACTACTAAAGGTCGCTTTGCTGTTACCGCCATGATTGATGTGGCGCTGTTTAATCATGGCGAGCCGGTCACGCTGGCGGAGATTTCGGGGCGGCAAAAAATTTCCCTCTCCTACCTTGAGCAGCTTTTCGGAAAGTTGCGTCGGCACGGTTTGGTGGACAGCGTGCGCGGTCCGGGCGGCGGCTACAACTTGGCCAAAGCACCCGGCACCATCAGCGTGTCAGACATTATTTTGGCGGTCGATGAGCCCATCGACACCACCAGTTGCGGTGGCGAAAAAAATTGTTACGACGATAGTATTTGCTTGACGCATCACCTCTGGGCGAGCCTCAACGCGCACATCTTCACCTACCTTCAGGGCGTGAGTTTGCAGTCGCTGGTTGAGGATGCCAAAGTGCGTCGCTCGCCGTCCATTCATGTGGTGAAAGATCACCGCAAACCTTCGGCCCCGCTGCCAGTCGCAGCCTGACCGCCGTTAATTTCAGAATAGATTTTTCAAAGAGTGCAGTAGTAAATGAGCCTTCCAATCTACATGGATTACAGTTCAACAACGCCGGTTGACCCGCGTGTTGCAGCGAAAATGATTCCCTTCCTCACCGAGCATTTCGGCAACCCGGCGTCGCGCTCGCATGCGTACGGCTGGGAAAGCGAAGCAGCAGTTGAAGAGGCGCGGGAGCAGGTTGCCGACCTGGTCAATTGCGATGCCAAAGAGATCGTGTGGACGAGTGGTGCAACCGAGTCGATCAATCTGGCGGTCAAGGGCGCGGCACAGTTCTACAAAGACAAAGGCCGCCACCTGATCACGGTGAAAACCGAGCATAAAGCCACGCTCGATACGATGCGCGAGCTAGAGCGTCACGGTTTCGAAGTGACCTATCTGGACGTGATGGAAAACGGCCTGATCGACATGAATGTGTTCAAAGCTGCATTGCGCCCAGACACCATTCTGGTATCGATCATGATGGTGAACAACGAAATCGGCGTGATTCAACCGATCAAAGAAATCGGCGAAATTACGCGCGCTAAAGGCATTATTCTGCACGTCGATGCAGCGCAGGCCACTGGCAAAGTGGTGATTGATCTGGCCGATTTAAAGGTCGATTTAATGAGTTTTTCAGCGCATAAATCTTACGGCCCAAAAGGTATGGGCGCGCTGTATGTGCGTAAGAAGCCACGCATTCGTCTAGAGGCACAGATTCACGGTGGCGGCCACGAACGGGGCTTCCGTTCGGGCACCTTAGCCACGCATCAAATTGTCGGCATGGGTGAAGCGTTTCGTCTTGCCAAGCTCGAAATGGCGACCGAAAACGAGCGCATTCGCATGTTGCGCGACCGCTTGTATAACGGTTTGAAAGACATTCCAGAAGTGTTCATTAACGGCGACATGGAACAACGCGTGCCGCATAACTTGAACATCAGCTTCAACTACGTCGAAGGCGAAAGCCTGATCATGGGCGTAAAAGAAGTTGCGGTGAGTTCGGGCTCGGCCTGTACCAGTGCGTCGCTCGAGCCGTCGTACGTGTTGCGTGCGTTAGGGCGTAGTGATGAGTTGGCGCACAGCTCGATTCGCATGACGGTCGGACGTTTCACCACCGAGCAAGATGTGGATAGCACCATTGCAACGATGAAACGCACCGTCGAAAAATTGCGCGCGATGAGCCCGTTGTGGGACATGCATTTGGATGGGATCGACATTTCCCAGGTTCAGTGGGCAGCGCACTGAAAACCGCCGAATTTACGTATGTCGCGGGCGCGCTGCTGCGTTGCTTGTCACCCAGCGTACTTATGTACGCGTCGGCGACAAGCGCCTTGCAGCGCATTCCGTGATCGCGGTTTTCGGAGATTTTTGTAGGGTGGGCACTCCGTGTTCACGCCGTAGATAGTTAAGTAAGAGGTTACAAAATGGCATACAGTGAAAAAGTAGTGGACCACTACGAAAATCCCCGCAACGTCGGCGCGTTTGGCAAAGACGAAGCGGACATCGGCACCGGCATGGTCGGCGCGCCCGCGTGCGGCGACGTGATGAAATTGCAGATCAAAGTTGGCGCCAATGGCATCATCGAAGACGCCAAATTCAAAACGTATGGCTGCGGCTCGGCAATCGCATCAAGCTCACTGGTGACCGAATGGGTCAAGGGCAAAACGCTTGATGAGGCGATGAACTTGAAAAACACGCAAATCGCGGAAGAGCTTGCGCTGCCGCCAGTGAAGATTCACTGCTCGATCCTCGCCGAAGACGCGATCAAGGCGGCCGTGCTTGATTACAAAGCGAAGCACCCCGCTTCTGCAACGATCGCCGCGTAAACATTTAGCGTGGGCAGTTAGCTGCCCATCTTACGGAGTAAAAAATGCCAGTCACTCTCACCCAAGCCGCCGCTAACCATATCGATAAGTACATTGCCAAACGCGGCAAAGGTATTGGCATTCGTCTCGGCGTGAAGACTACGGGCTGCTCCGGCCTCGCGTACAAGCTCGAATACGCCGACGAATCCCAGCCTGAAGATATGGTGTTCGAAAGCCACGGCACCAAAGTGCTGATCGACCCGAAAAGTCACGCTGTGCTCGACGGCACGGAACTCGATTTTCAGCGCGAAGGTTTGAACGAAGGTTTCAAGTTCAACAACCCGCACGAGAAGGCACGTTGCGGATGCGGTGAATCTTTTACCGTCTAAGTCGTAACTTGCGCTCGCAGCTAACCTGCTTGTCTCGGTGACGAGCGACGTGCGGGCGGAGCCCGTTGTATGAATCACTTCGCCACATTTGAGCTGCCGTCAACGTTCGCGCTGGACGTGACCGCACTCTCCGCCCGCTACCGCGAGCTGCAAGCCGCCGTTCATCCTGATCGTTTTGTTAATGCAACCGATGCCGACAAACGCATTGCGATGTCGCGCACGGTGGACATCAACGAGGCATACACCGCGCTTAAAGATCCGGTGCGTCGGGCAATGCATCTGCTGTTGCTAGTGGGTGTTAACGGCCTTGATGAGAAAAACACCTCAATGCCGGCAGACTTTCTGATGCAGCAAATCGACTGGCGCGAAGCGCTGGCTGATGCGCGTTTGAAGGAAGATGAAGATCGGCTTGCGGAGATGGCGACTGAGATCGCCAGCACGGTCGCATCCCTTGGCCACACCTTTGATGCAGCCTATCGCGGCGCGCACTATGCTTCGGCCACCACGCTGGCGCGGAAAATGCGCTTCATGCAAAAACTCAGCGAAGAGGTTGATTCGGCATTGGCGGAGCTCGACGCATAACGCTTCGCATTCGATAACCTAGTAAATTCTCGCCTTTGCGGGAGTGACGAAATAAAAATGGCTTTTTTACAAATCTCTGAACCCAACGAGAGCCCCGAACCCCACACGCGACGCCTGGCAGTGGGCATCGATCTGGGTACCACCAACTCGCTGGTCGCGAGTATTCGCAACGCGGTCCCGGAATGTTTGCCGGATGCCGCCGGCGTCACCATGCTGCCGTCGGTGGTGCATTACGGCGAACGGGGCGTCGTGACCGTTGGCGCAGAGGCCATCACCCATCGCAGTGAAGACGCATTGAACACCATCACCTCGGTCAAGCGATTCATGGGCCGAAGCGTGGCCGATCTGCGTGATGAGGCCAGTGCGCGCTACAGCTTCACCACGGCCTCGGGCGATGGCGCATTTACCAATAAAGGTACGCTGAAGATCAACACGCGGCACGGCGCGATGTCGCCGATGGAGGTGTCAGCAGACATTCTTCGTTCGCTGAAAGAGCGTGCCGAGCAAAGCCTTGGCGGCCCGCTGTACGGCGTGGTCATTACGGTGCCCGCGTACTTCGACGATGCGCAACGTCAGGCCACCAAAGACGCCGCAAAGCTTGCGGGTTTGAACGTATTGCGTTTGCTCAATGAGCCAACCGCAGCGGCGGTGGCCTATGGTCTTGAGCAAAAGACCGAAGGCACCTACCTTATTTACGACCTCGGTGGCGGCACCTTTGATGTGTCGATTCTGCGCCTCACGCGCGGTGTGTTTGAGGTGTTGGCAACGGCGGGTGACACCCATCTGGGTGGCGACGATTTTGACGCCCTGCTCGCAAAATATGCGTTCGATACTTGGGCATTGACGCGTGCATTGTCGCCAGCGGGTCAAGCCAATTTAAACGCCGCATCGCGCGTTGCAAAAGAGGCGTTAACGACGGCGGACGTGGCACAGATCAAGGTCGATTGGGGTTGCGGTTTTGCGAGCACGGCGGACGTTACGCGCGAAAAATTTATTGAGTTAACGCAGCCGCTACTTGACCGCACCATGAGTGCTGTCAAGCGCACCTTGCGTGACGCCAAGCTCAAGGCCGATGCCATTGACGGCGTGGTGCTGGTCGGCGGGGCGACGCGCATGCTTCAGGTTCGCGCAGCGCTTACGGCGCATTTCGGAAAGCCGCCGCTTGACACCATGAACCCGGATGAAGTCGTCGCCCTAGGCGCTGCGATTCAGGCTGATCAACTCGCCGGTAATGCCAAAGCGGGCGACGACCATTTGTTGCTCGATGTGATTCCGCTATCGCTTGGCCTTGAAACAATGGGCGGCCTGGTTGAAAAAATTATCCCGCGAAACTCGACCATCCCGGTTGCCAAAGCGCAAGAATTCACTACCTTCAAAGATGGCCAAACCGCAATGGTGTTGCACGTTGTGCAGGGCGAACGTGAGCTGGTGAGTGACTGTCGTTCACTCGCCCGATTTGAGTTGCGCGGCATTCCATCGATGGTGGCCGGTGCGGCGCGAATCCGCGTGACTTTTCAGGTGGACGCGGATGGTTTGCTGGCAGTGAGCGCAGAGGAAACCAGCACCCACGTTCGCGCTGAGGTTGCCGTCAAGCCGAGCTACGGCTTAGCCGACGGCGAAATTGCGACCATGTTGCAAAGCGCTTTTGCCAGCGCAAACACCGACATGCAGGCCCGCGCGTTGGCCGAGGCTCGGGTCGATGCGCAAGCGTTAGTTGAGGCGTTGACCAAGGCGCTGAATGTTGATCGGATGTTGCTGTCGGACGCCGAGCATGTGGCGCTGGCGCTGCAAGTCGCGCATCTTAAACAGCTGGCAACGGCGGGCGACCACCGCGCGATTGTGCGCGCTTCGGAAGCACTGAATATCGCGAGTACTGAGTTCGCAGGTCGGCGCATGGACCGCGCAGTGCGCGAGGCGCTGACCGGTAAAAATATTGAAAAGATGGTGTAGCTGGCATGGCCGTAATCAAGATACTCCCAAACCCCGAACTGTGTCCGAACGGCCTGACGTTTGAACCGAAACCCGGCATCACGTTATGCACGGCGATGCTCGACGCCAACATCGGCATCGAGCACGCCTGCGACCAGTCGCTGGCGTGCACCACCTGCCACGTCATCGTTCGCGAAGGCTTCAACACCACCGGTGAAATGAGTGAAGACGAAGAGGATTTGCTTGACCGTGCTTGGGGGCTGACTGGCGTGTCGCGGTTGTCGTGTCAGGTGAAAATTGGCGATGCCGACTTAACCGTGGAAATTCCCAAATACACCATTAACCATGCGCGAGAAAACCACTAATGGCCGCACTGAAATGGACCGACACGCTAGAGATCGCGATTGAGTTAACCGACGCGAATCCCGACGTTGACCCAACGCAAGTGCGCTTTACCGCACTGATGGCGATGGTGATGGCGCTACCGGAATTTGACGACGTGCCAGAGCGCTGCGGCGAGCGGATTCTTGAGGCGATTCAGCAAGCTTGGATCGACGAGATCGAGTAATAGCTTTTTGCCGTAACGTCTGCTTGCGTTGAGGTAAAGCGGTAAATGGTCGGTTCTCGACTACTGCCTAAATTTAGGTCTAGCCCATGTGGCTGGGTTGATTCAGCATAAAGCTGATGAGTAATTTAGAGGAAGACGTTTCTAACCGAGCCATAAAAAAAGCCCCGCAAGCGGGGCTTTTTTATTACGCGATGTTTAGGCCGCGTTGCTGGTTATTGTGACGGAGGCGTTGCGTCTTTGCCGGTTTCAACCATCTGCATTGGCTCAGCGGCAACCTGCGAACGTGGAGGACGCGAGCGACCACGTTTCACCGGTTCGTCAGTCACGTAGGCCGTTGGCGCACCGCTGGATTTTGTCTCCATCATCTGCAACCCAGCGTCACCTGGCAATGCGTAGGTGAATGGCTTCGGCGCTTCGCGCTTGACCTCAGGTGCCGGCCTTGGCGCAGGCGCTGGAGCCGGCGACGGTGCCGCGGCTACAGCAGGCGCTGGTGCGTACGATGGTGCGGGCGCTGGCGCGCTTACCGGCTCGTCATAACGCATCGCGGGTTGGGCTGCGGGTGGTGCGGCTTCCACCGCTGAGCCCTGGCCTTCGCCGGATGTTGGTTCGCGACGACCTTCGTTGCTTTCGCCACGATTGTCGCCACGATTGTCGCGGTCGCGACGGCGTGAACCACGCTCATTGCGGGGCGGACGATCGGTGCGGTCTTGCGGTTGCGCCATCGCTGCATTGGCGTCGGTTGCCTCGACCGATGCGGCTTCTGCCACGCCTTCGTGCACTGGCAACTCAGCTGCTGGCGCGGGATGCACCGCATTGGCGTCACGCGGTGCGCGGTCGCCGCGCTCACGGCGGGGGCCGCGTTCGCTGCGCTCGCCACGATCAGCACGCGGCTCGCGTGGCTCACGCGCCTCTCTCGACTCGCGCGGTGGTCGCGCGGCGGTTGCCGCATTTGCCGCAGAGTTTACGGCTGCGTTCGTGACTACCGCTGCACCTTGCGGGGCAGTAGCGTCGCGCTGCTGGCGATCACCCTGACCCGCTTTCGCGCCTTCGCCACGGCCGTCGCGACCGTCACGTTTGACGGGGTCACTTTGACCATTGCGATCTTTGCGATCACCACGATCGCCACGATCAGTGCGGTCGCCGCGCTCATTGCGATTACCCCGGTCGCTGCGATCTCCGCGGCCTGAGCGGCCGTTACGGTCGCCGCGATCACGGCCGCCTTCACGGCCAGCCTCACGTTTTTTCTCTTCGGTTTTGACCACCGGTGCAACCACTGCGGCTGGTGCTGCATCAATGCCAAACATCGATTTGATGCTTGACCACAGGCCAGATTTAGGTTGACCCAGCGCCGATTGGGTTGCTGTTGCAACGGTCGGCGGTGCGGCAGCTTCAGCTCTAGGCGCTACGTTTGGCGCCGGCTGCGAAGGCGTGATGCCTTTCACGGCTGCTTCAACGCGCACTTCGTTGGCTTCTTTTTTGATCTCCGCTGCAGCATCAATCTGCTCAGGACGGTCGACCATTTTGTAGCTTGTTGGCAGCGGCTCGTTATGGTTTAACTCGTCGTGCTTCAGGCGCTGAACGGTGTAGTTTGGCGTCTCAAGATACAGGTTCGGAATCAGCACCACGCTTACTTTAAGGCGCGATTCCAGTGACTGGATATCGAAGCGCTTTTCGTTGAGCAGATAGGTCGCAACATCGACCGGGACTTGAGCTACCACTTGTGCGCTGTTGTCCTTCATCGCTTCTTCCTGAATGATGCGCAGGATGTGCAGCGCGGTCGATTCAGTAGAGCGGATGTGGCCGGTGCCGTGGCAGCGCGGGCAGGGCAGGTGGGCGCTCTCGCCAAGACTTGGTTTAAGGCGCTGACGTGACAATTCCATCAGGCCAAAGCGCGAAATTTTGCCCAGTTGAACGCGAGCACGATCGAGCTTCATGGCGTCGCGGAGTTTGTCTTCCACATCGCGCTGATGCTTCTGCGACTCCATGTCGATGAAGTCGATGACAATCAGACCGCCCAGATCGCGCAGGCGCAACTGGCGAGCGACTTCTTCGGCGGCTTCGATATTGGTGTTGAACGCAGTGGTCTCAATGTCGCCGCCCTTGGTGGCGCGGGCTGAGTTGACGTCGACCGAAACTAATGCTTCGGTGTGGTCGATGACGATGGCGCCGCCCGAGGGCAGGTTAACCGTACGGCCAAACGCGCTCTCGATCTGATGTTCGATCTGGAAGCGCGAGAACAGCGGCACGTCGTCGTGATAGAGCTTCACACGGCCCACCGTGTTGGGCATCACGTGCTCCATGAAACCTTTGGCCTGCTCGTAAATTTCTTCGGTATCGATCAGGATTTCGGCGATGTCCTGTGTGAAGTAATCGCGAATTGCGCGAATGACAAGGCTCGATTCCTGATAAATCAACAGCGGCGCTTTGTTGCCCTTGGCCGCGCCGTCAATGGCGGTCCACAGCTGCAGCAGGTAATTTAAGTCCCATTGCAGCTCTTCCGCGGTGCGGCCAATGCCAGCGGTACGGGCGATGGTGCTCATGCCGTTGGGCACTTCGAGCTGCGCCATGGTGTCGCGCAGTTCGTTGCGTTCTTCGCCTTCAATACGACGCGATACGCCGCCACCGCGTGGGTTGTTCGGCATCAGCACCAAGTACCGGCCGGCCAGCGAGATGAAGCTGGTGAGCGCTGCGCCCTTGTTGCCGCGTTCGTCTTTTTCGACTTGAACGATGATCTCTTGACCGACGCGCAGGTTGTCTGCGATCTTGTTGCGGTTCATTTCCCCGTCAACGTTGATGACCGAGCGTGAGATTTCTTTAAACGGCAAGAAGCCGTTGCGCTCGGTTCCGTAGTCGACGAAACAGGCCTCTAACGACGGCTCAACACGGGTGACCGTGGCTTTGTAAATGTTACTTTTGCGCTGCTCTTTGGAAGCAGATTCGATGTCGAGGTCAACTAATTTTTGACCGTCGACGATGGCAACCCGGAGTTCTTCCGATTGGGTTGCGTTAAACAGCATGCGTTTCATGCGTACCTTTCACGTTCAGCGTGACGGCTTGACCTTAACTTGCTTTAGTGAACCTGTGACGCATAACGAAGCCTCGGTAACGTGGATACGTTAGCGGTGTCGTTTGCTTCCGCTTGAGGCGAAAAATGTCGAAGTGCGAATCGGCGGCGGGTCCAGCGACAGCTCTGCAGTGCCAGCGTGTAAAGCTGGGTGGAGAGTGTTTTGAACTATGCGCCCGCGCCGGTTAGGCGTTGGCAGCAAGGTAGGAGCGCTGGCGCGCGGATTCATGACAATTATTTTTCGTGCAGAGCCCGCCGACTAAAGAAATAGTGACGAACCCGATCAAACTTTTCACAGGCCAACGTGCAAATTAAAACAGTGCGCGGCGGCTGAACTTTTTACTTTTTCGCCGCTTTTCCCGGTGGCGGCTTGACCGTTGAATCCAAATGCAGAGGCGCTGATAGGCATAATTCGCTGGAACCATCACTGCCGGCGCTCACAACGGTATGCCGTAAATAAGCGCTTCTGAGGGGTTCAAACGTGATTGCCGGAAGCCTTGCTCCGATCACTTGACTCAAACTGCACCGTCTCCTTCGAAACACTGCAACTCGCGAATTATAAGGTAAATGAAGGACTTAGCTCACGTTCCTCCCCGAAACTCTCAGCCGGCGGCTGCGACGACCCTCACTTTGGGTGCCGCTCCGCCCGATGCGGCTCAGGTTCGCCATCTCACTGTTTCCAGTGAATACGCCGGTCAGCGGATCGACAATTTCTTGATTCGGATACTCAAAGGGGTGCCGAAAACCCACGTTTATCGCATCGTTCGGTCGGGAGAGGTGCGCGTGAATGGCGGGCGCGTCAAAGCCGAAACTAAACTGGTCGCGGGCGATGACGTGCGCATACCTCCGGTTCGGGTCGCGGTTGCCCCCGTGCACAAGCAGCTCACTGGCGAATTTCCTCATGAAATCGTGTGGGAAGATGACCACCTTATCGGCCTCAATAAACTGGCAGGCGTGGCGGTACATGGCGGCTCGGGTATCAGCTTTGGGGTGATCGAACAGCTGCGTATGGCGCGGCCCGATGCGCCGTTTTTGGAGTTGGTACATCGCCTTGACCGCGATACGTCGGGGGTGTTGCTGATCGCTAAAACCCGGGTGGCGCTGGTCGGTATGCACGAAACCTTGCGCGATAAATCGGGCGACAAACGCTACCTGGTGGCGGTCAAAGGCGAATGGGTCAATGACCGACAGCATGTGAAATTACCACTCGCCAAATACACCCGGCCTGACGGCGAACGCCGCGTCGAGGTCAATGCCGACGAGGGGCAGTTTGCGCACACAATTTTCAACTTACTTGAGCGCGGAGCCGATATGAGCCTGCTAGAAGCCGAACTTAAAACCGGCCGCACCCACCAGATTCGCGTGCATTGCCAGCATTCTGGTTTTCCGATTGCGGGCGATGATAAATATGGTGATGCGGCGTGGAACAAGGTGCTTAAAGCGAGTGGATTCAAGCGCATGTTTTTGCACGCCAAATCGTTCACGTTTCAGCATCCGGTGACGAATGTCGAGACCACGGTTGAGGCGGCTTTGCCGTCGGAACTAGCTGATTTTTGGTACGGGGCCACACAGTGATTGACATTCGTTACCGCTTCGTCATTTTTGATTGGGACGGCACGCTGGCCGATTCCACCGCCGTTATCAAACGCGCGCTGCAGCGCGCGGCAGAAGACTTGAATTACCCGATTCCCAGCGATGCGCAGGCGTCGTTCATTATCGGCATGGGCCTGCGTCCCGCGCTGCAGCACGCCATTCCTACGCTGCGTGAAGAAGACTTGCTGCAACTAACGGAGCGCTTTCGTCAGCACTTTATTGCCGGCGAAAACGAGATTGTGTTGTTTGATGGGGTGCCCGAAATGCTCGCTGCGCTTAAGGCGCGTGGTCACAGCCTCGCGGTGGCTACCGGCAAATCGCGCAAGGGCTTGGATCGAGCGTTCGACACGCTCGGGCTGCGCGAATTTTTTATCGCCTCACGTTGCGCTGACGAGGGTTTTTCAAAACCGCATCCAGGCATGTTGCACGCGCTATTCGACATGACTGGGTTGAGCGCAGCGGACACCGTAATGATTGGCGACACCACGCACGACTTGCAACTTGCTGAAAACGCCGGCACCGCGGCCATCGGCGTCACCTACGGCGCGCATGAGCGGGCATTGCTTGAGGCCCATCAACCGCTAACACTGGTAGATTCGGTGTCTGCGCTCAGGCACTTTCTTGAAACCAACGCGTAAATTACGAAAAGCATGAACCCTATGGATCAACTACCCACTCAGACCGGTTGGGAGCGTGAACTCGTCACCAAACTGGCGCAAACGAATCTGAATGAAGCGCGCGCCAAACGGCGCTGGTCGATCTTTTTCAAGTTGCTTTGGTTGGCCTTGGCGGTTGCGATTTTTGCCGCGTTCATGGGCTGGATTGGCAAAGCTTCGAGCAGCGCCGATACGTTCGGGCGGCACACGGCGTTGGTCAAGCTCGAAGGGGAAATTGCCGAAGGCGGCAAGGCCAGCGCCGAAAACATCAACGCTGCGTTGGCGGCGGCCTTCAAAGATCCCGATAGCGTCGCGGTGGTGTTGAACATCAACTCCCCGGGCGGCTCCCCGGTGCAGTCGTCGCGCATCTACAACGAGATCAAGCGACTGCGCAAGGACCATCAGGACAAGCCGATTTACGTGGTGGTGGATGAGCTTTGCGCGTCGGGCGGTTACTACGTGGCCGCGGCGGCAGACAAAATTTTTGTTGATGGCTCAAGTCTTGTCGGTTCCATCGGCGTGATCTATCAGGGCTTTGGGGCAGACAAGGCAATGGAAAAACTTGGGCTAGAAAATCGAACCGTGACAGCGGGCGATAACAAAGCGTTTATGGATCCCTTTGCGCCGATGAAACCAGAGCAGAAAGCGCACCTTGAGGCGATGCTCGCCGATGTGCATCAGCAGTTCATCAAGGCGGTTAAAGAGGGGCGCGGTCCGCGTCTGAAAGAGAACACGCCGGGCTTGTTTAGCGGGCTGATCTGGAGCGGCAGCAAGGCGATTGACAACGGTCTGGTCGATGGTCTTGGCACCGTGGACAGCGTCGCGCGCGACATCGTGAAAGCCGAAGATTTAGTCGACTACACGATTGAAGAAAACAATTTTGAGAAGTTTGCGCGACGTATCGGCATGAGCTTTGGCGCGGGCGTGATGCAGGCCGTTAATAAGACGACCTGGAAGTAAATTCACCGGTGTAGGCGACGCTGCAGCGGGCACGACCGACCAGGTGTGCGGCTGCACGCCCTACAGCGCCCCCATCAATAAGCCCTCAGCAAACAACTGACCCATCTCGCGGCAAGCCACCAAGTCGTCTTCGCGCAATGTGCCCCTAGACGACCCCGCCTCGCCGCCGACACGCCGCGCAATCACGCCGGGATGCACTTTGCGCATCCGCCACCCGGTGATGATTCGATCAACGCTGAGCATCGCGCCCGAGCCGTCGTTGCCAGCGCAAATTAGCACCGAGTATGGCCGTCCTGCAACAACACTCTCGGTGCCGCCGCCGAGTGCTGTTGTGTCGGCCATGCAGGCATAAAAGACGCGGTCAAAAAATTCCTTGATTGAGCCCGCCATGTAGCCGAAATTTTCGGGGGTGGCGATGATTAACGCGTCGGCTTTTCGGACATCAGCTGCCGTCGCAACTTGTGCCGAGCGGGTTATTACGCTCACGCCATCGGTCGCCGAGGCGCCGTCGCAAAACGCAGCCACCAGCGCACGTGTGCCGCCGCTAGCGGAATGATGGATCAAAAGAATATGCCGCATGAAGTGAAAAAAATGGGCCGCTGAAGCGGCCCATTTTGCATCGCACACGGAGCGAGCGCAATCGTACTGGTCAGGATTTACGGATCAATCAGCGTGACCGTTGCCGTTGCTGTGCCGCCCCTGCCGTCGCTAATGGTGTAGCTGAACATCTCAGTCACAAAGCAGGACGCGCCAGGGGTGTACGTAAGTGTTCTTCTATCCGCGCTGATCGACAGCAAGGCGACTGACGATTGCGAAATTGCTCTGACCGAGGTGATGGTCAGTGGGTCGCCGTCCCGATCACTATCGTTGGTGAGCACGTCAAGCACTGCGCCGGTACGACATGGCACGATGTACAAATCGTTCACCGCAACCGGGGCATTATTGGCGGGCAGAACCGGGAGCGTGTTTCTGATGGTCACGGCTACCGTTGCGGTCGCTGTGCCGCCTTTGCCGTCACTGATGCTGTAGGTGAAGCTGTCGGTTGCGCCGCCGCAGGTGTTGGCCGCTGCGGTGTAGACGATGTTGCCGTTTGCGATGACCGCGGTGCCTTTGCCCGGCGTTGAAACCGAGGTAATGGTCAGTTTGTCGCCGTCCTTGTCGCTGTCATTCAACAACACGTTAAACGTGTTGGCTACCGAGCAATCTACGATGTAGGCATCGTTGACGGCCACCGGCGCTACGTTCACTGGCGGCGGTGGCGTCGTGTTGTTGATCGTCACTGCAACGGTTGCTGTACTGGTGCCGCCATTGCCGTCGCTGATGCTGTAGGTGAAGCTGTCGGTCGCGCCGCCGCAGGTGTTTGCCGCTGGGGTGTAGACAATTTTTCCGCCGGAGATAACTGCGCTGCCTTTGCCCGGTGCTGAAACCGAGGTGATGGTGAGTTTGTCGCCGTCCTTATCGCTGTCATTCAACAACACGTCGAACGTGCTCGCGGCCCCGCAATTAATGGCGTAGGCATCGTTGACTGCAACCGGCGCGGTATTCGCTGGTGGCGGTGGCGTCGTGTTGTTAATGGTCACTGCAACGGTTGCTGTACTGGTGCCGCCATTGCCATCACTGATGCTGTAGGTGAAGTTGTCGGTTGCACCGCCGCACGTATTTGCCGCAGCGGTGTAGACGATGTTGCCATTCGAGATGACTGCCGTGCCTTTGCCCGGCATGGAAACCGAGGTAATGGTGAGCTTGTCGCCGTCTTTGTCGCTGTCATTCAGCAGCACGTTGAAGGCTCTCGGTGTCGAGCAATTAACGGTGTAGGCATCGTTGACTGCCACCGGCGGTGTATTGATCGGCGTCGTGTTGTTAATGGTCACTGCTACCGATGCAGTGGCGGTGCCGCCTTTGCCATCACTGATGTTGTAGGTGAAGCTATCGGTCGCACCACCGCAGCTGGAAGCGCTTGGTGTGTAGACGATCCGTCCGCCAGAAATAGCGACCGTACCTTTGGACGGTGTTGACACTGAGGTGATCGTCAGCGCGTCGCCATCAGGATCGCTATCGTTAGCGAGCACGTTAAACGTGACCGGGGCTGCGCAATCGATGGTGTACGCGTCGTTAACTGCGGCCGGGCCGCGATTGATGAAGCGACGTGGCCCCGTGGCTTGTGCCGTGCTCGCCTCTAACCAGCGGTAGCTGTCGACGCTGGTTTTGTGTTGCGCCGGATTGTGCAGCGCGCGTGAGATCCAGCCGTTTGGCACGTCTTCAACGATGTCTCGCGTGACTTGACGCTCAATCATGGGTGCGGTCGCCGGGGCGGCTACAACTGCGGGAGGTGCAACCGGCGCTACGGGCGTGGCGGCCGCTGTTGCCGCTGTGCCGGGCACTGTAACGCGGACCTCTTCGATTTTCTCTTTAACGATCGAAACTTCAGTGTCGGCGCGACGATTGCGGAAGCTCTGGCCTTTAACTTCAGGATACTTCGGCGATCGGCCTGCTTTGCCGCTGGCGGTCACCAATTCGCTTGGTATGCCCTTTGCGACGAGATACGCCTTGACCGCGTCGGCACGTTTGGCCGACAGCAGTACGTTGTCGCGATCCGCGCCGGTCGGACAGGTGTGGCCGACAACGTCGACTTTAAGCTCTACATAGGGCCGCTGGGTGGTGATGCGAACGACCAGCGCGTCGAGTTCTTTAAGCGCTGCCGGTTTAAGTTTGGCAGAGCCGAGATCGAAATAGGTTT
Organism: Burkholderiales bacterium; assembly: GCA_014378555.1. Lineage (GTDB taxonomy): Bacteria > Pseudomonadota > Gammaproteobacteria > Burkholderiales > Casimicrobiaceae > Casimicrobium. Next base: position 20,942 of record JACMNN010000069.1, on the reverse strand, counting down.
CCTGCGCATCGTTTGCATTGGCGCGAGTGACGCGTTTTTCGATGCGCGTGGTTGCCTCGACCGGCTTGCTGACAGCGGCAACCGCTGCGACTGGCGCTGCGGCAGGCGCTACAACGGCGGCGACCGCGGGCCGCCAATTCGGATCGGGCACGCGCTCGGTGGTGGTCACGCTGCGGGTCACCCGGTTCGGACGGAAATTTGTCCTCGGCCCGCCGAATTCGTAGCGCAACATGACCAAGCCGCGCTGATCGTTGCGGGCGCCTTCAAAGTCACCGGAGCGGCGATTAATTTCACCGGTGATGGCGACCGAAATAGGCGATCCAGCAAAGAATTTTTCGGCCATCAGCGTACCCGTCCATTGCCTGGATGAGAACTTACCCCATTCGTAGTCAACACCCGCGGTAACGCGCAACAAAGCGGATTCGTAGAAATGACCGGCCCGTGCGCCCACGCCCCAGTCATACGGACGCTGAAACGAACGCGTGGTGACGGTCGTGGTGACGTCTTCAGCGTAGGGCCGTCCGGCGTCTGTGCCCGACTGAATAATGGTGCTTGCGATGGCCGCCGTACCGGTCAGCCGTGCGCCGCTGAGGCCCTTGCTAAGGTAGGTGTTCCAAAACCATTGTTCGTATTCCTGACCGCCGCCGAGCGAGGCCTTGCGCATGTCACCAGCGCCCTGATCGAGCGCCCCGAAAACCTTATTGACCGAGCTGCCGTTGCCGCTCCAATGGTGCGAAAGCTTGGCGCCACCGGAGTCGCGGCTGGCCCAGATTTCGGCAAGAGTGGCGGACTGTTCGTCGCTGCGCAACACCTGAAACAATTCGCCGCGTAGCTTGGTTTGGCTGTCATAGCCGATGCCCAGGCGGGTGTCGGCGCCAACATATTGAAGCGCTGCACCGGGTGTGGGCTTTGCCGCGTCTTGAGCGGCCGCGGGCGTGACAATCGACGCGCCGCCCAACAGAATGGCCAGCGCGGCGTTAGATGATTTAAGTTTCATAATTTTCTCCGAGGAAAAGCGGTGTCCCTCACAGGACAAAAGTCTAGCAAACGGCGTGCAAAAAACCGAGTTCAAATGGAATAAGTTGTGAGCAATTAGGGCATTAGCGCGAGAAGCGTGTCTAATCCGCCCGCATTGATCGCCACTTTCACTTGCTCGCGCACCGTGGGTTTGGCGTGAAAAGCAACGCCCATGGTGGCGGCTTTGAGCATCGGCAGATCGTTGGCCCCATCGCCAATCGCAATCGTTGCGCTGCGCGAGGCGGGCAGCGTGCTCGCCACAAAACGCAGCAACCGCTGTTTTTCTTCGGCATCGACAATCGCCCCGCAAACGGCGCCGGTGAGCCGTCCGTCGCGTTCACCCAGCGTATTGGCGCGGGTGTAGGTGAAGCCAAAACGCTGCCGCATGCGCTCAGTGAAATAGGTGAAACCACCCGAAATTAGCAACGTCTTAACGTTGTTTTGGTGCGCGTAGATCATCAATTCAGCAAGCCCCGGCGAGGGGCGAAGACGTGCTTCGTAGACCTCGGTTAGCACCGCCGTCGACAGTCCTTCAAGGCAGGCGACGCGCGCGATTAGACTATGCTGAAAATCAAGTTCACCGCGCATTGCCGCCTCAGTGATCGCCGACACTTCGGCCTTGACGCCCGCAAAATCGGCAATTTCGTCAATACATTCAATAGTGATGGCGGTCGAATCCATGTCCATGGCGATTAGGCCAACTTGGGCAATCGGAATGGCGAGGTGCGCGGGAAGCAGGTTGGCGTGGGCGGCAGTCATGGGGCGCAATTGTAGGCAGTGCGCGGTGGCTGCGGGCGGACGTCCAGCGATTGATGCCGCGAAACTAGCCGGCGAATCCGTCGGCATCGAGACACGCCTGTTCTTTAGCTGTTGTGGCTCGTCGCAGCGGCGCATTGACGCGCAATGATGTCGCAGTGCAAGACCGCGAAGCGCATCGGCTCATTGCCGATCGGCGCATCACGCGAACATCCTGCCGATTGCCGGACCAGAGAGTATAAAAACCCCGAGCTGAATCAGGACCTTTGACCGGCATGTTGCGCAGGCGCTGCAGCAAGATTGCGGTGATTACGGCTTGATCAACTGATACATCGCATAAAAATTAATAAACTCCCGGCCGGCTGCGTCGAGGGAATACAAATGCAGTCCAGTGGCATAGGTTGAGGCGGCAAACGCGCCGGCCAAGCCACAGCGAGCGCTGCCTACTGCCGTGCAGGCGATGCTGCCGGTTCTTGCAGTTAGCCCGACTTCGACCGATTCATCAAAAATTTGACCATCAGTGGCGAGATTAAGGCGTCCAAAGAGTTTAATTCGCGACACTGGCAAGGTGCCTGATGGCACAGAAAAGTCCAAACCGCTCAATGGGCCGTCGGTAGGCAAGGGTGCATGCCCTGGGTACACGCTGGTTTTGGCTTGTATCGCGCTGATGAGAGTGGGGGACAGCTGCGGCAGCCCTTGACGCTTGAGCTCTTCTATCGTCAGTGCCCGGGCTCGCGTTTTGAAATACTGGGTGGCATCAGCTGCCCCATTCGGCGCGGTGTTTGCTGCTAGATAGTAGCTAAAAGTCCAGACGCTTTGTGCTGCAATGTATGCAACGTCCTGATCTGTAAAGGGGATGTTGGAAAAGACCAGGTTGGAGTCCATTGTGGGAATGTCTCCGACGGTCGCACTGTCTGCAAACACGCTGCGCAGCCTGAGATAGCTGGTGCCGGTGACCACCGAGGACTTCACCAAATTCAAATGCGACTTACCCGCGCTTGGCTTAAGGGTGACGGAAGCGCCGTTAGGTGTTGTAACCACCACACGATCAAATATCGAGGAAGCTACACCGCGACCGCCTTTGACGTCGGGGAAGTTCATGTTGTAGCCCGTGCTGTAGTAGTTGTAGGCGGACTGGTTCAGCGTGATGAATTGACGAAACTGGTGGTACGCGGCAACACCACCGGGGTACTGATATTGGTTGCCGATTAACTTGAGCTTTCCATCGGTATCGATGCGTACAACAAAAGTATCAAAACCCCCGTTCCCGCCAGCGTCTTGGCTTTTGTATCCTACAACCAGATCACCGTTGCCCTGCGTAGCCTCATAGCTGCCTTGGCTGAAGACTGTGCCGGAGCCGCTAGTGGTAAACATTCCGCTGAACAGCTTGTCTGAGCCAACGACGTCGCCGTCGCTCCTAAAGTTTGCAGGATTGTTGCCGAAAAATAGGCTTTTGCAGGTAGTTGCCCTGATGTCTGCTGCGACTCCGGTGCCTGCGGTATCGACTCGGCTAGCCAGTGGCAGCGCGTAGCAGGCACTGAGACTTTTCAGTAAATCGGCAATCAGGACAGAGGTGCCGGAGGTGACTAAGTTTGCGCGGTCAATGGGAGGCAGAGAAGGCAAGTTGGTCGCACTGCTGACAAACTTAATTACCGTGGGCTGCATGCCTTCCAGCAGTTTCTGCTTAACGGCGATTTCAATATTGGTGGAAGACGCATTGGTCGGCGTAATAGTGATCTTGAGCGAATCCAGTAAACGATCATAGCCACTGCCGTTGGTTGAAAAAGCGCTTTTCAGCGGATCCGCCCCTGTAGTGTCGGTCGCTACCAGCAACGGAGTTAAGATTTTGTTAATTTCCGCAACGCTCGCCACGACCGCTGCCGGCGTTATTGTGGCGGTGCCGGCGACAAATTCACTGACCAGCTTGAGAGGGTCGCCGGTGGGTGAAAGGCGCGAGGCAATCAGGTTGGTGATGGGTGTAATGTTGGCTGTAGTCGCAGAAGCCGACTCTGCCACGCTGACCATGGTCTGAACTTCCCCTGCAGCGGTGGTGCGGTTGGCCACCAACACATACGGTGGATTGGTGCCGTCTGCGAGCGTAACGATAAAGACGCCATCGGTGCCCACGGGCGAACTTGTGCCGGCAATGGCACCGGTGCGGTCTCGGACGGTGACAACCGCGTCAAGAAAGGCTGCACCGGTTGCGACGGTACCTTGAATCATCACAGCGCTTGGCCCTGCAACAATACTCCCGCCACCACCAGCGTCACCACCACCACCACCACCGCAGCCATAAATGGATAGAAGACCTGCGCAGGCAATGCCAAGCACAAGTCGCTTAATTCTGATTATCAAAAAATTTTCCTCAAGTTGTTGGATCACCAGAGCAACTTTTGATGAGCAAAACGCATCGTCGCGTGCTGCCATTTTGTTTCGCCAAGATACGGGGTTCTGCGTAAAACTTGGACTGGTTTATGCCGCAGTGACTAAGCTCTCTCGACATGCCAGCGGACTGTGTGGGCTAGGAGAAATCTTGATGCTTTTTTGTCGTACCGGATGCTGGCGTCAGTCGCTATTTTAAACAAGTGAAACGGAGAAGGTTCTCGGCAATCAGGGCAGAAACGCAAGAAGCGTGTCTAATCCGCGCTCATTGATCGCCACTTTCACTTGCTCACGCACCGTGGGTTTCACGTGAAATGAAACGCCCATTGTGGCGGCTTTGAGCATAGGCAGATCGTTGGCCCCATCGCCGATCGCAATGGTTGCCCCGCGCGAGGCGGGCAACGTGCTCGCCAAAAAACGCAGCAAACGCACTTTTTCTTCGACATCGATAATCGCGCCGCAAACGCCGCCTGTAAGCCGTCCTTAGCGTTCGCCCAAGGTGTTGGCGCGGGTGTAGGTGTAGCCAAAACGCTGCCGCATGCGCTCGGTGAAGTAGGTGAGTCCCCCCCGAAACTAGCAACGTCTCAACGTTGTTTTTGTGTGCGTAGTCCATCAATTCGGCAAGCCCTAGCGAGGGTCAAAGGCGTGATTCGTAGACCTCGGTTAGCACCGCCGTCGACAGACCTTTCAGCCAAGCGACGCGCGCGATCAGACTTTGCTGAAAATTGCGTTCACCGCGCATTGCCGTCTTAATGATCGCAGACACTTCGGCCTGGACGCCCGCAAAATCGGCAATTTCGTCAATGCATTCGATACTGATGGCGATCAGGCCTACTTCAGCAATCGGGATGGCGAGGTGCGCGGGAAGAACGTTGGCGTGGGGCGGCAGTCAGGGCGCGCAGTTGTAGGCAGTTCGCGGTGGCTGCGGGGAGACGTCCAACTATCGATGTTGTGGCGCTAACCGGCGAATCCGCCGGCATCGAGAAACGCCTGTTCGTCAACCGTCGTCGCTCGCCCAAGCGGCGCATTGCGATGCGGAAAGCGGCCAAAACGCGCAATGATGTCGCGGTGTAGGACCGCGAAGCGCATCGGCTCAGCGCCGATCGGCGCATACAGCTCGATCGATCGATCTTGCTCCGCCAACGCTTCCGAGTGCATAAACGGCAAATAGAAAAATCGGCGCAATGCCGTATCGCCCGCCTGATCGAAGCCCTGCGCAATCGCCTGTTTCGCGAGGCTTAACGCTTTCGCGTCGGTGGCAAACATCCGCTCCGTTCCGCGAAAACTGTTGCGCGGATATTGATCGAGCAAAATCATGAGCGCTAACGCACCCTCGGCGCGAAGCGCCCAATGGTCGAGCGCACCACCTGCGGCGGCCTCATGCGCCACCGCAAATCGCTCGCGAAATTGGTCGTCAAACGTAGCGTCTTTTTTGAACCAGCGACCGGGGCCGGCGTCTGCCCAGAACTGTACGATTTCAGCGGCGGCGAATGGGGCGTGATTCATGGCGAGGTTGGACTCAGTGATTGATGTTGACGTTGCCGCGCATCATACGATTTGCGCCGCAACTGAGGTCGCCCCGTGGTGGCCAAGAGCCTTACCCAACGCCGCCGCCGCCGCAAGAACGGCGGGCACATGCGACACCTGATAGCGATTGGCCGGTGCCGTGAGTGTGAGCGCACCGGCTAGTTGGCCGCCTGCGGCAAACACCGGGGCTGAAATTCCGGCGACCTCCGACTCACGGTCGCCTATGCCGGCAAAGTAGCCGCGCTCTACCACCGCTTTCGCAAGTGCCGCGTTGCGCTGGCCCGGCAACCGATCCTGCTTAGCGGCGAACGCATCGAGCACTCGCGCTCCAGCACCGCGATCAATCGGCAACAGATCGCCCGCCTTGATATGGTCGCGCACCGGATGCGGCGAGTCGACGCGATACAGGCACAGCCGCGCTTGCCCTTGTCGCACGTGGAAGGCCGCACTCTCCCGGGTGACATCCACCAGCGATTGCAGCACCGGCAACACTACCTCGGCAAGCGAGAACGAGCTGGCGTAGGCGGCGTGCAGGCGCGCAACCTCAGGCCCCAACGCGTAGCGCCCGTCGCTGCGTTGCTGCACCAGTCCGCGATGCAGCAGCGAGGCGAGCAGGCGCAGCACCGTGCTTTTGTAAAGCTGCGTCAGCTCCGCCAGTTCGGCCAACGTCAATGCGTTTTGCGCCACTGAAAACGTGGCGAGCAGCGACAGCGCGCGGTCGACCGCGGCGACGCCACCATCGGCAGCGTTTTGATCGGCGATGGAAGGGGTTTGCGCTTTGCGTGGCATGGGTGGCTCCGAAATTTCAAGATATCGGCACATAAGCACGTGGCAACGTAGCTGCGTCGCGCTTGACAAGCTTATCGGCGCAAACAATAATTTCATCTGTAAGAACTAGATTCTATTAGATAGAATTTAAATATACAACGAATAATTGTTTATTTAACGTTGCGCGTTAGCAATCAGGCCAGTGAAAAAAATGAAGCTACCAGAACTACTCATCAGCGAAGTCGGCCCGCGCGACGGCTTGCAATCGGTCAAGGCCGTGATGACAACCGCCAGCAAGTTGTGCTGGATCGATGCGCTCTACGCGGCGGGTTTGCGTGAAATTGAAGTCTGCTCGTTTGTTCCGGCAGCACTGCTGCCGCAAATGGCAGACGCCGTCGACGTGGTGCGCCATGCGTTGACTTTGCCGGGGCTCACCGTGATGGCGCTGGTGCCCAATGTGCGCGGCGCGCGGGCCGCTTTTGCCGCAGGCGTGCACAAGATCACCATACCGGTTTCCGCAAGCGAAGCGCATTCGTTGTCGAACGTTAGAAAAACGCGCGTTCAGATGGTCGAAGAGGTGCGCAACATTGTCGCGTTGAGAAATGAGATCGCGCCAACGGTCAAGATTGAGGCGGGTATGTCGACGGCATTTGGATGCACCATTCAAGGCGAGGTGAAGGAAGATGACGTGATGTGGCTGGCCAATGAGGTGATTCGGGCTGGTGTTGACGAATCGGGGCTTTCCGACACCACAGGCATGGCCAACCCGGCGCAAACGCGGCGCTTGTTCACCCGCCTTCGCGCCGAAATTGGCGACAAGGCCGGTGCGGCGCATATGCACAACACGCGCGGCCTCGGCTTGGCCAATTGCCTCGCTGCGTTTGATGCCGGTGTGCGCACCTTTGACAGCTCGCTGGGTGGTCTTGGCGGTTGCCCTTACGCGCCCGGCGCATCGGGCAACGTCGTCACTGAAGATTTAGTGTTTATGTTCGAGGCGATGGGCGTGCGCACCGGGGTTGATCTCGACCGCCTGATCGCCGCGCGTGAACCATTGCAAGCAGGGTTGCCTGGCGAGCCGATTTACGGCATGACGGCAGCCGTGGGCTTGCCGATGGGTTGGCAGCAGCGAGCGCAATATGGCAACTAAGCCATTGCCCTACGCCGGCATCCGCGTGGTCGAATTCACGCACATGGTGATGGGCCCCACTTGCGGCATGGTGCTCGCTGATTTGGGCGCGGAGGTCATTAAGGTGGAACCGATTGCCGGTGACAACACGCGCAAATTATTGGGCTCTGGTGCCGGCTTTTTTCCGATGTTTAATCGCAATAAAAAGAGCATCGCCATTGACCTGCAATCGGCCGAAGGTCGGGAGATTGCGCTCAAACTGGTCGCCACTGCCGACATCGTAAGCGAGAACTTCAAGCCCGACACCATGAAAAAACTGGGGCTCGATTACCACGCGTTAGCAAAGCTTGATCCGCGACTAATCTATGTGAGCCACAAAGGTTTTTTGCCGGGCCCATATGACCATCGCACCGCATTAGATGAAGTAGTGCAAATGATGGGCGGGCTCGCCTATATGACCGGACGCGAGGGCGACCCGCTGCGCGCAGGCACCAGTGTCAACGACATCATGGGCGGCATGTTTGGTGCAATCGGTGCGATGGCAGCACTTGCGGCACGCGAGAAAACCGGCAACGGGCAGCAAGTGCAAAGCGCATTGTTTGAGAACAACGTGTTCCTCGTCGCGCAGCACATGATGCAGTTTGCGGTGACCGGCAAGCCCGCCGCACCGATGCCGGCACGCATTTCGGCATGGGCGGTCTATGACGTGTTTACGGTGAAAAACGGCGAGCAGATATTTCTCGCGGTGGTGAGCGATACACAGTGGGCGATCTTTTGCGAGGCTTTTGATTACGCTGATCTCAAGGCAGATGTGCGACTGGCCAGTAACAACGATCGGGTTCGGGCGCGCGAATGGATGATGCCAATTTTGCGTCAGCGCATGGCGGAAAAGTCGGCGGCTGAGCTATCGGCAATGTTTGAGCGTAACGGGCTTCCGTTCGCACCGATAACACGGCCCGATCAACTGTTTGGCGATATTCATCTCAATCAAACCGGTGGCCTCGCCCCTATGACGCTGCCCGATGGCCGCGCAGTGCAAACAGCCCTTCTGCCACTGACCTTGGATGACGAACGTCCCGGGGTTCGCCTCAATCCGCCGAAGCTCGGTGAACACACCACTGAACTGTTGCGCGAGTTGGGTTACGACGCGGCGCACATCGAATCACTTGCACAGAAAAAAATTGTTGCTGGAGAAAATGAATGAAACGCACATTACTAAAGTTACTGACGGTATCGCTGCTGCTCGCGGCTTCGCTGCAGCCCGCCTACGCGCAGTGGCCGAATAAACCGATCCGCATCATCGTGCCGTTCCCTGCGGGCGGCCCGACCGACATCACCGCCCGCGTGGTTGGTCAGGCCATCGGCGAAGCGTTAAAGACTTCGGTGATTATCGACAACAAAAGCGGCGCACATGGCTTCATTGGCATCAGTGAGGCCGCGAAGTCGCCGGCCGACGGCTACACGCTGATGATGGCGAGCATCGGCACCATGGGCATCAATCCGCGTCTGCACGAAAAAATTCCGTATGACGCTAACAAGGACTTCGCACCGGTGTCGCTGGTGGTCACCGTGCCGATCGTCGTGGTGGCCAACACGAGCGTGCTGCCAGTGCAGACGTTGCCACAACTGGTGAGTTATCTGAAGGCCAATCCGGGCAAAGTTAATTTCGCTTCCGCGGGAAATGGCGGCTCATCGCATCTGGTGCCTGAATTTTTTAAATTCCGTACCGGCACCGTGATGACGCATGTGCCTTACAAAGGCTCAGGCCCAGCGATTGCTGATGTGGTGGCTGGTCAGGTGCAGTTGATGTTCGACACCTTGCTAACCAGCACGCCGTTCGTGAAAAGCGGTCGCCTAAAAATGCTCGCCGTGACCACAGCAGAGCGCCTTGCCGACTATCCCGATGTGCCGACGGTCGGCGAAGCGCTCGGCATGAAAGATTTTGAAGCCTCGAGTTGGTACGCGCTGTACGCGCCTGCGGGCACGCCGGCTGACATTGTTGCGCGGCTCGCGACAGAGGTTGATGCAGCGCTCAAGAAGCCCGCCGTCGCCAAGCGTCTAACCGACCTCGGCGCGGTGCCGGTGGGCGGCAGCCCCGAAAAGCTGGCTGCCTTTCAGCGTGCCGAGCAGGAGAAGTGGGGCAAAGTGATTCAGGTGGCACGGGTCAAAGTCGAATAGCTGATTCACACGCGTAAACAGCATCAAACACTATCAAGTAGGCAATATGAAACAGCTTTTCAAACGTAGCGCCGCGTTGGCTTTTACGGTCACCCTTGTTCACTCATTTGCCTTCGCGCAAACCGCTTGGCCCGATAAGCCGGTCAAACTGATCGTGCCGTACGCACCCGGCGGCACCACAGATTTCGCTGCACGGCAGATCGCGCAAAAGCTAACCGAGCAAACCGGAAAGTCTTTTTTTGTTGAAAACAAGGTGGGTGCGAGTGGCCTCATCGGCACCGACGCAGTAGCCAAATCGCCGCCTGACGGGACTACGTTTCAGATCAACGACACGACGTATGCAATGCTGCCGCATCTGTTCAAAAAATTGCCCTGGGACCACGACAAAGACATGATCGCGGTGACCAGCATCGCGCAGACGCCGCTGGTTTTGGTCGTCTCCGAAAAGTCTCCGTACAAAACCATGCAGGATCTGGTTGCCTTCGGAAAGAAAAATCCGGGCAAGCTGAACTACGGGTCGGGTGGCGTGGGTAGCTCTAGCCATCTCGGCGGCGAATTATTTAAGGATGCCGCCAAAATTGATGCTACCCATGTGCCGTTCAAAGGCGCGGGCGAGGCGATGCTGAACGTGGTTTCTGGCAGCGTAGACTTTCTTGTCACTGCGGCACCGACCGCGATTCCACAGGTCAACGGCGGCAAGATTCGCGCGCTCGCCGTGACTTCACCTGCGCGTATTGCCACCCTCGGCAATGTGCCCACCACCGCCGAGGTAGGACTGAAAGATTTCAACGCAACCAACTGGTTTGGCCTGGCCGCGCCGAAGGGCACGCCTCAGCCTGTCATCGACAAACTGTATGCGGAAGTGAAGAAGGCACTGGCCAGCCCTGACCTTGCAAAACGCTTCGCCGATCAGGGCGCGGAGCCCGGCGGTGCCGCGCCCGCTGAGTTTCAGCTGTTTGTGCGGGCCGAGACCGAACGTTGGGGCAAAGTGATTCGCGTAGCCGGCGTGAAGCCGGAATAGCGGGGGGGCGCCAAGTCATGTGGAATTTATCGTTTACCGCTCCAGAAGTCATCCGTGCCCGCGTGCTCACGCGCATGCCCGAGCATTTCCGCACGCCGCGCCGTACCGACTGGTGCGACGCCAATAAGCCCGGTCACATCATCGACAGCTTCCTCGAAGGGCCATCATTTGATCGCGCGGGCAACCTGTATGTGACCGACATTCCATACGGCCGCATCTTTCGCATCACGCCCGCGCTTGAGTGGCAGCTGGTGGTCGAATACGACGGTTGGCCGAACGGGATTGCGATTCACGCCGACGGTTCGCTGTGGATTGCCGACTATCGCAAAGGCCTGTTGCGGCTCGATCCCAGCAACGGATTCTTCACACCAATACTCGCGCACCGCAACAGCGAGTCGTTCAAGGGCGTCAACGATTTGACCTTTGATGCGAAGGGCAATTGCTATTTCACCGATCAGGGGCAGACCGGCCTGCATGACCCGAGTGGACGTGTCTATCGCTTCGGAACTGACGGCAAACTGGACCTGTTGATCGCCGGTATTCCCAGTCCGAACGGGGTTGCGCTGGACGCCACTGGCAAGGCAATGTTTGTCGCAGTGACACGCGCAAATCAAGTGTGGCGCGGGCCGCTGTTGCCGGACGGCTCAACCACCAAGGTCGGCGCGTTCCGCACTTTTTTCGGAACGAGCGGGCCGGACGGCATGGCCGTTGACGCGGACAATCGACTCGTGGTCGCGCACGCCAGCCTAGGCGGCGCGTTCGTGCTCAATGCTCGTGGCGAGATCAGTCATTTTGTGCAATCACCGGCGGGATTTACGACCACTAATGTGGCCTATCGGCCGGGGTCAAGCGCAATGGTGATCACCGATTCGGAGACGGGTTCGGTGCTGGAGGCCGATATGCCCGCGGTTGGGGCCACGCTGTTCTCGCATTCGTAACGCCAGTGCTGTCGTTTTCGGTTGCGCGGGAATGACTTTACTGGGTGCCGAAACATATGACAGCTTTCCGCCACAAAAACCACTGCGTGCGGCGTAGAGCTGATTTTCTGGTGATTGCGACAGTTTGCAATTCTTGCTCCTAGCCCATGTTCAATATGGGCTAAAGCAAAAAGCTGTAACGAAAATCGCCCTATTTCGCCAGCGCTTTCGCAAACCAGAGCGGCAGTTGCTTTGACGCCTCGGCGATCACCGGCGCACGGTCAAAGCCCGGCTGATCAGCATTCACCTCCGCGCCATTGATGGTAGCGGCAGGTGCGCGCCAGCTGCAAAACTGGCGCGCAAACTGTGCTAATTCAATGACGGCAAGCGTCTGACTAAGCCCGATCGACGTACTGGAAATCTACCTTCGCCGTATCGGGATTTACCGACGCAATCTTTACCCGCACCCGTTCGCCGAGCGCCAGCGAAAAGCCGCTGCGTTGCCCGACCAGTGTTGAGGTGTCGCGGCCCAACTGGTAGTAGTCGCGCGGCAAACTGGTGGCGTGGATCAGGCCGTCGGCAAAGGTTTCATCGAGCGTGACGAATACGCCAAACGCAACTACGCCGGAGATGGTGCCGACGAATTCTTCGCCGATATGCGCCTCGAGATATTTCGCTTTGAGGAACTGCGTGACTTCGCGCGAGGCGATGTCGGCGCGTCGCTCGTTCGCGCTGCACACGAGGCCCAGGCGCGTCCAGTCTTCGGTTGCGTAAATCTTTCCTGCGAGCACCGCCTTGATGCCGCGATGCACCAGCAGATCCGGGTAGCGCCGAATCGGGGAGGTGAAGTGCGCGTAATGCTCATAGGCCAAGCCAAAGTGGCCACCGTTGTCCGGCGTGTAGATGGCCTGCGGCAGCGAGCGCAGCAGCAACGTGTGCAGCGCGGGCGCATCCAAACGACCGCGCGTGGCATCAATGAGCTGCGCGTAATCCTTGGGCTCCGGGCGCTCACCGCCGCCAAGCGACAGACCGCGCATGGCAAGAATTGCGCGCAGTGCCGCCAATTTTTCTGGCAGTGGAATATCGTGAACGCGAAACAGCAGCGGCTGCTTGGCCTTGGCCAAATATTCGCCGGTGCTGACGTTGGCCGCCAGCATCATCTCTTCAATCAGCTTGTGCGCTTCGTTGCGCACGGCAGGCTTGATGGTCGCCACGCTGCCGTCGTCATTAAAGGTAAATACGGCTTCCTGACCTTCAAAATCGAGCGCGCCGCGCAGCACGCGTGCTTCGCGAAACACCTGATACAGCGCGTAGAGTGTTTTCAGCGACGCTTCAATGGTGCCTGCTTTCGGTTTGGCTTTAACCAAATCAGGCAACTGTGCGGCGACCTCGGTGTAGGTCAAACGCGCCTTCGAATTCATCACCGCCGCGTAGAACTGGTAGCCGGTCACGATGCCCGCGGCCGTGACCTGCATGTCACACACCATGCACAGGCGGTCGACATTGGGCCGCAAGCTGCACAGCTCGTTCGACAAATTTTCCGGCAACATCGGAATCACGCGACGCGGAAAATAAACGCTTGTGGTGCGTTCGCGGGCGTCGCTGTCGAGTGCGGTTTTCAGTTTCACATAATGCGACACGTCGGCAATGGCCACCACTAGCCGGAAGCCGCCACGTGAACCTGCGGCCTTCTCGGCATACACCGCATCATCAAAATCTTTTGCCGTCTCGCCGTCAATGGTGACCAACGCCAGCTCGCGCAAATCAGTGCGACCTTTGCGATCCGCTGCGGTCACCACATCGCCATACGCCGCCGCTTCTTTCAGCGTTTCGGCGCTAAACACATACGGCAAATTATGTTTGCGAATGGCGATTTCGAGCTCAATGTCGGACGAATCCTCATTACCCACGACCTCCACAATTTCGCCAGTCGCCTCGTCATACGGCGTCGGTTGCGACGTAATTTCAGCCACCACAATCTGATCGAGCACCGCCTTGCCAAGCTTGGTGCGCGGAATCAGGATGTCCTGATTGATGCGCCGTTCGGACGCAACCACAAACCACTGCCCGCCCTTGCTGCGCAGCTTGCCGACGACGCGATGATTGGCCCGTTGCAACACCGAAACGACCTCGCCATTGGCTTTGCCGTCGCGACCAAATCCGGTTGCCTGCACCGCCACCCGGTCGCCGTGCAATACAGCGCGCATGGCGTCTTCCGACAAATACATATCGTCACCGCCTTGATCCAGCTTGACGAAGCCGTAACCCTCGGCGTGACCGATGACGGTGCCGACGACCGAATTGGGTGGCACCGCAAGGATGGCTTTTGCTATCGGCGGCGGCTCAAACGCGGGTGGCGCTGTCACCCGCTCTACCTTTGCTTCCTTCGCTACCGTCACTACCGTCGCTACGATTGCGTCCGCAACGGCTTTCGTGGATGCTGACTTGCGCACCGGTTTGGCCGCGTCTGCTGCAACTCGCTTGGGCCGACTAGTGGCGGCAAGCGCCGCAATAGGGGAAGCTGTTGGTTCAGGAGGAGGGAGGGTAGCCGCAGGCTTTTTAGCTTTCGAAGCTTTCGCAACGGCTACCGACTGAGTTTTCGCCTTCTCGGTTACCGCGGTTGGAGCGACAATCTTTGGCGATTTGGCACGCGTCGCGGGCTTTACAACCGGCGCCAGCGCTGCCTTTTTCTCAATTACAACCGCAACATCTGGCGTTTGTGTGCGCAACTTACGCGGCGCGGGTTTTTCCGCAGTTGCTAGCGGTACCGCCGCAGGTTTTACAGGTGCAGGCTTGCGAGCCTTGCTGGATGGTGCTTTTGGCTTGGCGACCGGCGTTTTCGGCGCGGAAGCGGGCGTCATTAAGGCGCTGGAAGCTGTTGATTTTGCAGTCTTCTTCGTAGTCAATCTATAATCTCTGCTAACTTGAAATGCCCGGGTGGCGGAATTGGTAGACGCACTAGTTTCAGGTACTAGCGAGTAACATCGTGGGGGTTCGAGTCCCTTCCCGGGCACCATAACAGAAAAGCCGACGCGAGTCGGCTTTTTGTTATTTCGAGGGCGGCAAAATGCCGCCGCTCGTTAGTTTTTTCGCATCTTTACGGGTAGTGATGGCGACCGTGGCGTCGGCAACGGATGAATCTGGATAGCGCTAACGGCTGAGTGCGGGCGACCGCGCTACTCCGCAGTCATTCGCGCATCGCGAGCAATTTTGCCAAGCCGCTCAAACTCCGTCCGCGCCAAAGCGTCGAGTTCCGCTGAGGAAGAGCTTTTCGGCGTAAACCCGGCTCGCAGCAATTTCTCTTTGACTTCCGGCAATGCCAGCGCCTCAACAAACGCCTGATTCAGTTTTTGAAGCACTGCAGCAGGCACATTCACCGGCGCAAATACGCCGAACCACGGATCAACTGCATAACCCTTCAGCCCCGCCTCGGCAAGCGTGGGCACGTCAGGAAGCGAGGGCGAGCGCGCTGCACCGGCAACGGCAAGGGCGCGCAATTTGCCGGACTGGATGTGCGGCAGCGAAGCGGGAAGATTGTCAAACATGACTTTAATGTGGCCGCCCATCATGTCGTTGATACCGGGCATGCTGCCCTTGTAGGCGACGTGCGTGAGCTCCGTTTGTGTGGTCAACGCGAACAGCACGCCAGCGAGATGCATTGAAGTGCCAGCGCCGGCGGTGCCGTAGGTCATACCGGGCGCTTTTTTTGCGGCGCTGATGAGGTCGGCCACCGTCTTGATCGGCGTGTCCGCGCCCACTTCAAGCACGATGGTGGAGTAACCAAGTAGGCTGATAGCTGCGAAATCCTTGCGCGGATCGAACGCCATGGATTTGTATACGTGCGGGTTAAGCGCATTGGTGGAGATCGCGCCAAAGCCAATGGTGTAGCCATCCGCCGCGGCCTTGGCCACCGCGTCCATGCCGACGTTGCCGCCCGCGCCCGCGCGGTTTTCAACGATCACCGGTTGGCCCAATGCCTCCGACACTTTTTGAGCTACCGTGCGGGCGACGATATCGGTGGTGCCGCCCGGCAGGTAGGGCACGATGAAGTGAATGGGCTTGGTGGGGAATGTCGGCAGCGCTGCCGTCGGCAAAACGCAAATCGCCGCAACTAGAGCAAGTGAGGTGGCAAACAAACTACGGTGAGATTTAGCGATGGACATTTTGCTGGCCTGTTTTTAATAGCAGGCGAAGTGTAATTTCCCCGCGAATCTGACCACCACAATGTGACCGCTATAAAAAAACGGCCCGAAGGCCGTTCTCTTTTCGCGCAGCGACCGCCATTTATGCGGCTTTTTTCGCCCAGGCGCTGCACCAGCCTTTACCAGCGACTTGCTTTCCTGCAAATAATGGGCATCCGCCTGCTGCATCGGCTGCCTTGCCTTGGAAAATCGCGCAGTTGTTGCAGTTTTGCGTAGCTTCGTGTTTCGGGAATTTTTTAGTGTCCGCTTTGCTCGAGTCGGCCACGTAGCCGAGGGCTACTGCGGTGGCATCTTTGGCATCTACCATTGGCGGCTTCTGGGCAAACGCTGTTGGCGCGGACACTAGGGCTGCGCCAACCGCCGCAGCGGCGACAGAACGAATAACGAATATGCGGCGTGATGAATTCATAAAGCACTCTTAAATAGAGGAGCCCGACCTATCAGACTCGATAACGTATTCTCGCACATTTTTGTCGTAGACAAACTGCAATTGACGCCCGTTTCTTGGTCGTGCTGTGTGCCCGCAGCGAATATTGCTCGGTGGATTGCTCATGCAGCACACTGCGCAACACGTTACTTGGTGACCGCCTCATAAACGAATAATGTTGATTTGTCGTCGTCAGGCATGAAGTACGCGCGAATTCCATTGCTCATTGGCTCGATCCAAACCGGGTTCTGTGTCATCGGCAAGCCCGATATCGGCGACCACAGTTCCACCGGTGCTTGCCAGGTCGCCTGGTTGGTTTTCAAGTCGACGATTTCGATGCCACCGAGGCGAAAAACGGCGGCGTCTGGTGACGCGCGATAGTTGTTTAGTCCGCTACACAGCATCTTTGATCCACCAATGTAGTGGCAGTCCTGATAATCAATGTAGAGCGCGCGATTCATTACACGCAATTGTTCGGGTGACTTCGCCAGATTGGTCGGTTTGCTGTTGCCGTCGATGGGCCACGTATACAGGCGGCGCGATCCCCAGCTAACGCCGTGAAGCGACTTGTCATCCGTATTGTGGACGATGCCCCCGACGTGATCCTTGAAGCGAAACATTTCTTCCGGCTGCATCGTCTGCGGGTCAACGCGATAGATGATGGACGCGCTGTTGGGGCGATATTCAGCGGTCGGTACCCAAATATATCGACCGTCAAAATCAATGCCGCCCGGATGGTAGACGCTGCCTTCACCGAGCTGCACTTTGGCGATCATTTTGCCGCTCTTGTCCATCTTGAATAGATAGCCAACGCCTTCACCGGCGTCGCGATCATAGCCATCCTGCAATTGCGCAAAACGCTTGGTTGGCGTGCGAATATCTACCGATGAAAAGAAAAAATCCTCACCGATTTTGACCATGCCTTGCGGATGAAAGGTTTGAAACTGAACCGGTATCGCGGCGGTTTGTTTCCATGGTGTGCCACGCGTCAGTGTGGGCACGATCTCGGCTAGTGCTGGATCTGCGGCCATGATGGGGGTGGCGAAGGCGGCCAGCAAAGCAGCCGTTAGCAGTGAAGTCATATTCATAGATAGGTTCTCGTTGATGGCGGAACGCAATTGTGCGCTTCAAACACGACAAGTTGGAGACAAGGCAACTTTGGCGCGGGTGCCCCGTCTTGATAGTCGCGATGTGGTTTTAGCGCTTCTTTGTCCTCGACAGACGACGTTTTACGCATTTAGCTGTGATGAAATGCTATGCGCATCAAATGGTTACCATTTAAAACTTTCAGCAACGCATCAATCCCATAAGATAGTGCAATGATCCGCTCAAAATACTGCTATTCCGCGCTCTTTTTTTTGTCCAGCACCGCATGGCTTGGCAATGCCGCCGCGTTAGGTGTGGGCGACGTTGCGCCAAACGTTGCGCTACCCACGGCAACGGCCGCCACCACTGTTGATCTCGCAAAACTCAAAGGCAAAATCGTCTACGTCGATTTTTGGGCGTCTTGGTGCGGACCGTGCAAACAGTCGTTTCCGTGGATGAACGACATGCACACGAAGCACGCGCCGCGAGGGTTAGAAATCGTGGCAATTAACGTCGACGCAAAAATGCCCGATGCGCAGCGTTTTCTGGGCACCATGCCGGCAAAATTTACGGTGGCCTTTGACGCAAAAGGTCAGACACCGAAGCTGTTTGACGTGAAAGCAATGCCAACCTCGTATTTAATTGATGGTGACGGAAAAGTGCTTTATGTTCACGCCGGATTTCGCGATTCCGATCGTGCGGCACTTGAGACCGTCATTGAAAATGCACTGACACAACGAAAGAAATAGGCATGAATTTTCGTTATCGATCCATTCCGCTTGCGCTGCTCGCGGTCGGCGCACTCAGCGCGCTTTTTTCGCTGGGCGGCTGCGCGATGCAGCCCCCGCAAGCATGGGAAAAAGGCGATTTGGCGCGTAAAGAAATGACCATGGAAAGCGATCCACTGGATCAGGCGTTCACCCAGCATGTGTACTTCAGTAAAGAGAGCGCCTCGGGCGGCTACGGCGCTGGCGGAGGCGGTTGTGGCTGTAACTGATGGCCAAGATTTTGCGCCTGACCTGACCGTTTCGCGCGCCTGGCTGGCCGGCTCGTTTACGCTGGCCGCACTCGCATTGCCGGGTGTAATGATGGCCCCCGCGCTCGCTGAGAGCGCGCCGGAATCTGCGTTCGTCGCGGCTAAAGTGCAGGCGTATAACGACTGGCAACCGGGCCTTGACCGCATTAAAGTGATCGCGCCATCGATTTATGTGCTGGCACCGTTCGCAGGCAATTGGTCGATTGAATCAACGCTGGTGCATGACTCGATTTCGGGGGCGTCACCGCGGTGGCACTCCAATATTTCTGGCGCGTCGCGCATGAAAGACGCGCGCACCGCGCTGGACGCGAAAGTAACGCGCTATTTTGATCGTGGCTCAATCGGTCTGCGCGGTAGCAACTCTAACGAAAACGACTATCGATCAAACGCGGTGGCGCTAGAGGCGCGACTGTCGAGCGCCGACAACAACACCACGTGGGTGGCCGGTATCGGCGTCACCCGCGACACCATCAATCCAGTTAATAAGCTGGTGGTAAACGAGAAAAAAGCCGTCGATGATGTGATGCTTGGCGTCACCCAAGCCTGGACCAAGAACGACCTGGTGCAGGCCAATCTTAGCTACGTCAGGGCGCGCGGCTATTTCAATGATCCGTACAAGCTGGCGGACAAGCGGCCGCGCTCGCGCGATCAATCGGTGGCGCTGCTGCGCTGGAATCATTTCATCGACGGCGACGGCGACATCACAACGCTTGCCGGCACCACGGTGCGCAGCAGCTATCGTTTTTATAGCGACACCTTTGGCGTGCGCGCACACACGGCGCAAGTGGAGTGGGTGAAGCCGATTAACGATCGCTTTTCAGTGATTCCGTCAGCACGGTATTACACCCAAAGCGCGGCGAATTTTTACTTCGATCCGGTATACGACCCAGAGATTGGCGAGCCATTTCCGGTCGGCAAACCCAAGTATTTTTCGCCCGACACGCGGTTGTCCGCCTATGGCGCAATCACGCTCGGTGCAAAGGTTGAGTGGCGCGTTGACTCGCACTGGACCGCGGACGTTAAGTACGAACGCTACGAGCAACGCAGCAACTGGCGGCTGGGCGGTAACGGTTCGCCCGGAATTGCCAAATTAAGCGCGCAGTTTGTGCAGCTGGGAATCAGTCGTCGGTTTTAAGTCTGCGTTGTAGATTTCGCAAACGATCGGTACGACAGCGTTTTGCTAGAGCCGGCGGGTAGCATGTCGAAAGCATTAACTTCCTTAGCGGCAGAGCGCGCATCAGCAGTCGAAACGTCGGCACCGCGCGCGCGCGTCGCATCTTCGATAGCGCTGCGCCGAGCGCGCCTCAACCTTACAAAGAATCGTTATGAACTACGTTATCCCTCCCGCCGCCGTTGTGTCGCTCCCCATTGTTGGCAGTGACCAGCGCTTTCCGGTTCGCCGCGTTTATTGTGTGGGGCGAAATTATGTTGAGCACGCCAAAGAAATGGGCTTCACGGGACGCGAAGCGCCGTTCTTTTTCTTAAAGCCTGCGGATGCAGTGGCAGTGTGCGCGGCGGGCGATACGGTGGACATTGCGTACCCTAGCCTCACCAAAAATTATCACCATGAAGTGGAGCTGGTGGTGGCCATCGGCACCGGTGGAAAAAACATCGCAGCGGCCGATGCTGTGAAGCATATTTACGGCTACGCCATCGGGCTTGACATGACGCGCCGCGACCTGCAGGGCGAGTCGAAGAAAACCGGTCGGCCATGGGAAATCGGCAAAGCTGTCGACCAATCGGCGCCCACCGGCCCAATCACTCCAATCACGCAATCCGGCGAGATCAACAGCGGCAACATCGCCCTCACGGTCAACGGCAAAACAACGCAGTCGAGCGACGTTGACAAGTTGATCTGGAGCATTAACGAGATCATCGAACATCTCTCCGCCGCTTGGGAATTGCAGCCCGGTGACCTGATCATGACCGGCACACCTGAGGGCGTGGCGGCAGTAGTGGCGGGCGACGTGATGGTGGCGTCGTGTGCGGGTGTGGAGTCGATTACGGTGCGCTTGGTTTAAGAAATATTAGATGGCAACTTTTCGCTGAAATTTTCGGCCAATAAATCCAACGCTTTATCCAAAAACCTGTTCCGTTGAATTTTTTTCTGCAGTGCCGTGTTGTGCGCGCCAAGAAAAATTCGTGACGCTTGCCGTCCAATCTAGCGGCGCGCCGGTCTCCGCCGCGGCGCTCTTTACAACTCCTTGTTCAATCGTCACAACCGCGAGCCGCAACCACGCGGTCAGCGTTGCCGTGCGTGCGGCCTAGTTTGACGAACACAACCTGACTCGGTCTCTGCGCAGAAATCGTCGTGATGCTGCTCGACCCTCCGTGCGTCGGTCCCCACCGAGTGCGAACTCGGCTAACCCGAATCTGGGGGCGTCGAATGCTGCAGGGCTGGTCATAGCGGTCGACCGAGATACCGGCCAGACGCGCTCGTTGACAGCTGCGGAAGCGCAAACGCTGGCCGACGGCCTCAAAAAGCTGGTGAGTCAATCG
>JACMNN010000009.1 GCA_014378555.1 Burkholderiales bacterium | reverse complement strand
GCTTCAGCCGACGAGCCGGTGATTGCCAAGGTCGACGCTGATGCCTCGCCGGTGATGTGGTTTGCATTGACCTCCGAGACGCACACTCAATTGCAACTGTCCGACGCCGTTAACCGATTGATCAAGCCGCGCATGCTGGTGTTACCCGGTGCCGCCGATCTACGTATTTTTGGTGAGCGCAAGACCTCAATGCGAATCTTTGTCGAGCCCGCCAAGCTCGCCGCGTTTCGCCTGACCGTCGCCGACGTCGAGAGCGCACTGCGCGCGCAGAATGTGGAAATTCCCGCGGGACGTATCGAGAGCCGACTACGCGAGTTCAACGTGCTGGCGCAAACCGATCTGCAAACACCGGAAGAATTCGGCGCCATCACCATCGCGCAATCGGGCGGCTATCCAATCCGCATTCGCGACGTGGCTCGGGTGGAGGTCGCTGCAGCGGAAGAGCGCGGTTTCCAGCGCTTTATGGGTAAGACGGCGGTCGGTTTCGGCATCATCCGCCAGTCCACGGGCAATCCGCTGGATTTATCCAAAGCAGCGATTGCAGAAATTCCACGTATTCAGGAATCGCTGCCAAAAGGCATGAAGATCGAGCTTAATTACGACAGCTCGGTGTTTATTGCTGAGTCCATCAAGGCGGTGTTCAGCACCATTGGCGAAGCGGTCATTCTGGTTGCACTGGTGATCTTCTTTTTCTTGCGTAGTTTCCGCGCCACGATCATCCCGTTGATCACGATTCCGGTCGCGTTAACCGGCGCGTTTTTCATCATGTACGCGTTCGGCTTCACCATCAACACATTGACGTTGTTGGCGATGGTGCTCGCGGTCGGACTGGTGGTGGACGACGCCATTGTGGTGCTTGAAAATATTCATCGCCACATTGAAAACGGCATGGGGCGCTTGCAGGCGGCCCTGGTCGGTACTCGTGAAATCGGCTTCGCGGTGGTCGCGATGACGTTGACGTTGGCTGCTGTGTTCGCTCCATTGGCATTTGCCACCGGCCGCACCGGACGTTTGTTCATCGAATTTGCGCTGGCGCTGGCCGGCGCGGTGGTGGTGTCCGGCTTCGTCGCGCTGACGCTTTCGCCGATGATGTGCTCGGTGCTGCTCAAGCATGAGACCAAGCATTCCAAAGTTTACGTCTGGATCGAAAATGGCTTTGAGGCGTTCACGCGCGGCTACAAACGGCTGCTCAACGTGGCGCTCGACAACCGGCTGATCATGGTGCTGATCGTTCTGATCGTCGCCGGATCGGCTGCACTATTGTTCAAAAACATCAAAACAGAACTGTCGCCGCTGGAAGATCGTGGCGTCATCTTCGGTTTCGTGTCGGCGCCAGAAGGATCAAACTCCGACTACGTCGTGAAGTACGTGGAACAGATTGAGAGCATCTACAAATTGCTGCCGGAAACGCTAGCTTACGGTGGCAACGGCGGCTTTCCGAACGTATCGGACGGCACCGCATTGTTGCGGCTGAAAGACTGGAAAGATCGTACCCGCACACAGTCCGAAATCGCCAAAGAACTGACGCCTAAATTTCAAGCAATCGCCGGGGTGCAGGCCTTCCCGACGCAGCCCGGCTCGCTCGGCGCTAACCCGCGCGCCAAACCGATTGAGTTTGTGGTGCTGGCGGCCGTGCCTTATGAGCAGATGCAGGCGTTCGTGCGCTCAATGCAGGCCGAAATGGCTAAAAACCCCGGCTTCGTCAACATTGACACCGATTTGCGCATGAACACGCCGGAGCTGCGGGTGCGCGTCAACCGCGATAAAGTGGTGGACGTCGGGGCCAATGTGGACGTGGTTGGCCGCACGCTGGAAACGATGCTTGGTGGTCGTCTGGTGACGCGGTTTAAGCAAGATGGTGAGCAGTATGATGTGATCGTGCAGGTCGCACGCGATGGCCGCGACACGCCCGAGCGCATCAGCGAAATCAACGTGCGCAACCGCAACGGCGATATGGTGCCGCTGTCGAATTTGGTCACCGTAAGTGAAGGCGTCAGCCCACGCGGTATTGCGCACTTTCAGCGCGTCCGCGCCGCCACGGTCAACGCCAATCTCGCTCCAGGATTTACTCAGGGCGAAGCGCTCGCCTACATGAATGATGCCGCCAAACGTGTGCTGCCCGCCACGGTGCAAAACGATTTGTCGGGACAGGCGCGCGAGTTCCGTGACTCATCGAGCGATATTTACTTTGTGTTTCTGCTCGCGCTCGGGTTCATCTATTTGGTGCTAGCTGCGCAGTTTGAGAGTTTTGTTGATCCGTTCATCATCATGCTCACAGTACCGCTGTCGATGGCCGGCGCGTTGCTGGCGCTGACGTTGACCGGCAACACACTAAATATTTACAGCCAGATCGGGTTGATTACGCTGGTCGGGCTGATCACCAAGCACGGTATTTTGCTGGTGGAATTTTCCAATCAGTTGCGCGATCAGGGCATGGGCATTCGTGAGGCCGTGATTGAGGCCGCGGTGCTGCGGCTGCGCCCGATTTTGATGACCACCGGTGCTATGGTGTTGGGCGCGGTGCCGCTAGCGCGCGCCGTTGGCGCGGGCGCGGAGAGCCGTCAGGTTATCGGCTGGGTGATCGTAGGCGGTATGTTGCTCGGCACCACGTTGACGCTGTTCGTAGTGCCCACCGCGTACACTCTCTTAGCGCGGGCCGGCCGCGGCGTTCGCGAACGCGAGATCGCCGAGGCCGAATCACTTGCGCAGCATCCTGTGCCGCAGGCGGGCGAATAACCTATTTCGGAGAACGCGATGAGTGCGGGTATCTCAATTAAACGGCTTGCTGCAGTAGACGCAGGTGTGTATCGCGCGCTGATGTTGCGCGCCTACAGCGAACATGACACGGCGTTTACGTCCACTTTTGAGGAGCGCGCGAACAAGCCGATCGAATGGTGGACCAAGCGCCTGCAAGACCCCACCACCGTCACGATCGGTGCGTTCGATTTGGGCGATGCGCTGATCGGCACAGCTCGGTTGGAGGCGTACCAACGATTGCGGGAGCGTCACAAGGTCCAGCTTACCGCCATGTACGTCATGAAGGATTACGCAGGCAGGGGCGTTGGCCGGCGCCTGCTCGATGAGGCGCTTGCCGAGTCGCGTAAGTTGAGCAGCATTGAGCTGATAAATCTTACTGTTACGGCAGACAATTTGGCGGCAGTGCGGCTCTACTCAAAGCTCGGATTTTTGACGTTTGGTCGCGAAACACGGGCCGTAAAAGCGACCAGCGCGTACTTAGACAAGCTCCACATGTGGCGCCCGGTCAGCGCGGATTATTTGGTACAGGGTTAGCCACCTGCGGTCGCAGCACTGAACGTCCTGCGCACCAGAATTCTGAGCCGCGCATCACTGCTCGGTACGCATCCTACAATCGTCCTGTGTATTACCCTCGCTCCCTCACCAACGTAATCCTTGCTTGCTTCGTGCTGTCGGCCGTGCCTTTGGTGGTGGCTTTGGCCGAGTTGGCGTTTGGCTTGGATAGTCTGGCCAAACGCTCACAGCTTTCGGTGCGTGAGGCTGAGGCGGCGAGTGCGTCATCGCGTGAATTGCGTGACTTGACCAGCAAAATTGAGCGTGCTGTGCGGCAATCGATCGTGCTGGAAGACGCCACACTGATCGACAGTTATCGCAAGCTCGATGCGCAGCTCGACACGTCGTTGATTCGCAGTCAGAGCTTGCCCTTAACCGACGATGAGCGCGATGTGTTGAAGAAGCTGAGCGGGCAACGTATCGCGCTGTCAACCGCGATGAAGAATGGCCTGCCAGACGCGAGCGAACGACCGAAGCTTGGCGAAACTGCCGCTGATCTCGCCGACAATGCCGCCCAAGCCGCGGCGCTGCTTGGGCGCGTGACTGAACGGGAGGTGGTTACCCTGCGGGAAATGGCGGCTAAGACACGCGAAAATTGGCCGTGGTTTTTGGGCGTCGCTGCGGTGACCGCGCTGTTGCTGGCGGTTGGATTTTCGATTTTGATTTCACGGCCGTTGCGCAATATTGATCGCAGCATTCGCAAGTTGGGCCGTGGCGAATTTAACGAAGGGATTCTGATTAAAGGCCCGCGTGATCTCCGCTCACTGGGCGAACGGCTCGACTGGTTGCGTCGCCGTTTGCTCGAGCTCGAAACACATCAATCGCGATTCTTGCGCCATGTGTCGCACGAGTTGAAGACGCCGTTGACGGCGGTACGTGAAGGCTCCGAACTTCTGAACGATCGAATTGTCGGAGAGCTATCGACGCAGCAAACCGATATCGTGCGCATTATTCGCGACAACACGTTGTCGTTGCAGCGCTTGATTGAAGATTTGCTGTCATATCAGCAGCACAAGAGCGCGACGCAAGTTAAAGTGGAAGCCGTTGAGATGCAACATCTGATTGATCGCGTGGTGCGCGAACATCGGCTTGAAATGTTGTCGCGCGTGATTTCCGTGGATATTCAGGGCCAAGCGCCGATGTTGCTTGGCGATCGGGAGCAATTGCGAGTGGTGTTGGATAATCTTTTCTCGAATGCCATTAAGTACACGCCACGTGGCGGAAGAATTCGCATCATCAGCACGCTCGATGACGGGATGGCACAGATTGATATTGAAGACGACGGCCCCGGGGTCGCGCTCGAGGAGCAGGAACGCGTGTTCGAATCGTTTTATCGCGGCGGTGCCAGTACCAACGGCAAAATCAAGGGTTCGGGTCTTGGCTTAGCGATTGTCCGTGAGTATGTGCTGGCACATCACGGCTATGTTTTTGTTGTTGAGCCGGGCAAATCCGGTGGCCGTTTCCGGGTGCGGTTGCCGCTTGATTTAACGCGCTCTGAAGGGCCACAGACTGTGATGCAGGGAGATTCAATTGCGGCGTAGTAGCGCTTCTTTTACGGGAGCATGGTTGGTGGCGTTTCTGCCAGCGATACTGTTGACAGGCTGCGCTACCGCGCCGGAACCTCCGCTGCTGCCGGAGGCGCCAGCGATCCCAGCGGTGACGCAAACGGTCTATGTGCCGGTTTATGTTGAGGTGGAAAAATCGGTTCCAGCTGTGGTGCCAACGCCCGGGCCAATCAAATTACCTGATGATCAGGAGCAAAGCCTCGCGCTGCTGATTGAAATGGCGCGCTACGCCAATGCGTCACCTGATGAATTGCGTAAAGATTTTTTGGCATCACAAACGGTATTCAACAAAGACAAGAGCAGCGTTAATCGTTTGCGTTACGCGTGGATTTCAGGATTGCTTGGAGCCACCGCGGGTGACGATGCGCGCCTGCAAGGACTTCTGGAGCCGCTGATGGCGAAAGGCGGCTTCGCTGCGACACATCCGCTGCGGCCGGTCGCAGACGTGATGCTCGCGTTGTTGGCGGAGCGAACGCGACAACTTAAAGAAGAACAAAAGCGAGCAGATGCGCTACAACAAAAACTTGACGCGCTTAAAGCGATCGAGAAAAATTTGCTCGACCGCGAACGGCGCAGGAATTAGTCGTTATGGCTGCTGAAATTCTGCTGGTTGACGACGATCGCGATTTGCTCAAGCTGATCAGCTTGCGCTTGTCAGCGGCAGGTTATCGCGTAAAAAATGCCGAAAGCGGCGAAATCGCTTTGGCGCAAATAGCCGTGTCGCGGCCGGCCGTAGTGGTCACTGATTTGCGTATGCCCGGGATTGACGGGCTGCAATTGTTTGAGCAGATCAATGCGCAGCACCCCACGCTACCAGTAATTATTCTCACTGCGCATGGCACCATTCCCGATGCGGTAGCGGCGACGCAGCGCGGCGTTTTCGGATTTCTAACTAAGCCCTTCGACCCGCAAGATTTACTGAAAAAAGTAGCGCAAGCGGTGACCGTTTCCGGCGAAGCGCGGGACAGCGGCGTAGGCGGCAATTCGGCGGGTGGCAGCGCGACGGAGAGCGCATGGCGCGCAGAAATCGTGACCCGCAGCGCCAAAATGGACGACCTATTGCGCCGGGCGCGACTGGTGGCGGATTCGATGGCGTCAGTGTTGGTGCTGGGCGAATCCGGTACCGGAAAAGAGTTGCTGGCCCGCGCCATTCATGCGGCGAGCAATCGAGCCGCGAAGCCGTTCATGGCGATCAACTGTGCGGCCATCCCCGAACAATTACTGGAGAGCGAACTGTTCGGTTATGCGAAGGGGGCGTTCACCGGGGCGGCCACTGCGCAGCGCGGTTTGTTCCAAGCGGCCGATGGCGGCAGCCTATTTCTCGACGAGATTGGCGATATGCCGTTGTCGCTTCAGGCGAAGCTTTTGCGCGTGTTGCAGGACAGTGCAGTGCGGCCGGTGGGCTCGACGCAAACGGTGAATGTGGATGTGCGGATCATTTCAGCTACGCATCGAAATCTCGATCAAATGCGCGCAGATCGCACGTTTCGCGAAGACTTGTTTTATCGGCTGAATGTGGTTGCGCTAAAACTGCCGTCGCTGGCCGAACGGCGCGAAGACATACCGCTATTGGCGGCGCACTTTTTACGAAAAATCGCCACGCGATATCGAAAACCGGTGCCGACGCTTGCGCCAGACGCGCTGGCGGCCATTGTCAGCACGCCGTGGCCGGGCAATGTGCGGCAACTGGAAAATCTGCTGGAACAGGCGGTTGCGCTGTCGACGACGCATGTGATTCCGCTGTCGCTAATTCGCCCTAGCCTCGACGACAGTGCCGCGCCGTTAGTGTCGTTCGAGTCGGCGCGCAAAACCTTTGAGCGCGATTATTTGGTGCGTATTTTGAAACTGACGGCCGGCAACGCGGCGCAAGCTGCGCAGATGGCGGGGCGCAATCGCACCGAGTTTTACAAACTGTTACAACGGCATAGCCTTGAGCCGGGCATGTTCAAGACCTAGGCGTCGGCCTGTCATGGTGTGGATGACAGAAGCCCATAGCGTGTGGCGGTGAAGACCGGAGCACGGCCAATTCACGGTTGATATCCACCTCGGCACCTAAAAACTGACAGCAAACACTCGCTGCGCGATGCGGTCTGGCGCAAAAAAAGTGTTGAGAGTAAGCTCGGTTACCACCTAGAAAAATTATGAACATTCAATTTAAAGTGCTGCGTGAAGCCGCGCGCGCCCACCTTCCGGCTTATGCAACGCAAGGTTCTGCGGGTCTTGATTTACGGGCATGCATTGACGAACGCATTGAACTCGTGCCCGGCGCAACCACCCTCATCCCGACCGGCCTCGCGATCCACATTGGCGACCCCGGCTTCGCCGCACTCATCCTGCCGCGCTCGGGTTTAGGCCACAAGCATGGCATCGTGCTCGGCAACCTTGTGGGGTTGATCGACAGCGACTATCAGGGCGAACTTATGGTGAGCTGCTGGAATCGCGGTAGTGCGGCCTTCACCATTACGCCGCAGGAGCGCATTGCGCAGTTGCTCATCGTGCCGGTGCAGCAAGCGGCTTTTCAAGAGGTCACCGAATTTACGGCCAGTGATCGCGGCACCGGTGGGTTCGGCAGCACCGGACGAACGTGAATCCTGCTGCTTCGCCACGCAAAGCAAAGGTCATTTGCCTTGGTGTGGCCACGCTCGACCAAATATTTCGGGTCGATCACATTCCGCCTGCGCCGGCTAAATTTCGCGCCACCGAATTTATCGTCACCGGCGGCGGAATGGCCGCCAACGCTGCGGTTGCTGTGCAACGGCTGGGCGGCGAGGCGCAGTATTGGGGCCGCGTCGGGGACGACGATGTGGGCGATCAGATCCTTCGCCTGCTAAGGCTCGAGCATGTCAACGTGGATCACGTCCACCGTCTGCCCGGTGCGCGATCGAAGACCGCTGCCATTTTGGTCGATGCGCGCGGCGAGCGGTTAGTGTGCTCCGCCCCGTCGCAGGGGTATCCACCGGACACATCGTGGTTGCCGCTGGATGACGTGAAGCGGGCCGACGCTGTCCATGCCGATTCACGCTGGAAGGCGGGTGCGATTGCGCTGTTCGACGCTGCCTTTGCTGCGAATATTCCAGGCGTGTTTGATGCCGACGCGGGCGACGCGAAAGAAGTGCTCACTATCTCGCAACGCGCCACGCATTCAGCATTTAGCGAACCGATGTTGACCAGCCTTGGCTGGGGACCGCCACGCATCGCGTTGCCGCGTGCGTTTGGCGGCAACAATGTGTTCTGTGCTGTGACGCTGGGCGAGCGCGGCGTAATGTGGTTTGACGGTGTTGCAGTGCGGCATCTGCCCGCGCGCGCCACCGTCTGCATCGACACCCTTGCGGCTGGCGACACTTGGCACGGGGCGTTGGCGTTGGCGCTGGCCGAACGTCAACCATTGCAGCAAGCGCTGCAATTTGCCACGGCTGCCGCGTCGATCAAATGCTCAAGATTCGGTGGTCGGGTGGGCATTCCCAACCGGGCTGAAACCAATGCACTGATTTCCTCGTAAATCACTTAGGAGTTGCAAGGAATATTTGAACTTTTCGAAAGTCAGGTGTTCTTACTGTTGTGGCAAGACAACGCACGGTTGACCCCCTCTTCCGTGCGTCTGTCATCCTCCCATGGCGGACTTCCCCCGGCCCGCCTATGGTGACGTTCAGGGCGACTTTATCTAACGATGGGTCGCCCTTTTTTATTGCCGCAGCAGCGGTGTCACTTTTGGTTACTAAGTACGGCGTCACGCCGTCCGCGAATCGTCTAATATCGCGTGTCAAGCATTAAGAATGCATGACACGCAAGCATCACTCCGGTAGTTAAAGAGGTTTTCAATGAGCGGAACATGGCAAAAATTCACGTGGATCGGCGCGGGCGCAACGTTGGGCGTAGCGCTGTCGTTGGCCATTACGGTCGATGCGCAGAGGGACGCAAAAACTGCGATTCCGATTGATGAGTTGCGCGTTTTTTCGGAAGTGTTCGCGCGCATCAAAAATGATTACGTCGAGCCGGTGAGTGACAAAAAACTGATTGAGCAGGCCATTAGCGGCATGGTGTCGAGCCTTGATCCGCACTCAAATTTTCTGGATGACGCGGCGTTTAAAGATTTGCGCACCTCGACCACCGGAAAATTCGGCGGCATTGGTATCGAGATCGGCATTGAAGACGGCTTTATTAAAGTTGTCACGCCCATTGACGAAACGCCGGCAGCCAAGGCAGGCTTTCGCTCGGGCGACCTAATTACCAAGGTGGACGGCGAGTCGACCCGTGGTTTGACCACGACTAAAGCCGTTGACATGATGCGCGGTTTGCCTGGCACTAAGGTCAAACTTGAAGTGTTTCGTAAGGACGATCGCAGCACTCAAACCTACACCTTAACGCGCGAGCAAATCAAGATTCAGGGCGTCAAAGCCAAGCTGATTGAGCCCGGCGTTTCGTTTGTGCGGGTGCGCATGTTCAACGAAACCACAGTGTCTGACGTGGCCAAAGTGCTGACCGAACAGAACGCGCAATCGCCGCTCAAAGGCGTGGTGCTGGACTTACGCAACAACCCCGGCGGATTGCTTGATGCGGCGGTTGGCTTGTCCGCAATGTTCCTGCCGAAAGATGCGCTGGTGGTGTACACCGAAGGTCGAATGGATGGCAGCCGAACGAAATATTTCGCGTCGAAAGAGTTCTATTCTCGGCGCGGCGCCGATGCGCTCGCCAACGCGCCAGACATCCTCAAAACCGTGCCGATTGTGGTGCTAATTAACGGCGGAGCAGCCTCTGCTTCCGAAATCGTTGCTGGCGCGCTGCAGGACCACAAACGCGCCACGGTGATGGGCACCACGACCTTCGGTAAGGGCTCGGTGCAGAACATTATTCCGCTGTCGCAAACGACTGGTGTCAAGCTCACCACGTCACGCTACTTCACGCCGAATGGTCGCTCCATTCAGGGCACCGGCATTGAGCCTGATGTGTTGATTGAACAGTTGACATCAGATGGCGTTATGTCGCCCAAGCTGCAACGCGAGAAAGACCTAAGCCGTCATTTGGTTGGCAAGGACGAGAAGAAAGAATCGAACGCCGACGAGGATACGTCCGAAGACGCTCAAGAGGCCAAGATGATCAAAGCCCGCGACGACAATAAAAAGCTCAAGGGTTTTGATTGGGGCAACGACAAAGACTATCTGTACTCACAGGCGATCAACAAGCTCAAAGGCTTGCCGGTGGTGCGTTCTACTGTGGAGGCCGTGGGCACGACGGCCAAGGCTGTAGTGCCTGCTGCGCAGCCCTCGAAATAGGCTCGCGTCGCCTGTCCTCTCTCCCGCGTTGTGGGAGAGGGGCAGCACTTAACGAAACGCATGTCAGCCGCTCAGAAACCTAGCCTTGACGACGAGGCGCTACTTCGCTATTCACGCCACATCCTGCTCGACGAGTGGGGTGTTGCCGGCCAAGAGCGCTTGGCCGCATCCCACGCTCTCATCATCGGTGCGGGTGGTCTCGGCTGTCCTGCGGCACTGTTTCTCGCCTCAGCCGGGGTTGGCACGATCAGCATCGCCGACGACGATCGCGTTGACCTGACCAACCTGCAGCGACAAATTGGCCACGAAACGGCGAGCGTTGGCGAACTAAAAGTGCAGTCGCTCGCTTGGCGCATGCATGCGATCAATCCGCGGATCACCGTGCAGCAGATCGCAAATCAGCTCGACGGCGCGGCGCTGCAACGTGCGGTCGCCAACGCCGACGTGGTGCTCGACTGTACTGATCGGTTCAGCACCCGCCACGCCATCAATCGTGCCTGTGTCGCAGCAAAAAAGCCACTTGTTTCCGGTGCGGCGATCCGCTTCGACGGCCAAGTCAGCGTGTTCGACCCCCGTTTCGACAGCTCGCCCTGCTATCACTGCATCTACCCGGACACCAAGGATTTTGAGGAAACGGCGTGCGCCGAAATGGGCGTGTTCGCGCCACTGGTTGGCATCATCGGAAGCATGCAGGCAGCAGAAGCGCTGAAACTACTCGCCAATCTAGGCGCTGTTGAAACGCTATGCGGGCGATTGCTCAGCATCGACGCCAAGACCATGGAAGTCACCACGTTGCGAGTGAAACGCGACGCTCAGTGCGAGGTTTGTGGGCGCTAGTTTTTGCTCATTGCGTGAATCAACTTTTGTCCGAAAGCCTTATTGCGCTTGGGCTAAGACCCATTAAATGCTTTGGGTCGATATACATCATCATTCAGCTATTAGCCCCTATTGAATGGGGTTGCGCGCGAAAGCCGTTACCCGTTTTTTTCCTTTGTCACTATCCAGATGCCGCCGCACACCAGCAGCAGCGCAACAGCGTTTTTCCATTCGAAGATGGTTTCGCCGAGAAACAGGGCCGAGAGCAGGGCGCCGAACACTGGGATCATGAAATTGAACGCGGTCACCATGCTGACGCGGTTGTACTTTAGCAAAATGCTCCACAGTGCGAACGCTGCCGCCGACAAAAGCACCATGTAAATCAACAACGCTGCGGACCTGGCGGTGAAGCCGGACAAAGTGCCGCCGCTTGCCCAGCCGATCAGCAACAGCGCCACGCCACCGATGGCGAGCTGATAGCCCGCCATCACCACGGAATCCATCTGTTGCGAAATGCGTTTGCCGTAAATTGACGCCGCCGAGAACACAAACGCTGCGATCACCACCGAGCCTTCGCCGAGCAACGTGAAATCAAACGTCAGCAGACTATCGCTGAAATTCACCACCATTACGCCGACAAAACCGACGGCGCAACCGATCAGTTTGTTCGCGCTCAGGCGATCATTTTTATAAAGGTAATGCGCCAGTAACACGCTGAAAAAGGTGCCAGTTGCATTCAAGATAGCGCTTTTTACTCCGGTGGCGTACGCGAGACCGGTGTAGAAAAAAAGATATTGCAAAGTCGTCTGGGTGAGACCGAGCAGGGTTAGCTGCGCAAGCGCACGCGGCGTTAGCGAGAAGATGTTTTTCTTGGTCAGTGCAGCAATCAGCAGCAACAGCAGCCCGGCCGGAAGGAAGCGATACCCGGCAAACAGCAGTTTCGAAGGAATGTCTCCGGCGGCAATGCTGAACAGCGCATAACCGGATTTGATCGCCGGATAGGCGCTGCCCCACAACAGGCAGCAGAACGAAGCAAGCAGAAACGCCGTCTTGCGGTTAGTAAAGAAAGTGCTGGGATTCAAATGCAATGATCTGGGCGCGCCACGAGGCAATCCTGTTGCCGGCCGCGGCGGGGAAGTACTTATTTTCGTTTTGGGTGGGTAGGGGGCATGGATTCCGGCCAACAGTCACCACGGCGAGGGCCGGGACGGAAAGACGAAAAGAGTGAACAAGTCCGTGTTTCCCTAAAGTCCCGATGGCTTTAAGAATGCCTCAGCCCACCACGCCATCGGCCTGCTTATCCGCATGGTACGAACTGCGCACCATCGCGCCGACCGCTGCGTGTTTGAAGCCCATCGCGTAGGCTTCGCGCTCGAACATGGCGAAGGTATCGGGATGCACGTAGCGCAGCACCGGCAAGTGACTAAGGGAGGGTTGCAGATACTGGCCAATGGTGAGCATATCGATGTGGTGCGCGCGCATGTCGCGCATGACGCCGAGGATTTCCTCGTCGGTTTCGCCGAGGCCGACCATGAGGCCGCTCTTGGTCGGCACCGCCGGAAATTTGGCCTTGAAATCTCGCAACAGTGCCAACGAATGCGCGTAGTCGGAGCCGGGGCGCGCCTGCTTGTAGAGACGCGGCACGGTTTCCATGTTGTGATTCATGATGTCCGGCGGTGCCGCCTCCAGAATGGCCAGCGCCTTGTCGACACGACCTCGGAAATCAGGCACTAGCACTTCGATCTGCGTCTGAGGTGACAACTCGCGAACCTGCCTAATGCATTCGACGAAATGCCCAGCACCGCCGTCGCGCAGATCATCGCGATCCACGCTGGTGATCACCACGTATTTCAGGCGCAGCGCGGCAATGGTTTTGGCGAGATTTTTTGGCTCGTCAACGTCGAGTGGATTTGGGCGACCGTGGCCCACATCGCAAAACGGGCAACGCCGCGTGCAGATGTCGCCCATGATCATAAAGGTGGCTGTGCCCTTGCCGAAACATTCGCCGATGTTCGGGCAGCTCGCCTCTTCACACACCGAGTGCAAATTGTGTTCGCGAAGGATTTTTTTGATCTCGGTAAAGCGAATTGCCGCCTCGCCGGTGGGTGCCTTAACGCGAATCCAGTCGGGCTTGCGCAGCATCGGCGCCGACACAATTTTGATCGGGATGCGTGCGGTTTTGGCATCCCCCTTATGCTTGATTCCAGCGGCGTTGCTGAGGGAGGCAGTTTCTGGGGCGGTGGTTAACAAGTCCATGCGGCTATTTTCTCACTTGACGGGTGCGCTCAGCTGCCGACGCAGTTCTTCGGCGAGGCTCATTCCGGCTGTCTCCAGCGTGAGACTGACGCCAAGCTCATGGAGATGAGTGACACGCAGGCCGGAGTAGCCGCATGGGTTGATGGCAGAAAACGGGGTTAAGTCCATGTCGACATTAAAAGCGAGGCCGTGATAGGTGTGGCCGTTTCGTACTTTCAAGCCCAAGGCTGCGATCTTTGCTTCTGGGTTCGACCCCCTCTCCCGCAGCGCGGGAGAGGGTTGGGGTGAGGGCGATTGCATAGACTGAATGCGATTGAATAAATCTTGCATCACAACCTCAGTTTGCGTCATCACGTCGTTGTTCCAAAACCGTAGAACAGTAATGCCGTGTTTTTCAAGTTTTTCGGTACGTTCTGCGTCGTAATTAACCTGCTCCTGATGCTGCCCTCCATCAAGTTCTATCGCTAGCTGCAATTCTTCGCAGTAAAAATCAAGGATGTAACGACCGACGGTGTGCTGTCTTCGAAACTTCAGTCCGAGCAGGCGTCGGCCGCGCACGAGACTCCATATCAAAGCTTCAGCATCGGTCGCATTCGCGCGCATTTCTCTGGCGTAATGCTTTAGATCTTGTGGGAGTTGCGAGGCGGGATTTATGCTTAGGTAGTTGTGCTGATCACCGCCCTCACCCCAACCCTCTCCCGCGCTGCGGGAGAGGGGGCTAGGCAGTTCGACGTACACCCCAGGCGCATCGCGTTTTCCGTAGGCCGCCACGCCATGGGCCGCCAGCAACACAATCACCGCGTTCTCGATCCGCAGCACCAGCTCACGCACGCCGTATCCCGCGCGTTTAAGATTGAACAGCACGTAGACCATGGCCTGCCCCGGCCCGTGATAGGTGATCTGGCCGCCGCGATCTGTTTTTATGACTGGGATATTTGCCGGGTTAAGCAATAGATGTTCAGGCTTTCCCGCCACGCCTTGCGTGAACACTGGCGCGTGCTCGCAGACCCACAGTTCGTCCTCGGTGTCGGGGCTGCGCGCATCGGTGAACGCGCGCATCTTTTCCCATGTCGGCAAATAGTCAACGCGACCCAGTTGGCGAATGATCACGATGAATTGGCTATAGCGCCCAGACGATGTCCACGTGATCGGTCAGGTCTTGATACAGCGCGTCTAGTTGCACCTTGGACTGGGCAACAAAGCTCACCGACACAGCCAGATATTTGCCGCCCTTGGATTCGCGCGCAGTCACTGTTGCGTGATCAAAATCAAGCACATGACGGCTCACAAGCTCGAGTACCGTTTTCTCAAATCCGGGAATGTTTTTGCCGACGACTTTCAGTGGATATTCCGTAGGAAATTCAAACAGCGTGTCTTTGTATGCAGCTACTTTCGCGGGGGTCTTCGGCTTTTCTGGAGGGCTGTCGGTCATGATTGCACCCGCCTCAATGCGTGCCAAATAAATCAGCTTGCACTAGGGCGAACATCTTCTTGAACATCGGGCCCGGCTTGCCCACATGGGCGGCGTTACCAATGGGCTTATCGTCGAGTGTGGTGATGGCAAGCACGCCTTTGCTCGATGACGACAGCCACATTTCGTCAGCCGCCCACATCTCGGCCTCTTTTACTGGACGGACCTCTAACTTCATACCGGCTTTTTTGGCAAGCTCGGAGACGGCATCGAGCGTGATGCCGACCAAAATATGATTGTCCTTCGGCGCAGAAACGATGGTGTCACCGAACACGCAAAACACATTTGACGCTGCTGCTTCAGTCAGAACGCCATCGCGCAACATCACCACTTCGGCACCGCCGTGTTCAGTCGCATATTGCTTGGCAAGCACGTTACCGAGCAGCGAAATGCTTTTAATGTGGCAGCGATGCCAGCGTGTATCGGGGAAGGTGTAACACGGTACGCCGTTGTCAATTTGCTGCTGCGTGAGCTTCGGCAACGGGTTCGACATCATGAACACCGTCGGTTCGACGCCCACCGGAAAACTGTGGTCGCGCTTGGCCACGCCGCGCGTGATCTGCCAATAGACACCCTGATCGTGAGCGCCGTTCTTTTCGACAATCTGGTCGACCAACGCTGCCCATTCGGCGTGCGAATACGGGTTCTTGAGGCCAATTTCTTTGCAAGAATTACTCAATCGATTGAGGTGTCCTTCAAGGCGATACGGTTTTCCGTTGATCACCGGCACGTACTCATACACACCGTCGCCATAAATAAAGCCGCGATCGAGCACGCTGACTTTGGCCTCTTCAACGGGCATCCAAGCCCCATTCAAAAAAATCATTTAAACATTCCTTTCCACCACAACACAACTGAATGCACGGCACGCTTCCATAGGGGGGCACCCGGTGCCGATTCCATGGCGATAACGTCGCGCTCGTAAATTACGCTACCCGCTCGCAGCACCCGCAATTTGCCCACCGTGTCACCCGCCACCAGCGGCCCAAGGCGCGGTTCAGGAATGATCAATTCGGTACTGATACTCGAGCCTTTTCCAGTATCGCTGACCGCGATGACATCTTCGCGTACACCCACTGGAATGGCGTCAACTGTGGACTTCCACACCGCGAGCTGCTGAATGGCTTTGCCGCCCTCAAACAACTTGCGTCCTTCGTATGCCGTGAATGCCCATTCAATCAATTTTCTCGATTCAGCGATACGCAAAGCTTCCGACGGCGCGCCGAGCACGACCGTTAAAAGCCTGCGTGGCGGACGATTAACGGTGGCAATCAGACACCAACCAGCGGCCTCTGTATGGCCCGTTTTCAGGCCGTCCACGGTCGGATCAGAAAACAGTAGGCGGTTACGATTTTCCTGAACGATGCGGTTGTAGGTGTAGCTTTTTTCTGCATAAAACTTGGTGTACTGCGGAAAGTTTCGCATCAGCGCCAACGCCAAAATGGCGAGGTCGTGTGCCGTCGAATAATGCCCCTGTTGGGTGAGGCCGGTCGGGTTTAAAAACTGGGTGTCGGCCATGCCCAAACGCTTCGCCTCACGATTCATGCGCACCACGAATTCGCTTTCGTTGCCAGCCACTGCAATGGCCAATGCAATCGCTGCGTCGTTACCGGATTGAATAATCAACCCGCGCAGCAAATCCTCGGTGGTGATCGGCACGCCGGGCTCAATAAACATGCGCGAGCCCTCCGCCTTCCATGCGCGCTCCGGAACCGGCAGGCGTTGCCCGAGCGATAGTTGCTTTTGATGCAACGCATCGAACACCAGGTAGGCCGTCATCAGCTTAGTGAGGGAGGCCGGATCACGGCGCAGTTTGGTGTTGGATTCGGCCAAAACCTGGCCACTGGTGGCTTCAACAACCAGATAGGCGGCGGCATTAATGGCGGGCGCGGCAATGGGGACCGACGTTGCAGCGGCGGCAGCGACGGCAGCAACGGTAGGTGGGGCGGGCGTTGCCGGCATTACGGCCGATTGCGCAAAGAGAAGGCTGGCAGCGGCGAGCGTGGCGCCCGCGGCCAACACAGCAGACAAAGATTTATTCACGTGGGCATTTCATGACGGGTGAGCGACTGATTTTACGAGGCAGGCGCTACATAGAGGGCGCTCAACGCAGCGAACCTTCGCGAGTTCCGCGCTGATTATTCGCTGCGACGTGTGGACCTGCTGCGCGCACCCGATGCTTGACGGTCGGGCCTACGCGCCTAGAAACTCGTAATCCACTTCGGGTTTTTCGCCTGCGATGATGTCCGCCAACGCGCGCGCTGAGCCGGGCCCCTCGGTCCAGCCTAGTGTGCCGTGTCCGGTGTTCAAGTAAAGATTTTTGAGTTTTGATTGACCGATGATGGGCAGATTGGACGGCGTTGCGGGACGCAAGCCCGTCCAGTATTGCACTGCCTGCCAATCGCAAAGATCAGGAAAATGATGCTTTGCGCGGTTGGTCAGCGCTGCGCAGCGGACCGGGTTAAGCGTGGTGTCGAATCCGTTCAATTCCGCCGTACCGGCAATACGTAAACGATCACCGATAGTGGTGAACACAATCTTCATTTCGTCATCGGTAATGCTGCCCTTGGGAGCGCCGGGCTGATTCACAATCGGCAGCGTTGCGCTGTAGCCTTTGGCAGGATAGATCAAAGCGTCGACACCAACACCTTTCAATAGGCTAGTGGAATACGAGCCCAGCGCCACCACGTAGCTGTCGGCGGTCAATGTTCTGCCCGCGCCTGCGCTGGTTGAGGAGGGGGCTACGACCACTCCCGTCACGCCGCCTTGCCCTCGATCAATTCGCTCGATCGTGGTGTTGTAGAGAAACTCAACGCCCATGGCCGCCGCGCGTTCCGCCAGCGCAACGGTGAACTTGTAAGCATCGCCCGATTCATCGTTCGGCGCATAAATTGCCCCGGCCAAAGTAGGCGCAGTGTGCGCCAACGCAGGCTCAATGGTCACCGCTTCGGCCACCGACAAAACGTCGCGCCGCTCACCGTTGCGAATCAGCAATTGCGCGGCCTCAGCCGCCTCATCAAAGCTCTGCCGATTGGAGTGAATCATCATGATGCCTGCTTCGGCATGGTCATACTGGATGGCGGTTTCTTTGCGCAGCATTTGCAGCGTACGACGGCTGTATTCCGACAGGCGCATCGCCTGCAACGTATTGTGCTCAGCGCGGCCGGGAAGGCATTCGTACAGGAAGCGCAGGCCCCAACGCCACTGATTGATGTCCCACTTCAGACGAAACAGCAGCGGTGCGTCTTCTTTGCCAAGCCACTTCAGAATTTTGAACGGTGCATGTGGGCTCGCCCACGGGTCGGACTGGCTCACCGAAATCTGGCTACCATTGGCAAAACTGGTTTCCAGTGCCGGACCAGGTTGGCGGTCGACCACGGTGACGTCAAAGCCGCGTTGTCGCAAAAAATATGCTGTGTGTACGCCGAGGATTCCGGCACCAAGAACTAATACGCGCTTCATGAACTTTCGCACCACTAAGGTCGTTTGAGACAACCGATGCAATGAATGCTAGAAAGATTCGTAGCGGAACGCCAGCATCCGCCGATGCCAAGCCGGCATCAATGCGAAATGAGCATGACCTTCGCGCGGCGACGGGCAGCCGTAGCGCGAGTCTTAGAACTCTACGTGCAAGCGAAGGCTGGCAACTTTCACCGGCCCGCGATCAGCGTTGTAGGCCGGGTTACGTGTGTATTGTGCGTCTGCACTAAGCCAGGTGCCCTTAAACAGATTGACGCTGTAGAACGTTTCCAAGATGGTCTCGGGTCGGTAGTTCAACGCGCCATCGCCGATGAAAAAGCCGATGCCACCACGCTCTAGATAGCGTTGGTGCGGCGTCGACAGGCCGTTCACGGCGAGCGCAATGCCGAGCGTATCCTGCGCGCGGCCCCAGGTGGTGCCCTTGATCAACGCGCCCAACGAAAACGAGCGATCGATCTCGGTGTACGCGTAGGTTTCGGTATTGCCGTCGGCCCACATCGCCCGCGCAAAAACGCCGACATCCGGTGTGATGGCCTGCTCAATATTCACGCCAACGCCGTACTTCACGCGCTGACCGGTGCGCACTGCGTTAAGGTCAGGCGTAGCGCGGGCAAGTGTGGCGAGGGCAAGTGCATCGTTGTAGCGCGACATCTTCGCCACGTTGCGAAACGCGAGCACACGAACTTTGCCCGGCTGTTCCAGCACGGTATGGGCGCGCTCAATCTCCAACTGATCGCCGTAATTTTTCAACAGTCGATCGTCCAGCGCCATTTGATTGGGCTCTTTTGGCTGCGCAAAACGACCGAAGCGGATGGCCCAATTGTCGTCGAAGTATTCGATTGCCGCGCCCGAGGTGTAGCCACGCGCGTCGGCGGCAAAGTCATATGCGCCGTGGGTAATAAGCGCCCAGTTAAGGAACTGTGTTCGCGGGTCGTGACTGTAGGCGTTTTCGTCAAAAATGTCTTGAATTGACACCGTGCCCACGGTGAGCACCAGTCGCTGTTTGCGCACGGTACCTGCCAATTGATTGAAGTCACTTTCGACCTTTTCGCTGTCACCGCCAAGACCCCAAGTCTGCCGGATGAAGGTGCGAGCGCGATACAGCGTGGGCGTAGGGCCGGAGGTTCGCGCCAGCTCCCCGTTGGGGAACCCGCCGAGCCCGGTCAGGCCAGACAGTGGCACCCCTTGCGATAGTTCGGGATTGAGATAAATTTCCGCCCCCGCCCAAGGGCGATAACCTAGCGCGGCAGTTGCCGTGAACGAATAGCTAAATTCTTTTTTCGTAATCAGACTATTTGGCCCCGAGTATGCGGCGGCAAAGGCGCGCTTGCTCTGCGCGACATAGGTGGACTGGAACTTGATGCCCCAGTCTTCCTCAACATCTTGGGCCCACACCGACGCAGTTAACAGCGGCAAACAGACAGCGACGGCGAAAAAACGGGGGACAACAGAATTCATAGCGCTTACAGAGTGGGTCGTGCTCACGGAT
Source organism: Burkholderiales bacterium (assembly GCA_014378555.1). Taxonomy (GTDB): domain Bacteria; phylum Pseudomonadota; class Gammaproteobacteria; order Burkholderiales; family Casimicrobiaceae; genus Casimicrobium. Next base: position 19,128 of record JACMNN010000009.1, on the reverse strand, counting down.
CAAGCATCAAACACCGCAAGCATAATTCAGTCAGAGGGCGGCTTTGCGACAAGCGGCGGTTTTTCGCTGGACACCGAGCGTAGTTTCCAGATAAGTCGCACGCCAAGCAGTACGGCGAACACGACGGCGTAAATAATCGGTTGCGTCAGGTCTTTTTTGACTAGCCACCAGTAGTGAATCACCGCCAGTATCGCGATCAAATAAATCAGATAGTGAATGCGTTGCCAGCGCTTGGCGCCAAGCTTTTTTATGATGCTGTTTTTCGACGTTGCCGCCAGCGGTATCAGCAAAACAAACGCAGCAAAACCCACCGTGATGAACGGACGCTTGATGATGTCTTTGATGATGTCGTCGACGTCAAAAAAGCGATCAAACCAGATGTAGGTAGTGAAGTGCAGGCTGGCATAGAAAAAGGCCAGCAAGCCCGCTGCGCGCCGCAGCCGAATCAACCACGGCCAGTTCAGCAGTTTGCGCAGCGGCGTGATGGACAGCGTGACGGCAATACCGACAATGGTCCACGTACCGGTCGAGCGGGTAATAAATTCAATCGGGTTGGCGCCCAACCACCCGAGCGGAAAGCCCGCAATCAGCCGCAGCAGCGGCATCATGCCGAGCACGATCAACAGCCACTTGACGCGTTGCACAAAAGTTGCCGATGGCGAGCGAAAATTGTTTAGGTGAATAGCCATGTGTGGATCAGCCGGCCGGGCATCAGCGTGAAACCACCTGCAATCAGCAGCCCGCCGAAATAAAGGCCGATCATATTGCTGGCGTGCGTTCTGCGGTCATGCCGTTTTGCTGCGAAATAGGCACTGGGCACGCTGTATAAAACCAAGACCGAAAATAGGTGGATGAAACCGAAATGGCCTAGCAATTTGGGGCCAACTTCGGCATTGATGAACAAGGCGATGATCGCAGTGGCTAGCATCAGCAGCATATAAATTTTGCCCAGCAAGCGATGCTTTTTTGAGCCCTTGCGCGCAACCATCAGGTACGTGCCAATTACGAATGCGGGCAAAACGGTGGCGAGATGGGCATAAACGAACGGCGTTGCGGTGGTCATAATGGGCTGCTTGGCGGGTGGCGATCGCGCTATTTCAGCAGCGACGCCTCGCCATAACAATCCGCCCGCGATCAAGGGTTCAAGGCGTTCGCCAACGGTCGAAATTGGTCGAGAATCATCGGTCAGCCTGTAGGGTGGGGACGGGGTGCTCACCGTACGACGCGAGCGCCAAACCACCGCTCAAAAAAACTTCTTCAAGTCCATTCCGGTGTACATCGACGCCACTTGATCGGTGTAGCCATTAAACATCAGTGATTTGCGCTTGCCGAATTCGCCAAGACGGCGCTCGGTCGCCTGTGTCCATCGTGCGTGATCGACCGTGGGATTCACGTTGGAATAGAAGCCATATTCACTCGGACCCGCTTTAACCCAGGCGGTGCGCGGCTCTTTTTCAACAAAGCGAATTTTCACAATCGACTTGCCGCCTTTGAACCCATATTTCCACGGAATTGTCATGCGGATCGGCGCGCCGTTCTGATTCGGCAGCGCCTCGCCAAACGCGCCCAGCGTCAACAGCGTCAGCGGGTGCATCGCCTCGTCCATGCGCAGGCCCTCGGTGTAGGGCCAGTCGAGCACGCCTGCGCGCAAGCCGGGCATTTGCGCCTTGTCGGCGAGCGTGACAAATTCAACAAATTTGGCGTTGCCCTTCGGTTGCACCGCGTTGATCAGCGCCGACAGCGGAAAACCGACCCACGGCACCACCATCGACCATGCCTCGACGCAGCGAAAGCGGTAGATGCGCTCTTCAAGCGGTGCGAGCTTAAACAACTCGTCAATGTCGAAGACTTTCGGCTTTAGTACTTCGCCTTCAACCGCAACCGTCCACGGCCGCGTTTTCAGCGATTTGGCGTTGGCGGGTGGGTCGGTCTTGTCGGTGCCAAATTCGTAGAAGTTGCAGTAATTTTTCAACTCATCAAATTTATTGAGCTTTTCGCCATCGGGCAGGCCGTAGGCCGCATTTGGCTTAACGCCCGCGAGCTTTCCGGCCTGCGCCTGCGCGTCGCGCGCGGACAGTGCAGGCAAGCCCGCGATAAGCCCCATTGCGCCCGCCGCCTTTAGCCAGTCGCGACGCGAGTTGTATTGGCTCTCCGTGGTGATCTCTGAGGGCAAAATGTCGGTAGAACGACGAATCAACATAACAATCCTTTAAACCAATCTGTGCAATTTCAGTAATTCGCCTCAACAAGGAGACACCTTCCATGCGCCACTTCTTCGGCACCGCACCCGATTTGCGTACCAGCACCGTATACGCAATTGTCACCCGTTTGGCTTTGGCGCTGCCGCTTTGTCTCGCCACCGCGGCGTATGCCGATAAGGCGCCACCTGATGAAGCAATGAAGTTCGACTACGCAAAGACCGACAGCGTTCCCGCGATGTCCGGAGGCGTGGTGCGCAAGCCGCGCTGCTGTGATGTGTCGGAGTGGAAGCTCACCAGCCCAACCGCAGGCGGCAGCAGCGAAGTTGAGTTGACGGTCGTCGCACCGCTGAGCAAAGGCAAGCATCCCACCGTCCTCTGGTTGCACCGTGAAGGCGCTGATGTTCGCCGCGCGATGTTTGTGCAAGAGGCAGAAACGCTTGCCGCCAGCGGCATCGCCTCGCTGCTCGTTGAGCTGCCGTTCAAACAACCCTACGTGCACCGCGCCGACGACAACGCGGGCGACGCCGACGTGATCCGAAATGCGGTGATCGACGCGCGACGCGCTATCGATTGGGCCGCCACCCGACCCGAGTTCAACGTCGAGAAGTTAGCCGTGGTTGGCCAGCGCTACGGCGCTTGGGCAGCAGCACTGCTGGTGGGGGTGGATGCAAGGGTGGCCGCTGCCGTGCTGATGAGCCCGCCCGGTAAGCCGAGCGGCTGGCTGCAGGTGACCGAACAGCCGAAAGCGAAGGCGTTTCGCGACAGTTTTGACAAAGCTAATTGGGTCGCCTACTTGAGCGCCATTGAACCGCTCGACCCCGAAAAGTGGATTAAATACGCCGCCCCCGCCAAGCTGCACTTTCAGTTCGCCAGCAGCGACGCATGGGTGCAAACGCTAGAGCAGGTGGATTTGTATCGCGCCGCCACGCTGCCAAAATCACGGCAAATGTTTGACTCGGACGAGTTGCTCAACGACGAGGCAAAGAAGGATCGTCAGGTGTGGCTCAAAGCAACGTTGACCGGAAAATAGGCGCATCAGCTTTTTGCTGGAACGGCGTACCAAAAGGCGTGGGATCAACGAAATGGAAGAAGTCGATATAAACGAAAATCGCGCCCTATGCCAATACCAACATTGGGCCAGCGCGTAAAGCCGTTACAACTTGTAGCACTGATCCACGGTGCTCATGGCGGCCAGTTGCTCGATTGCCGCGCCTTTGCCGACGATGAGCACTTTGAACAATTCGCCCATCTCGGCCGGCGAAAGCATTTTTTGCACGGCACCGAGCGCGGTTGCGCGTTGCGCGTCGCTCGCAAATTCGTATGATTCGAGGCGCTTTAGTAGTCCGGCGTGCAACAAAAATTGCGCTTGTGTCGAATAACTGATGACGCTGGCGCCGGCGTCCACCGCGGCTTCCGCCATCGCGGTGAAATCCACATGCGCGGTGACGTCCTGTAAGCCTGCAAGGATCAACGGGTCAAAGTGAACGCGTTGCTGGTAGTGGCAAGCCAGTGTGCCCGTCGCGCGGTCGGGCAGGTAATACTCGCGGCGCGGGAAGCCGTAGTCGACGAAGCAAAGGGCGCCGTTGGTGAGGCGCGCGGCGAGCGTGGCAACGAGGGCCTCGGCTTCGAGATTGATTTCGGAGGTGTAGCCTTCGATGGGGGGGATTCTTAGTTTGGCGGCGGCTAAAAGATGGCCGGTTAGAAGGGGTTGCCAGATTTGCGTGAGGGGGGTTTGATTTTCATCGCCCTCACCCCAGCCCTCTCCCGCGCGCGGGAGAGGGGGCCGAACAGAGCGCACCGCACTACCGCTTGGCGGCGCCACAGTAACGCGCGCTTGTTCGTAGTGGTCATCGTGAAATCGTACGATCTCGCATGGGATCGCATCGAGCACTTCGTTGGCGATGACCAACCCCTCGATTTCATCTGGCAACGCGTCAAGCCATGTGACTTTTCGGTTTGCCAGCAACGTCTGCTGGCGATCGCGCAGATCAGCGCTGACTTCGAGGATTGAATAGGGCGGTTTGCCGTCGCAAGCCGCTAAAAAATCCCGCGCTAACTTGCCGGAACCTGCACCCAGTTCGAGCACGTTGGCTGCGCCCATCGCGGCAAAGGCGTCGGCCAGCGCCGCGCCGAAGAAGGGGGACATCTCGGGTGCGGTTACAAAGTCGCCACCGATGCCGAGTTTGGTCGCGCCGGCCGTGTAATAACCGAGGCCCGGCGCGAAAAGGGCGGCGCGCATAAAATCAGCGAACGAAATTGAACCTGAATCGAGCGATCCCGATGTTTGAGATGCACCGATCAACGCGCGCAAATGAGCGGCAACCTTTATGCCGTGAGCTTGAGCTTCAAGCGACGAAGCGGGCAATCCCGATGGGCCAGAAAGTGGCAGTTTTGAAGCCATGCTAAATCAAAAAAACGCGAAAATGGCGCCGGTTGTACTGGTGACGGGCGGGGCAAAACGGGTGGGTGCTGCCATTGCTAAACGCCTGCACCACGAGGGCTGGCGAGTGGCAATCCATTATCGCGCATCAGCGGACGAAGCCACTGCATTGGCGGCCACACTGAACGCGTCGCGTGCTGATTCGGCGATCATCGTTCAGGCGGATTTGTTGCAAACAGCGACGCTGGGCGCGCTTATTGAGCAGGTTGTTGCGGCCTATGGCCAGCTCGACGCATTGGTCAATAACGCGTCTACTTTCTATCCAACGGCGGTTGCGGAATTCACTGATGCCGATTGGACAACGTTGATCGGCAGCAATCTAAAAGCGCCGCTTTTTCTGGCGCAAGCCGCTGCTCCGCATCTAAAAGCTGCAAGCGGTTGCATTGTGAATATCACCGATATTCACGCTGAACTTCCGATGGCGGGCTATTTGATTTACAACGTGGCAAAGGCCGGATTACGTGGCCTGACGCGCGCATTGGCGCGTGACTTAGCGCCCGAGATTCGGGTTAATGCGGTCGCTCCGGGGCCCATTGAATGGCCCGATGACGGACAGATTTCAGCGGTAGAACGCGACCGGATCTTGGATCACGTACCGCTCAAACGCGAAGGCGGAACCGCGCAAATTGCCGAGGCGGTTAAGTACCTAGTGTGTGATGCAAATTACGTCACCGGACAAACGATCAACGTCGACGGAGGGCGCAGTATCGCATTGTGATGCGTTGGGCTGGGCAGTGCGAACTGCCGCGCCCACCCATCATCACGACGAAGGTGGACTTAATATAATTTCGCCATGACTTCTTTCCCCCGGCCTCGTCTGGCTCTGATTGCCGCCGTCGCCGCCAATGGCACCATTGGCCTCAACGGCATACTGCCTTGGCATCTTTCCGCTGACCTCAAGCATTTCAAAAACCTCACCAGCGGCAAGCGCATCGTGATGGGGCGACGCACCTGGCAGTCGTTTCCCAAGCCGTTGCCTAATCGTGAACATGTGGTGGTGACGTCACTTGCGCTCACGCTTCCGGACGGCGTCCTGGCTGTGCGTTCGTTGGCACAAGCGTTGGCCTTGCCGCAACCTGCGGAGCAGCCGGTTTTTGTGATTGGCGGCAACGCGATGTACCTTGAAGCGCTGCCGTTAGCCGACGATTTGTACTTGACCGAAATCGAGGCGAACGTTGATGGAGACACCACGTTCCCGGCCTGGGACCGCGCGCAGTTTCGCGAAGCGTCACGCGAGCCTCACGCCGCTCCGCTGCGATTGGGCGGGCCTGACGTTGCATTTTCATTCGTGCATTACGTCCGCCTGTGAGCAGCCCGGCGAACCACGCAGACAGTCACGCGGAATCTAGGGCGGCATTTAAAGCAGGCGTGATCGAGTGCCTGCAACTTATCCCATCCTACATTCCGTTTGGTCTGGTGTGCGGCGTGGCGGCTGTGCAGGCGGGGCTGGGCGAATGGGGTGCAGTGGCGCTCGCGGCGTTTGCGTTTGCTGGGTCGTCGCAGGCGGTGTTGACACAGTTTTTGTCGAGCGGCGCGCCGCTGTCAATTGCCATTATTTCCGGCTTGGTGGTGAATTTGCGCATGGCTGTTTACAGTGCGGCGATTGCGCCGCGCATCGCCGGCGCGACGCCGAAACAGCGCGTGTTGTGGGCACTGTTTTTGGTGGATCAAACCTTCATCTCGAACGAGGTGCGGCATCAGCGCGGCGAGCACATGAAGCATCCGCTGGCGTTCTATCTCGGCTGCGCGCTGACGCTGTGGCCGTGGTGGGTGTTGATGAACGCAATTGGTGCGTTTGCCGGAGCAAAATTGCCCGCCAGTTGGCAGCTGGATTTCACCATTCCGTTGTCGTTTGTAGCGATGGTGGTGCCGTTGCTCAAGTCGCAAAGCCAGATTTTGGCGGCGATTGCTGGCGGAGCGGCGGGCGTGTTGCTCTACGCGATGCCGCTCAAGCTTGGCTTGATTGCGGCCTGTGCGTTGGGCACCTGCGTGGGCATGTTGGTGGACGCCTTGTTGAAACTAAAAACATCCGAGACGCGGCAATGAACTGGGGCGGTTTTGGCACGTTGGACGGCTGGCTGGCGATTGTCGGATTAGCTATCGGCACGTTTGCTATTCGCTATTCGTTCATCGGTTTGCTCGCAGGCAAAAAGTTGCCGCCGCGATTTGAGCGGGCGTTGCAATTAGCGGTGCCAGCGATTTTTGCCGCGTTAGTGGTGCCGCTGATCTTGTTTCAAAACAATCAGTTGAATCTGGCGATGCGTTGGCCGCATGCGGTGGCCGCGATCATCACTGGCATCTACGCTGGATGGCGCGGTGGCATGCTGGTTTCACTGCTGATCGGGATGGCCTGCCTGCATACGTTGCTATGGTTTTTCCCGTAAGGAGGCATCAAAAGTTGATGATTCACGCGGCCGCGTATGTTTCTGTAAAAACAGCAAAACGCGCTCGGTAACAGCGGCCAGCGCGCCGAGGTCGTGGCCCATGCCGTCGATCACCGTGTATTCGCTGTCCTCAACCTTGTTCGCGGTGTCTGCACCGTTCTGCAACGGCACCAGCGGGTCCGCATTACCGTGGATCACCAGTGTTGGCACGCTGATGCGGCGAACCTCGTCACTGCGGTCGCCCGAGGCCATGATTGCGGCCATTTGTTTGATGGTGCCGGCAGGATAAAACGAGCGGTCAAACGCCTCTCCGATACGCTGCCGCACGTCCGCTTCAGGCATCGGAAATTTGGGGCTGCCAATGATGCCGAGCACGCGCACGAAATGAGTGATGATGTCGTCTCGCAGCTTACTTTTCGGGCGCGACAGCAGCGCCATTGCAGCCTTGGGCGTGGCCTGCGGCAGGCCGCGCGCGCCGGTGGTGCTCATGATGCTGGTCAGTGACGCCACGCGATCCGGATGATGGCTAGCAAGGCCCTGCGCGATCATTCCGCCCATGGATACGCCGATGACATGACAGCGCGAAATATTCAACGCCTCAAGCACGCCACCGGTGTCCTCGACCATGTCGCGAAGGGTGTACGCCGCCGTGACCGGTAAACGGACGCGATGCCTGAGCGCCATCCAGACCAGGCTCGGCATCGCCGCGCTGGTCTTGTGCGACAAACCAATGTCGCGATTGTCCAGCCGCACCACGCGGTAACCGGCGTGGGTCAGCGCGTTCACAAAGTCTATGGGCCAGGCGATAAGCTGCATGCCGAGGCCCATGATGAGCAGCACCGTGGGCGTGTCAGGCGTAACCTTGACGCCTGCCGGTTCGTTGATGACGACCTCGAATTCGCCACCGTTAGAAGTTACTTTCATCGCATTATCCGAATAAAAATCGTGCAGCCATCGGCGGCGCGAACGCTGCCCATTTGTCTTTCGGTTGTGCCAAGCGATCGGCAATCGCGTACCACGCCGCAGCGTTGCAGCCGATGCCTAAATGGCTCGCAAAAACTTGCACATTTTCGATAAACGCGTTGTCGTTGCTGGCTTTCTGAATGCTCGCTTGCCACGCCACCACGCCGTCGGTTTTTGAGTACACACTGGTGAACGGTACCGGCGGGGCAACCGCTAATTGGCGCAACATCAGCTCGTCGGGCAGCCGCTCGCCAGAGAGCATTGAATACACGCGCGAGGCGTTAGTGGCGCGCGGACTTTCCGCGAACGGTGTGCCCAGCGTGATCACGTTGCGCACGCACTTCGGTTCGAGCTTCGACAACTCGCGTGCGTACACGCCACCGAGGCTCCAGCCGATCAACGACACCGGTTGCAAGCTGTCGCGATGCACGGCAACTAATTGCTCGCGTAGTCGCGTAAGAACACCCCGCCCCGGCCCGCGATTCATGCCTTGGTACCAGCCGTGAACGACATAGCCCAAATCCTCGAGAAACGCGCGCAGCGGTCGCGTTGAGGTGTCCCCCGCCGCTAGGCCTGGATACACAATCACATGCTGCGGGTTTGCTTCGGTTGGCCTCGGCCAGGCGCCGATCATTTTCAGCATCGGCCACGCGGCCAGCGATGCTCCCCATTCCCACGGAGCCCGCGCCTCCAGTGCAACTAAAAATGGGTTCGGGGCTTTCGGTTGAGCGGATGGGGTCGGCACGTGGTGATCAGTGGCTAAGTAAAGTTAAATTGAGCTTAACGGGATGCGCTGGAGCGTTTGCTCGACGGTCGGGTAACGATAGGTTCTTCTTTTGCCGTTTTGCTGGTTTTGGCAGCTCGGCGTTTTTTGACTGCTGGCGCTGGCGCCGCCTCAGCCGGCACAGCGGCATCGCGCTCTTTATCCAGCGCAACTTTCGCCTGCGCCAGTGCGACCAATTCGTCGAACCCGCCGGCAATGGCCGTACCCAAATCGTTTAAATCCGGCACCGCAACTTTGCACGCGATGATGCCAAAATCGATGTTGGCGCAATAGGTTTGCACCGTAATGTTGAGCGCCAATCCGTGGGTGATGATCGACACCGGGAAGAACGTTTTCATCTCGGCGCCGGCGAGGTACAGCGGCACCTTTGGCCCCGGCACATTGCTGATGACAACGTTGGCCACTGCCGGCATGCGCTCCATCAGTTTGCTGCTGGCCACCAACGCGTTCAGCCGCGATACCAGCACCGGCGCGAGCAGGCCGGGATAGTCGGTTGGCAGCACGCTCTTTAAGCTGTTGAGCGATTCTTTGACCTTGCTGGTGGAGGTCAGAATCGCCTTCCAACGCTTCGCCGCGTCGCCGTGATGGGTGCCCAGTTCAGCAAGCACCATCGACGCCTGATTATTCAGTTGCTGGTTATTTTCCTCGCGCAGACTCACCGGCATCGCTGCAACCAGCGTGCGCTTCGGCAAATCGTTGAGGCCCTTCAAGTAGGTGCGCAATGCTGATGAGCAGACGAACAAAATACCGTCGTTCACCGAGCCGCCGAGCACCTTTGCGGCGGCGCGCACTTCTGCAAACGGCAGCGTCGCCGTGACGAAATTGCGCGTTGCCGAAATGTTCACATTGAACGGCGTGCGCGGCGCAAATTTGAACGGTGCGCTACGTGTGGCAATTACCTTTTGCAGCACCGGCTTGGCAAGCTCTGCCACCTTACCTGCGACGCTCGGAATGGCACGAATAATCTTTCCGTACTGCGCCAAAGAATTCGAGAATGCTGCACCAATCATGGCGCCGATTTTGGCGTCGGGCTTCGCTGTGGCCGCGTCGGGCGTGACCTCAGGTGGTGGCACTTCGCGTGGCGTGGCTGACAGATCAAGAATGGAATTGGCGAGCACGGTGCCGCCCTTGCCATCGAGTGCGGCATGATGCACCTTGGCATAAAAGCCGATTTCACCGCTACTTAAGCCTGAGAAAATCGTGAACTGCCACAACGGATGGCTGCGATCGAGCAGTCGCGAATGCGCTTCCGCCACAGCGGCCTCAAGTTGGCGCATAGTGCCCGGTTTGGGCAAACTGACGCGTTGCACGTGGTAGTCAAAATCGATGCCGTCAGCGGCCTCTACTGTTTGCCAGCTCGGATGGCCTAAGCCAAATCGCGCTGACTCAATAACGTGGGTGAAAATCGGCGCGAGGTGCAATCGCTTTTTCAAATGCGTAACGACCGCCTTCGAAAACGAACGTTTCAGCTTCGGCGGTACTTCGTAAAGACACAAGCTCGAAACATGCATTGGCTGCTCGGGCGTTTCTAAATACAGAAACGTTGCGTCAAGTCCTGAAAGAGTGGATAACGTTGTGTTGGCCATGATGCTTTCCTCCAGCGAAATAGGATAGACGATTTACCGCGTCGCCGTTGCACAGGCGGCCTGCAGCGACCTGGGTCGGCTGCAGCGCTTCGCTCGGTCGCACCAGGCGGCGTGAATCGTTCGGAGTTACACGCAGCGCCCGCCGTCCACCTCAAGGCATGCGCCGGTAATAAAGTTGGCCTCGTCACTCGCCAAAAACAGCGCCGCATTGGCAATGTCGAGCGGAGTAGACAATCGACCCAACGGGATTGACGCCTTAAACAGCGCGCGTTTCTCCGGTGTGTCCTCTCCCATGAACGTTGCCAACAATGGCGTTTCACCGGCCACCGGGTTGATACAGTTGACTCGGATGTTGTCTTTGGCGAGCTCTACCGCCATCGATTTGCTGGTCACAATCACCGCACCCTTAGAGCCGTTGTACCAGGTAAGGCCAGGACGCGGACGCACGCCTGCGGTCGACGCGATCTGCACAAAACAACCGCCATGTTGCGAACGAAACACCGGCACACAATGCTTGGCCGAGAGATAAATCGACTTCACATTCACCGCATAAACGCGGTCAAATTCTGCCTCGTCGACATCGAGCATCGGCTGATTTTTGTGCGACACACCAGCGTTATTGACCACAATATCAATCCGTCCAAACGCCACCAATGCGGCGGTTACCAGCTCGTCCCAATCAACCGACTTTGACACGTCCGCCTGTTGGGCGACGACCGGTAAGCCCTTGGCGTGCGCCTGCAGTCGCGCAGCGGCCAGTTCAACAGCATGCGCCTGAATGTCCACCAACATCACATTGCAGCCTTCTTGCACGTAGCGCTCGGCAATGCCATAGCCGAAGCCTTGTGCGCCACCGGTGATGATGGCGACTTTGTTTTTAAGACGCATATTTGTGCTCCACAGTTTGAAAGTCAAAGAATTCGTGTATGTTCAAAACGAATTGCAGATTCGTTTGCGAGGGTCGCCCGTCGCTTTTCGCGCGCCCGAAGCTCGGCGCGGGAAAGACGTGCTGACGCCAATTGGTTTAGATGGACGTGACGCGGCTTCGATATTGAAGGGCGCTTTTTTAGACGGCAATTTAAAACTAGCCTTGCAACCGCCGAGTAATTTCAAGCACTGCGCTGCGGCGCGATGCAGAGCAGCGCGGAGCGCTTCATTGACTAGTGCCGACCGCTGCTGAATAGCGTGTTGTTTAGCGTTTGCAAAAAGTTCGTCATCAAAGGTGAGTGTGGTGCGCATCGCTTGGCTCCTAGCTCGATCAATTGTCGCATCAAGCGATTTCGAGGACGATGCACTGCTACATTCTGAATCCGGCCGCAGTGATCGCCTCCATCCAGCCGCGTCCGTTGCCCGATGCAAATAACCAAATCACGGTTGCGCAGTTCAAAAATACGGTCAGCCAGTAAACGCTGCGAAACGGCTGTTTGGTCGTTTTGTGACGTAAGCGTTGCTGCGCGATGGCGGCACCCGGCCAACCCCCGATCAGTGCTAGCAAGTGGAACGTGTTCTCAGGTGTGCGTCGCCGCCCTGATTCCGCGGCTTGCTTATCGCCGCTGTAGGCGGCGTAGGTGATCGCGCTGAACACCACGACCGCCGTTACCAATTGCCAAGGCAGTCGCTTGGTCGCCATTGCAACGAACAAAAGCAGGATCCAAAATCCCGCGAGATAGCATGCCGATGAATACGCTGCTTCGCGCTGACGCATCCGCCGTTCACGCTGCACGCGCTGTTGCGAAGTAGGCACGAGTGCGACATTAATCGCGCAATTTCGCCCCGATTTGTCGCGCCCCATTTCGAATGTGATGAGGTCGTTCATCGCGGGGCGCCGTGGTGCGGGCGCGAAGTCGTTCATGTGAACGAAAAACTTCATACCGCCCGCGTTGGGCAACACGAAGCCGAAGCCCTTAGCGTCGTGCCATTCAACGAGTTTGCCTTGATAACGCATGGATGCACTCAACGTTAAGCGCGACTCACCGCCACTAATTGAGCGATGGCCTGAAAATGTTTACTCAGCCTCGATCTTCGCGGCTTTGGTGAGCTGCGCCCAGCGTTTAATTTCGCTATCGATGAGTTTGGCGAGGCCAGCTGCATCGGTGGAATCGATGTCGAAACCGCCGGCGACGAGCTTCTGCTTCACCTCGGGCGCAAGCAGCACTTTTTGCAGTGTCGTGGTGAGTTTCGAGGCGACGTCTTTGGGTAGGTTGGCCGGCGCCATCAGCGCAAACCACGGCACCAGTTCGTAGCCTGGCACTTGTTCGGCGATCGCCGGAAGATCAGGAAGCGCGCTGGAACGCTTGCTGCTGGTGACGCCGAACGCTTTTACTTTGGTGCCTTTTAACTGCGCCTGCGCATTACCGAGGTCTGAGAATACGACCTCGATGTTGCCGCCAAGCATGTCGGTAATCGCTGGTGGGATACCTTTGTACGGAATCATCTGCATGTCGCCACCGATCATGCTGGCGAACAGTGAGCCCGACACGTACGAGCCGCTGGAGCCTTGGCCGAAACGCACTTTGCCCGGATTGGCCTTGACGTAGGCAATAAAGCTCTTGAGATCGGTCGCTGGGACTTTTTCGTTGACGATGAGTACAAACGGCGTAGTTGCGATTTTGCCGATCGGCGTGAAATCCTTGATCGGGTCGTACGGCACTTTTTTCAGCAGGCTCATTACGGCGGCCTGCGTGGTGCTGGTGGTCACCAGAATGGTGTAACCGTCGGCGGCGGCGGCCTTAACTTCGTTGGCGCCGATGGTGCCTAGCGCACCGGCCTTGTTGTCGACGACGATGGCCTGTCCCAGCTCTTTGCCCATGGACTCAGCCAGTACCCGAGCGGCGACATCGGTGGCGCTACCGGCAGGAAATGGCACCAGAAATTTGATGGTTTTATTGGGATAGCTCTGGGCAAAAACGAGCGGCGCGGCAAGGAGCAGGGCGCTGGCAACGAGGGCGTGAGCCACGCTGCGAACAGGGGGAAATTGCATGGAATTCCTTTGGGTTAACTGAATGGACTGGGCTTGATTTTAAGAATACGGGGTGCGCAAATGGCGGCGAAAACCCGATGTGCAGCTAGCAGCTTGTTAGTGAAACTGCCGGTTTAATTGGGCTAAAAGCAGTAAATGAACGATTGTCGACTTTTAATAAAAGCTATGCCGCAGCCTTTATTAAATGGGAAAGATGGCGTAAAGCTGTATCCAAGGCGTTAATTAATGGAAGCGCTTTCCATCCAATGAAATTTATCTTAGAATTTATTGTTGTGAGGTGTGTTTGCGGCACTTTTTTTATGCTGCAGTGCACACGCGCGACAATGGCGAGCAAGCGGTCATGGCCCGCAGTGACAGGCGGCTGACGGCGATCAGCGCGAGTATTACCAGTGACAAATAAGGAGGACGAACATGCAGAACGTAAACCCCACCGATCCGACAGGCGCGGGCGATTTGGACCCTAAAGAGACCAGCGACTGGCTCGATTCACTCGACAGCGTCATCGCCAACGAAGGCTACGAACGCGCGCATTTCCTATTGGAAGCGTTGTTCGACAAAGCGCGGCGCACCGGCGGCCATGCGCCGTTCACGCCTAACACGGCGTACCTCAACACCATCCCCACACACCTTGAGGCCAAGAGTCCCGGCGACCATGAGATAGAGCACAAGCTGCGCAGTTACGTGCGCTGGAATGCCGCAATGATGGTGCTGCGCGGTGGTAAAAAAGATCTCGAACTTGGTGGACATATTTCGTCGTTTGCGTCGGCCGCCACGCTGTATGACGTCGGCTTCAATCACTTCTGGCATGCGCCCAGCGCGGACCATGGCGGTGATCTGGTCTACATACAGGGACACAGCTCGCCGGGCGTGTATGCACGCGCCTTCATGCTCGACCGATTGAGTCAAGAGCAGATGGACAACTTCCGTCAGGAGGTCGATGGCAAGGGCATTTCAAGCTATCCGCATCCATGGCTGATGCCCGATTTTTGGCAGCTGCCGACGGTGTCAATGGGGCTTGGTCCGTTGATGGGGATTTATCAGGCGCGTTTTCTCAAATACCTGCATGCGCGTGGCTTGGCCAACACCGAAGGCCGCAAGGTCTGGGTGTTTTGCGGCGACGGCGAAATGGACGAACCAGAATCGCTCGGCGCGATCAGCATGGCGGGCCGCGAAAAGCTCGACAACCTGGTGTTCGTCATCAACTGCAATTTGCAGCGCCTCGACGGCCCGGTGCGTGGCAACGGCAAAATCATTCAGGAGCTTGAGGGCGACTTCCGCGGCTCCGGTTGGAATGTGCTGAAGCTGATCTGGGGCGGCTATTGGGATCAACTGCTAGCGCGTGACAAAGACGGGCTGCTGGTCAAGCGCATGGAAGAGGTGGTTGACGGCGAGTATCAGGTGATGAAGGCACGTGACGGCAAATACGTTCGCGAAAACTTCTTCGGCAAATATCCGCAGTTGCGTGAAATGGTCGCCAGCATGTCCGATGATGACGTGTGGCGTTTGAACCGTGGCGGCCATGATCCGCACAAAATTTATGCCGCCTACGACAGCGCTGTAAAGCACAAAGGTCAGCCGACCGTAATCCTTGCCAAAACGGTGAAGGGCTACGGCATGGGCCAAAGCGGTGAGGGGCTGAACATCGCCCATCAGGCCAAGAAAATGGACATCGAATCGCTCAAGCAAATGCGCGACCGTTTCGGCATTCCAGTCAAGGATGAAGACCTCGCGAGTTACCCGTACTTCAAGCCCGCTGCTGATTCGCCGGAGGGCAAATACATGCGCGAGCGTCGTGCAGCACTCGGTGGCTATTTGCCGCAGCGACGCATGAAAAGCGTGTCACTGCCGACGCCCGAATTGTCAGCGTTTGAGTCGCAGCTTAAGGGCACCGGCGAGCGTGAAATTTCAACCACGATGGCCTTTGTGCGCATCCTGAACACGCTGGTCAAAGATAAATCGATTGGTCGCAATGTGGTGCCGATCGTGCCCGATGAATCGCGCACCTTTGGTATGGAGGGCATGTTCCGCCAACTCGGAATCTGGAACCAGCAAGGCCAGAACTACGCGCCGGTTGATGCCGATCAATTGATGTTCTACCGAGAGGCGAAAGACGGCCAAATTCTGCAGGAAGGCATCAATGAGGCCGGCGGCATGGCCGACTGGATCGCCGCAGCGACCAGCTACAGCAACAGCAATGTGCCGATGTTGCCGGTCTACATTTTCTATTCGATGTTTGGCGTGCAACGCATCGGCGATTTGTGCTGGGCCGCTGGCGACATGCGCGCACGTGGTTTGCTGGTCGGCGGCACCGCCGGTCGCACCACGTTGAATGGCGAAGGCCTGCAGCACGAAGACGGCCACTCACATGTGTGGTTCAGCGCCATTCCGAACGTGCGCACCTATGACCCGACCTTCCAATACGAAGTAGCGGTGATCACGCAGCACGCGGTGAAATGCATGCTTACTGATCAGAAGGATGAGTACTACTACCTGACCGTGATGAACGAGAACTACACCCATCCGGACATCCCGACGGGCGACACCATTCAGGCCGACATCATCAAGGGCATGTACCTGTTTAAGGAAGGTGGCAAGGACAAGAAAAAGGGCATGCGCGTGCAGCTCACCGGATCTGGCACCATTTTGCGTGAGGTCATTGCTGCGGCAGATTTGCTGCGTGATGATTGGGGCGTCGAATCGGATATCTGGAGTGCGCCAAGTTTCAACGAACTGCGCCGCGACGGCATCGATTGCGAGCGTTGGAATCTGCTGCATCCGATGGAAATGCAGCGGGTGCCGCACGTTGCTGCGTGCGTGGCGTCGAAGCCGGGTCCGGTGATCGCCGCAACCGACTACATGCGCATTTACGCTGACAGCGTGCGTCCCTACATCAAGAAAACATTCAAGGTGCTCGGTACTGACGGTTTCGGTCGCTCCGATAGCCGAGAAAATCTGCGTCGCTTTTTTGAAGTGAACCGTTTTTATGTGACGCTCGCTGCGTTGAGCGCGCTGGCCGACGACGGCGTAATCGAGCGCAAGCTGCTCGCCGACGCCATCACGAAATACGGCATCGACCCGAATAAACCTAATCCAACCACGGTGTAAGGAGCGGGAACATCATGGCAACGCAAGAGCTAAAAGTGCCGGATATCGGCGATTTCACCGACATTCCAGTGATCGAAATTTTGGTGAAAGTAGGCGACACCGTCGCTAAAGAACAATCCATCGTTACCCTCGAATCCGACAAGGCGACGATGGAGGTGCCCGCCGATGTGGCCGGCGTGATCAAGGAGCTGCGCGTCAAGCTGGGCGACAAGTGCAGCATGGGCACGGTGGTGGCGGTGATTGAAGTAGCGGCTGCGGTTTCTTCCCCTCCCCCCGGGGGAGAGGGGCTAGGGGAGAGGGTGCTGGCAAACCAGGCAACCTCTGACAAGCAACCTGCATTGGCAACCGTTTCACCGTCTCCCCAGCCCCCGGCCTTCGCCGGGGCAGGCTCTACCCCCCCGGGGGGAGGGAGCCTGATTGACGTGACGGTCCCTGATATCGGGGATTTCACTGATATTCCGGTCATCGAAATTCTGGTTAAAGTTGGCGACACGGTGAAGGTTGAGCAGTCGCTGGTCACCCTCGAATCCGACAAGGCCACGATGGAGGTGCCGTCAACCGTCGCCGGCATTGTGAAAGAAATCAAAATCAAGCTGGGTGACAAGGTGTCCAAAGGCGCGGTGGTAGTCGTCGTCTCATCTGATGCAGCGGCTGCAAGTTCTACCCCCTCTCCCCTCGCGGGAGAGGGCGGGGGTGAGGGGGCTGCCGCAAAAGCAGCGGCAACTCCAACTCCGCCATCACCCTCACTCCAACCCTCTCCTGTCAAGGGAGAGGGGCCCAAACCCGTAGCTGCGACCGGCGCCATTGACGAAGCAAGTTTCAGCAAGGCGCACGCCTCGCCGTCGATTCGCAAATTCGCGCGAGAGCTGGGTGTTGATCTGGGTCGCGTTAAAGCCACGGGTCCCAAAAACCGAGTGCTGCTGGAGGACGTGCAAAGTTTCGTCAAGGGCGTGATGACGGCACCTCCGGCGGCAGCAGCAGCTGCAAACAGCGGCGAATCCGGTGCGGCGCTCGGCCTGTTGCCTTGGCCGAAGGTGGATTTCACCAAGTTTGGCGAAATTGAATCCAAACCGCTGTCGCGCATCAAGAAAATTTCCGGTGCCAACCTGCACCGCAATTGGGTGATGATTCCGCATGTCACCAATCATGACGAATGTGACATCACCGAGCTAGACGCGTTGCGAGTTCAGTTGAACAAGGAAAACGAGAAGAGTGGCATTAAGGTCACCATGCTCGCTTTCGTGATCAAGGCCTGCGTTGCAGCGCTGAAGAAATTTCCAGACTTCAACGCCTCGCTTGATGGCGACAATCTGGTCTACAAAAAGTATTTCAACATCGGCTTCGCGGCAGACACGCCCAATGGCTTGGTGGTGCCGGTGCTAAAAAATGCTGATCAAAAAGGCATTATGCAAATCGCCAAAGAAATGACCGAGTTGTCACTCAAGGCGCGCGAAGGCAAGCTTGGCCCAGCGGATATGCAGGGCGGCTGCTTCTCGATCAGCTCATTAGGCGGCATTGGCGGCACCGCGTTTTCGCCGATTATCAACGCGCCGGAAGTGGCGATTCTTGGGCTTTCACGCGGAGAAATAAAGCCGAAGTGGAACGGCAAAGAATTCATGCCAAAGCTGATGCTGCCGTTGTCTCTTTCATACGATCATCGCGTGATCGATGGTGCAACTGCAGCGCGATTCAATGCGTATCTGGGCGTATTGCTAGCGGACTTCCGCAGGATTGCGCTATGAGTACGGTTGAACTGAAAGTGCCGGACATTGGCGACTACGCAGACATCCCAGTCATCGAAGTATTGGTGAAAGTGGGCGACAGCGTTGTCAAAGAGCAATCGCTGGTCACACTCGAATCGGACAAAGCCACGATGGAAGTGCCCGCCGATACCGCGGGCGTGGTCAAAGAGATTCGCGTCAAGCTGGGCGACAAGGTCAGCATGGGCACGGTGGTGGCGGTCATTGAAGCAGCTGCGGTTTCTCCCCCTCCCCCTGGGGGGGAGGGGTTAGGGGAGAGGGTGATAACAGTGCCACGCGAATCCGTTAAAGCAAGCCCACCTGTTACCCCACCACCCTCTCCCCAACCCCCGGCCTTCGCCGGGGCAGGCTCTACCCCCCCGGGGGGAGGGAGCTACACCGCCGACATCGAATGCGAAATGCTCGTGCTCGGCGCTGGGCCGGGCGGCTACAGCGCGGCATTTCGTGCCGCCGATCTGGGCATGCAGACCGTGCTGATCGAGCGCTACGCCACACTCGGTGGCGTGTGTTTGAACGTCGGCTGCATCCCGTCGAAGGCGCTGTTGCACACCGCATCGGTCATGGATGAAGTCAAAACTATGGCGAAGCACGGCATCACATTCGGTGCGCCGGTGATTGACATGGCTAGGCTGCGCGACTTTAAAAACGGCGTGGTGAAAAAACTCACCGGCGGCCTCGCGGGCATGGCCAAAGCGAGAAAGGTTGACGTGGTTCGCGGCGTTGGCAAATTTCTCGACGCCCACCATGTCGAAGTTGAAATCACCAGTGGCACCTCTTGGGACATGACCGGCGAGAAGAAAGTCATCAAGTTTCAGAAGTGCATCATCGCCGCCGGGTCGCAAGCCGTGAAGCTGCCGTTTATGCCAGAAGACCCGCGTGTGGTGGACTCCACCGGCGCGCTGCTGCTTGAGGTCAAACCCGAGCG
>JACMNN010000068.1 GCA_014378555.1 Burkholderiales bacterium | reverse complement strand
CCGGCGAACAGCGCATAAAAACTCATCACCTGCAACAGTCGCGCGCTGCGCTGTTCGACGGTGGCCAGGTCAAGCTCTTCCACCAACAACGGCCGCGCCACCGCCGGCGCAATACCGCGCAAAATCATGCGTTCGTTGCCGATCATCTCGGCATACACACGCAGCTCGCGTGTCAGTCGCCCGACGATGGGGGCGGAGCCATCGCGGCTGGACAAGGTGACCAGCGTAATCTTTGCCGGGCGACCGCTGCCGAGCGACTCGGCGTAGCTCGGGTCGATCACCAGCACGGCGTCGAGATCGCCACTTTTGACGCGTGCTTCATAGTCCGCAGGATCAGCATTAATCTTCACGCCGCGCCGTTCGAGAAAGCGCACCAGGTCGGGCGCAAACTGCGCGTTAACAATCGGCGCGGTCACCTTTTCAATCCGATCGCTCACCGTTTTGCCGACGAAATAAAGCAGGCCCACCACCAACGGGCCAGAGATCACCACCGTAAACAGCGCCCAGAAAATACTTTTGCGATCACGCAATAAATCGAGCAATTCTTTGCGCGCTACAAGCAACAAGCGGGAGAACGAAAACGTGCTCATTCGAACAACCCTTCTTCGCTGCCAATCAGTTTGACAAACGCGTCTTCGAGGCTATCGAGCCCGGTGGCTGCCAACACTTCTTGTGGCGTTCCAGAAAACACGGCGCGCCCTTTGTTGATGATCACCACCCGGTCGCAAAGTGCAGCAACTTCTTGCATGATGTGACTTGAAAAAAGTACGCATTTGCCTTGCGCTCTCAGGCCGCGAATCAGCTCGCGCATGCTGCGCGTGGACATGATGTCCAGGCCGTTGGTAGGCTCGTCTAGCAGCACCGTTTGCGGGTTGTGGACGAGGGCGCGTGCGATGGCTACTTTCATCCGCTCGCCCTGCGAAAAACCCTGCGTCGGGCGGTCAGATAAATCACGCAAACCCAGCTCGTCAATCAGCGCATCCGCGCGGCGTTTGGCGTCGGTGTCGCTCATGCCTTGCAGTCGCCCAAAATAGGTGATGTTTTCGCGCGCCGTAAGTCGCCAGTAAAGCCCTTTCGCATCACCCAGCACCCCCAACCGCTGACGCACAACGGCACGTTCGCGGGCTAAATCAGCGCCGTCGATTTGAGCCTGTCCCGCGTCGGGTGTCAGCAGCGTGGACAGCATGCGCAGGGTGGTGGTTTTGCCTGCACCGTTCGGCCCCAACAGCCCTGTGACTTCGCCGTCACGGGCGGTAAAACTGACGTTGTCGACCGCCGTCACGCTGCGTGATTTTGTTTTTATGGCGAACAACGAGCCGCGTTCGCGCACGGTGAAATGTTTGCTCAATCCTTGCACGTTAATCATGGCTTCGCCTCCAACGGCGAGGTATAAAACAGCGGCATTGGCCACGTCAGATCCGCCTCACAAGCGTCAGGTTTTGTCGGCACTATTCCAGCGTCGACAAACTGGCTGAGCACACGACGCACACAGGGGTGGATGGACACGATATGGCCCATGCCGGTCACCACGATTTGTTTGTGTTGGCTTAATGTTTTGGCAGCAAGAATGGCTTGTGATGGCGGCGTGACCGGGTCGTGATTGCCGGAGAGCAATAGCGTGGGGATATCGCTTATGGTCGGCTCAAAAAATTCCGCTGCGACTTTGCCGTGCGGAAAATCTTTGCATGCTGCATAAAAAAGTTGTGTGATCGAGTCAAAGCGCGGGTTAGGCGCGGGTGTTCGCCCCAACATGTCCTCGGCGCACATCACAGCAAGTCGCAGCGCGCCAGCCAAATTTTCGCTCGGAATGGAGGACGCCGTGGCGGTGGCGGCGAGTGGAGCGAAATTGCCACCGGCGGCCTGACCGATCAGTGAAGGCACCAGTCGCGTGGCTTCGGGTTGATAGAGCAGCGGCCACAACAAGCTCACCAGCGTGCGATCACTGATCGTGGCATCAATCATCACTCCGGTGCCCGGATGCGCGATTTGCGTGCGCACTGGTGTTGCCTTGAGCTTGGCCAGCAACGCATCAAACGTGGCTAAGGTGTTGGGATACGCCTGATTGCAGCCCACCGAGGCGGCGCATCCGGCGAGCACGCTGCGCAGCTCAGCCTCGGACGTTTGCAGCGCGTCATCGGGCAAGTGCAGCGTGGTGGGTGCAACGCCGTCGAGCACTGCCGTGCGGATGCTGTCTGGATATCGCTTCATGTAGCGCAGCGCTACGCGCGAGCCGTAGCTGCCGCCCCAAACGTTGATTTTTTGCTGGCCAAACGCCTTGCGCACCGCCTCTAGATCATCAATATAGTCGTCGCTTCGATGCACCGCTGGATTGCCTTTGAGTGTGGCCAAGCAGAGCAGGCGATCACGCTCCATTTCGACATCGGTGGCGGTCAACGTTTGCCGCAGCGAATCGGTCTGGGTGTCTTTGCTGCCGGCGCCCGGCATATTTTCGACACAGGTGAGCGTTTTGCTTTTGCCGGTGCCACGTTGATCGACCAGCACGATGTCGCGGTGCTTACGCAAATCGCCCAGCGCGCTCACTATGCGTCCAATGTCGCTGGCAGCCTGTCCGGGGCCGCCGGCAAAAACGTACACCGGATCGGGCTCTGCGCGCCGCGCCAGCGAGGGCAATACGGCAACGTGTATGGCAATGGTCTTGCCGTTTTGCGCGTTGCCGTGATCTTCAGGGACGGAGACGAAGGCGCAGCGCGCAACCGAGTCAATGTCTTTGATGCGGCAATCGCTGAGCGCAATTCCGGTGTTGTTGACCGACTTGTTGGTGTCGCAAGCAGACAAGCCCAAGCTTACTAACAGTGTCAGCAACAAACGGAAGGTCGTGAGGCGTAGTTTCATGGCGCAAGCGTAGCAGCGCTCGATCCGCCCGCCGAGACGCATGCGACCAATCGCTGCAAATTAACGACGGACAGTCACCAAACGTTCAGCGCGTGCCCTCGGCAGCACCGCGCACCGCGTCGAGAAAGCGCTGTCCGACCGATGCGCCCATTTGCCGGTCTAGCGCTTGCCGAACCTCGTTGACTGCGATGCGCATTTCGTTGGCGCTGCTGCAACGCTCGATTTTGCTGGTCAAGGTGCCGGCATCCTGGCCGAGAAATTCATGCAACGAACTGACGGCGGTGCGTCGCACGGCGAGCATTTGCGCGGCGCTAGGCTCCAAAAGGTTGTCCGCCCTTGCCGAGACATTGATCGATGGAGTGACCGTAATGTCAGTCAGCGGTGGCAGTTCGGCTACCGGAAGCGGTCCGAAGCCGATTGCTCCAGCATTGCTGCCGCTCACCACCAATCCGCGCTGCTCAAGCTCGGTAACCAACATTTCAATCTCTGCAGCGCGAACAAAGGCGGCGAGTTTGCCTACCGTGGCGGTGCCGTCGGTCAGGATTAACACGCGCCGTAACTCAGTGCGCAGGCCTAATGCTCGCGACTGAATTTCGGCCACGCCGGCATCAGTTTTTCGGTAAATACTGTTTGGATTAATCATGGCAGTACTCGGTGCCGCGCTCACAACAACGGAGCGCTTTTTCTGGCTTAAACACGTATTGAGCGTTTTACTACAGACTAATTGGCTGCGCATTCGAACGCGAAAATTAGCAAGTTGGGCGCTCGGCCGTATGGTTGCCCTTTGCGTTCTACCTTGGCCTTGCTTATTTGGCGTCAACGCCAGCAGGCAATAAAACACGCCCGCTCAAGCGAAAAATCGAGCGAAAAGTGGCAGCATTTGACCTGCCTATTGATGCAGATCAGTTGAATTGGCATCGATCTATCCCAAATTACCCATTAACAATGACTCAACAGGAGCGCACCATGCGTTTCGACAAACTGACCACTAAATTTCAACAAGCGATCGCCGAGGCTCAGTCCATCGCGGTCGGGCTCGACGGCTCACAGATTGAGCCGCAGCACTTGTTGATGGCCTTGCTCGACCAAGAGGATGGCGGCACCAAATCGCTGTTGCAACGCGCGGGCGTGAACGTTGCGAAGCTGAGCAAAGATTTGCAGGCCAGCATCGAGCGCCTGCCGCGTGTTCAGGGCAGTGACGGCAACATAACCGTCGGCCGCGACCTCAATGGTCTGCTCAATCTGACTGACAAAGAAGCGACCAAGCGCAATGACCAGTTCATCGCGTCGGAATTATTTCTGCAAGTGCTCGCCAGCGACAAGAGCGAGACGGGGCGAATTTTTAAAGACGCGGGTGCCAACGCCAAAACATTGCAAGCGTCGATTGACTCGGTGCGCGGTGGCACCGGCATGGACTCGCAGGAGGCGGAAGGCCAACGCCAGTCGCTAGATAAATATACCGTTGATCTGACTGAGCGTGCGCGCGCTGGAAAGCTTGATCCGGTGATCGGGCGCGACGACGAAATTCGCCGGGTGATTCAGGTGTTGCAACGGCGCACCAAAAACAATCCGGTGTTAATTGGTGAGCCGGGCGTGGGCAAAACCGCCATCGTTGAAGGGCTGGCGCAGCGCATCGTCAATGGCGAAGTGCCAGAGGGACTGAAGAACAAACGGGTGTTGTCGCTCGACTTTGCTGCGATGCTTGCCGGTGCGAAATATCGTGGCGAGTTTGAAGAGCGCTTGAAGGCGGTGTTGAAAGACCTTGCCAAAGACGAAGGCCAAACCATCGTTTTCATCGACGAGTTGCACACCATGGTTGGCGCGGGCAAGGCGGAAGGCGCGATGGATGCTGGCAACATGCTGAAGCCTGCGTTGGCGCGCGGTGAGCTGCACTGCGTGGGCGCAACCACGCTCGACGAATATCGCAAGTACATAGAAAAAGACGCCGCGCTGGAGCGCCGTTTTCAGAAGGTTTTGGTGGGTGAACCGTCGGTCGAATCGACCATTGCGATTTTGCGCGGGCTTAAAGAAAAGTACGAGGTGCATCACGGCGTTGACATCACCGATGCCGCGATCATCGCCGCAGCCGAGCTTTCGCATCGCTACATTACCGATCGCTTTTTGCCCGATAAGGCGATTGACTTGATCGACGAGGCCGCAAGCCGAATCAAAATGGAGATTGACTCCAAACCCGAGGTGATGGACAAGCTCGACCGGCGCATTATTCAGTTAAAAATTGAGCGCGAAGCGGTGAAGAAAGAGAAGGACGCCGCATCACGCAAACGCCTCGATTTGTTGGAAGAAGAAATCCTTAAATTAGAGCGCGAATATGCTGATTTCGACGAAATTCTGCGTGGCGAAAAGGCTGCGGTGCAGGGCACTCAGGGCGTCAAGGAACAAATCGAAAAACTGAAGCTCGACATGGATGAAGCGCGTCGTCGCGGCGACTTTGCGCGGATGTCGGAAATTCAGTACGGACTGTTGCCAGACCTTGAGAAAAAATTGGCAGAAATCTTGCCGCAATTGGTTGCGGACGGTGCTGCCAGCCACGGCAAAACGAAGCTGCTGCGCACCCAGGTCGGAGCCGAAGAAATCGCCGAGGTGGTTTCGCGCGCCACCGGCATTCCCGTGACCAAAATGATGACCGGCGAGCGCGATAAGCTGCTGCACATCGAGGATGCGCTGCACCAGCGCGTGATCGGCCAGGACGAAGCGGTGTCGCTGGTCGCTGATGCGATCCGCCGCTCGCGCGCGGGCCTTGCTGACCCGAACAAGCCGTATGGCTCGTTCCTGTTTCTCGGCCCAACCGGGGTCGGCAAAACCGAGTTGACCAAAGCACTTGCGCAATTTTTGTTTGACAGTGAGACGGCACTGATCCGCATCGACATGAGCGAATACATGGAGAAGCATTCGGTGGCTCGCCTGATCGGCGCGCCGCCCGGCTATGTGGGCTTTGACGAGGGTGGGCAGCTCACCGAGCAAGTGCGCCGCAAGCCCTACAGCGTGCTGCTGTTTGATGAGGTGGAAAAGGCGCATCCAGACGTATTCAATGTGCTGTTGCAAGTGCTTGACGATGGCCGCATGACCGATGGCCAAGGCCGTACGGTGGACTTCAAAAACACCGTGATCATCATGACCAGCAATCTCGGCGGTGCCAAGATTCAAGCAATGGTGGACGACCCGCCTGAGCTGGTGAAGCTCGCGGTGATGGCGGAGGTGAAAGACCATTTTCGCCCCGAGTTCATCAATCGCATCGATGAGATCGTGGTGTTTCACGCCCTTGGCAAAGACAACATCAAGGGCATCGCACGCATCCAGTTGCGGCGCCTCGAGGAGCGTCTGGCCAAGCTTGACCTCAAGATTGAAGTGTCTGAATCGGCACTCGACGCGCTGTGCGAAGCAGGCTTCGATCCGGTGTTTGGCGCTCGTCCGCTTAAGCGCGCGATTCAGCAGTCAGTGGAAAATCCGCTGTCAAAAGAATTGCTCGCAGGCAAATTTTTGCCCGGCTCCACCATTGAGGTGGATGCGCGGAACGGCGTGATTGTGTTCGCGTAGTTGCTCATGTCCCCTCTCCCCTTGCGGGAGAGGGCTAGGGTGAGGGGTTGTGCAGCAGGCTGGGCTATTTCTTGGCGTTCAACAATCCCGCCAGCCGCGCATCATCTTTGCGTACCTCGTCCAGTATCCAGCCGCGGAAAAGCGTCACTTGTGGGCGTTCAATATTGCCTGTGGGCGTCAGCAGGTAATAGCCTGATTCACTCTTGATCATCGGGCCGAACGGCACCACCAGTCGCCCGGCGCTGACATCTAGCAGCGCGAGCGGCGTAGTGTTTAACGCAACGCCCAATGCGTCAATCGCCGCATCCAGCGCCAACGTTGCGTGACTGAAATGCAGGTGTTCACACCCGTCAATCGCGCCGGGACTGGCGTGATCAAACCACACCTTCCAGTTTGATGGATCGCCACTAAAAAACGGCGTGTCGTCATGCAAAACGTTTGGTGCTGCAAGTCGTGCGGTTGCAGTAACGGATGCGCGCCATTCAGCAATTGGGCCCATGTGCGCGGGCATCGCAGCGTAAAGCTGTTCGCCTAACGCGCTCGCCTGAAACTACACGTCTAAGCGCGTGAGCAAGATGGGCAGGCGACGCCTGCGCCATCTTTACGCTGCAAGGCGCGCGTTAGTTGCGAAGCCCACTTTCGCTCAGCGCACCAACGGCCGAACCGCGGTAAAGCCGCCATCCACCGTCCACGTCTGTCCCGTCACGCGGCGTGCCGAGTCGGACAACA
This sequence comes from Burkholderiales bacterium, assembly GCA_014378555.1. Taxonomy (GTDB): domain Bacteria; phylum Pseudomonadota; class Gammaproteobacteria; order Burkholderiales; family Casimicrobiaceae; genus Casimicrobium. The sequence goes on along the minus strand of JACMNN010000068.1, from coordinate 8,496 downwards.
ACCAGAGCATGACCTCCGCGATCTCGTCAGCGCTACCAATGCTGCCTAGCGGATATTGCTTGGCGCTGGCTTCACGCAACGCGGGCGACGACAAAAACTTCGCGGCTGCGGGCGTGTCCATCAGGCCCGGCGCCACCGCGTTGAAGCGCATGCCACTGGCGGCGTAGGTCGCAGCGGCGGAGCGCACCATCGCCTCGAGCCCGCCTTTGGCTGCGGCCACCGCTTCGTGATTGGCGATGCCAATGCCCGCTGCGATGGTGGAAACAAAGCAGGCCGACGCCGGGATCGCGGCGCTGCGCGCGGCAGCTACGAACGCGCCGAGGGTGAAAAAGGCGCTGTCGAGATTGGCGCGCATTACGTCGCGATATTGCGCCTCTGTGGTGCGCGCGACCGGAGCGAGCAAAATGTTGCCGACGCAGTGCGCGAGCATGCTCGGCGCGCCCAGCGTTTCCACGCAATGCTTGATTGCAAGCTGCGCGCCGTCAAAGGTTGAAACGTCGGCGGCGATGTGCGTGTGTGCCTCGCCAAATGCGTCCGCGAGATGTTGCGCGTCGCGACTGACCACCGCGATTTTCGCGCCAGTTAAGGCAGCGCGAGCAACAACGGCGCGACCGAGTCCGCCCGCTGCGCCGGTAACTAAAAGAATGTGTGACATGTTGAGCCTTGGGTTTTTATTTTTTGGCTCCCTGAAGTTGGTATTGTCGCGTATCGCAACCGCTGCTGCCGACACCGATCACGGCTGCCTTAAGCGGCTCAAAGCAAGAGCGCCGTGCCGAACGCTTTTTAGTTCGCCACTTGTTCGCTACTTGTTAGGCTGCGGCGTCATTCGCAAATAGGGGCGAATCGCGTTAAAGCCTTTTGGAAAACGCTGCGCCAATTCAGCCGGGTCTTGCAAACTGGGCACGATCACCACGTCGTCACCGTCTTTCCAGTTGGCAGGCGTGGCCACTTTGTGACTGTCGGTGAGTTGCAGCGAATCGATCACCCGCAAAATTTCGTCAAAATTGCGCCCCGTGCTGGCTGGATAGGTGAACGTGGTGCGAATCACTTTTTTCGGGTCGATGATAAATACGCTGCGCACGGTTTGCGTAGCCAGCGCCTTCGGATGAATCATGTCGTACAGGGTTGCCACCGAGCGATCCGCGTCGGCAATGATCGGGAAGTTAACCGTGGTGTTTTGCGTATCGTTAATGTCATCAATCCACTTTTTGTGCTGATCGACTGGGTCAACACTCACGGCGATCGGCTTCACGCCGCGCTTGGCAAACTCGGTCGCAAGCGCTGCGGTCTTGCCCAACTCAGTGGTGCACACCGGTGTGAAATCGGCGGGATGCGAGAACAGCACAACCCACGAGTTGCCGGCCCACTCATGAAAGTGAATCGTGCCTTCGGTCGAGTCTTGCGTGAAATCAGGGGCCGTGTCGCCCAAACGAAGTGTGGTCATAGATAAAAAATATTTCTGTGATCGAAGCAATATTATGCGACTGCCGTCGCATCGTCGTGTCGCGTCAAACTGCTGTTTGTTTATGCCACTTGATTGCCACGGCGTTGAAGCGCATGCCGCTGGCGGCACGGGTGCAACAGCCTCGCAGTATCTGCTTAGATAAATAATTGGTTACGAATCAAGAAACGCGGGCTCGCAAGGGAAATGCACCAGCGCGAGCCGGACGTTCTCACCGTTTACCTAAAGCACGTCCCGCTTGAGATCAGGAAACACTTTGCCTACCTTCGCCAGCACATAGTCGCCGTAGCTGCCGTCAAAATTGTGCACGCTCGCGCCGTCCCAGCGCGACACCGCGTCATCGGTTTCTGGCGTGCGGATCGGCTCGATACGCGCGTCGAAATCCGGGTCGAAGAACAACGGGAACGACAACCGGTCGCGACCACTGGTGTTGATGCGCACGCGATGTGGCGTGCTTCTATACAGCCCGCCGGTCATCCGATCCAGCATGTCGCCAATGTTGCACACAAATGACGCGGGCACGGGCGGCGCCTCAATCCAGCCGCTCGCCGTTTTCACCTGAAGACCGCCCACGGTATCCTGACGCAGCAGCGTCAACAAGCCATAGTCGGTGTGCTCACCCACGCCGTACAACGCGCCCACATCATCAGGTACGGGGCGACTCGGGTACAAAAAAATGCGAAACAAAATCAGCGGATCGGCCGTGTAGCGAGCGGCAAAATAATTTGGCGCAAGGCCCAATGACCCAGCAATCGCTTCGAGCACGCGATGCCCAAGTCGCGTCACCTGATCAATGTACTCAAGCACGGTGCGCCGAAAGTCAGGCAGCACGGCGTCAATGGGAATGAGGTTTGCGCCATGGAGCGGCACGCCCGCCTTCACGCGCGGATGGTCGTCCGGCAATTCGCTGCCGAGGTACAAGCCTTCCTTCCAGTCAGGGCGACCGGACGTCAACTCGCCACCCAGCGGAAACCAGCCGCGCCACGCCGGCCCACCCAGTGACATCGCGTACTTCGCCTTGGTCGCTTCGGGCAGCGCGAAGAACTGATGACTCAGCTGCTCCAGCCGCAGCGCCAGCGACTCGTCAACGTTGTGGCCAACAACATAGAAAAAGCCGTGCGCCTTGCAGGCATCTGCGATCTGCTGCGCAATCGCGCGCTGCGGCGCACGTAAATCGATGATGGGTAGTTGCGTCATGACAATCTGCTTTTGATTGAATTTAGTGTTTCGCAGCTGATGATAAAGAACCGCGCACTTCGGGCGCAGCGGTGGTCGCATAAATAGGTGGGGCGGAGGGTTTGACTTGTGGCGCTGCTTCAAGCGCTGTCCCTCACGCGGCACAGCGGCCTCACGAAACCGGCGGGGCAACGGTTGGGCACACAGCAGATTTTTCGTCGGCAAGAAACCAAAGGCGATTCGAGTGAATTCGCGAGCCGTGAACACCGGCGTTGCTTGAGATTGTGGGCGGGAGGGTCGAAGATTGGCAAGTGCTGCTCGAAGCTTGTCTTGCGTAGCGAGCAACGAAAAACCGCGCGTTAATTTCTGAGTGGTGAGGTCGACAGTCTGGTTGGTCCGTGTTTCCGCAGCAAACTGGCGCGAGCCCACATCGTTCGTTGAAAGCGCTACGATTCTGGGCATGACCCAATCACGCTCGCCGCTAAACACCACAATCGATCCCAAGTCGCGCGCACTGACCTGGCTGCGTGATCACGGTTCGCCGCGCTTGGTGATGTCGCTGATGTTGGCGTCGACTGTCGGCTGCGGTTTTCTGGCGTCGGTCATGTTGCATCGCGCTGGGATGGGCGCGCCGCTGTGGCGTTATCCGCTGGCCGTGCTTGCCGCGTGGGCGGTGTTTCTCGGTTTGGTCAGCGTTTGGGTGTGGTGGCAGCGGCGTGCCAATGCGCTGGCAGAGAAGGATGAAACTGCACCGGGAGTGCAACAGAGAAAGTCGTCGAACGGCACCGACTGGACGGGCGGCATCGGACTGGGCAATAGCGGGAGCGCGGGTGACAGGGGCGGCTCGCGGTGGGGCGGCGGCGGAGGACGGTTTGGTGGTGGCGGTGCGAGTGATTCGTTTGCTGAAGCACCCGTGCAGGGGTTTGCCAGCGGCCTGGCGTCGGGTAGCGTCAGCAGCGGCGCCAGCGGGAGCAGCGGCAGTAAAGGTGGCGGTTGGGATCTTGACTTTGACGGCGACGATATGGGGTTCGTGGTGCTGCTCGTTGGCGTCATGGTTGTCACTGCAGCCGTGTTTGGGGTGGCGTTTTACGCGGTGTACAGCGCGCCTACATTTTTTGCCGAATTGCTGATAGATGGCGGCGTTGGCACCTGGCTCTACAAACGTGCAGACGTTGCGCATCGACCCGATTGGCTAACCACCGCCATGCGGCGCAGCGTGTGGCCGGTGGTGATTGTGCTGCTGCTGTTTGTCGCGTTAGCGCTGCTGATGCAGCGCGTTGCACCGGGCGCGACGACGCTGGGACAGGCTTGGCACGCGGTCAGCGCAAGCCAATAAATTGCGGTCGCTTTTGGTAATAGTTTTCGCGTCTAGGCCCAATTGAAATGGGCCGTTCCGTGAAAAGTTGCTACTGAATCATCCCCGCCGCGGCCGTCGCGTTGGTGCCCGGATCGACCATTACGAATGCGCCCAGCGCAGCACTTTTTGCAAAGGCGGCGAGCGGCAGTGCTTGCGCAAACTCGATCTCGACGCGGACCAGATCGTTGGCATTGACCTCTGCGGGCAGGCTGTCGTCAAGGCCAGCGTCGGTGTCTCGCCATTGGCCGTTGGCCAGATCGAGTCGGGACGAGATTGCACTGATGCGGGCCGGCAACCAGCGTGCGCCGTGACGCACAACGTAGCGACGACCAACGGTGAGCGGCGCATTATCTAGCCAGGCGATGATCGCTTGCGTTTTTTGCGTTAACACCCGCGCATCAGCGTTGCCAGCGATGATCCAGTCGCCGCGCGCGATGTCTACCTGTCGATCGAAACGCACCGCGACGGCTTCGCCGGGCTTGGCGCAGTCAACCAGACCGCGCCCGGTACGAAGTGCTGCGACGACCGCTGTTGCGCCGCTGGGAAACACGCTGACCGCGTCGCCCACAGACAGCGTGGATTCAGCGAGGTCTCCGGTGATCCAGCGCTGGTGATCGTCGGATTGGTCGCGGGTGACCCACTGAACCGCGATGTGTGCGGTGGTGTTGTCACGCGCTTCGCTAAGTTGCAATGATTCGAGATGTGGCAACAGCGCAGGGCCTTGAAACCACGAGGTGCGTTCGGTATGTGCAACGACGCCGTCGCCGTCGAGTGCAGACATCGGAATGGCGGTGAACGCATGGATGCCGAGCGACGCGGCGAGTTCGCCAAATGCAGTGACCACGCGCGCAAACTTCGCGGCATCAAAATCAATCGCGTCCATCTTGTTCACGGCCAGCACCGTGTGCTGCAAGCCAAGCAGACCGGCCAAAGCCGCGTGACGCTTGGTTTGCGGCAGCAGGGTCAACGTAGGTTGCGTGAAGTCGAGCTTTATTACGTCGATCAGCAGCACGGCCACGTCGCTCTTCGATGCGCCGGTCACCATGTTTCGCGTGTACTGCTCATGTCCGGGTGCGTCGGCGATGATGAACTTCCGCTTCGGCGTGGCGAAGTAGCGGTAGGCGACGTCAATGGTGATGCCTTGCTCGCGCTCGGCCTCTAATCCGTCGGTGACTAAAGACAAGTCAAGTTTGCCGCTTTGGCTTTGCGCGCCGCGCGCTTTGCTGAGTGCATCGAGCTGATCGACCATCAACGCTTTGCTGTCGTAGAGTAGGCGCCCGATGAGCGTGCTTTTGCCGTCGTCCACGCTGCCGCAGGTGATGAAGCGCAGGGGGCGGCTAGCTCCCTCTCCCGCAGTGCGGGAGAGGGGTGGGGTGAGGGCGGTGGCATGTGGCGACATATCAATTACTCGGTAAATTTTTCACTGTTGCGTTCTGTATATCGAACGCGCAAATTTGAAGCTCTCGATCTGGATTCCCGCCATCGCGGGAATGATCGATGCCTAAAAGTACCCTTCCTTTTTCCGCCGTTCCATCGCCGCATCGTTGGCGCGATCGTCCATGCGCGTCGCGCCGCGCTCTGACGCGGTCGCAGCGATCGTTTCTGCGATCACATCATCCGCATTTGCAGCCGTACTCGCGACTGGGCATGTACACGAAATATCGCCGACCGTACGAAAGCGCACATCGCGCGTGACCACCGTTTCACCCGCGCGCGGTGGCGTGATGTCGGTGACCGGCACCAGCAGGCCAGCGCGTTCAATCACTTGGCGTTGATGGGTGTAATAAATCGACGGTAGCTCGATGTTTTCGCGGGCGATGTAGTTCCACACGTCAAGCTCAGTCCAGTTGGAAATTGGGAACACGCGAAAGTGTTCGCCCTGCGCGATGCGCGTGTTGTAGAGGTTCCACAGCTCGGGGCGTTGCGCGCGCGGCTGCCACTGACCGAAGCTGTCGCGATGCGAAAACACGCGCTCTTTGGCGCGGGCTTTTTCTTCGTCACGCCGAGCGCCGCCGACCAGCGCATCAAAGCGATTCGCCTCAATGGTTTCGAGCAGCGTGATGGTCTGATGCGGGTTGCGGCTTTCGAGCGGATGCGCCAGGCGAATGGTGCCCTTCGCAATCGAATCATCAAGGTGCCCGATCACCAACGGAACGCCGTGCTTTTTCACGAATTGGTCGCGGAAAGAAATGACCTCTGGAAAGTTGTGCCCGGTGTCCACATGCACCAGCGGCAGCGGCAATTTGCCGGGCGCTGCAGCTTTCATCGCCAGGTGCAGCACGACCAGCGAGTCCTTGCCGAACGAGCAAAGAATGGCAGGCCGCTCAAAGCCGCCAAATACTTCACGCAGGATGCTGATGGCCTCGTCTTCAAGCCAATTAAGGTGGTCGATGGTCACAGAGTTTTCGGTGATGGTGGGGGCGCTTAAAAATGCGTCACGGGCAGTCATGGAATTCTTTCGTTTTAGCAAAGGGGCGATGTGGTGTGGCCCCCGCTCCCGCGCGCGGGAGAGGGTTGGGGTGAGGGTCGTCAAACAAGCCGGGCCGTCTTACTGCACAGAGCCCACAACATCTTTATGCGCCACATGAATCCCACATTCCGAAGATGTGCCCACGCCAGGATCGGCCGCAGCCTCCCACCACCACCGCCCCGCGCGCGGATGCTCATCAAAGCGAATCGGTCGGGTGCAGGGTTCACAGCCGATACTTGCGTAACCCGTTGCATAAAGCGCGCTTACCGGAATGTCCTCACGGTCAATGAAATACCAAAGCGCTTCATCCGACCAGTCCGCCAGCGGATTAAATTTCTCTAGCCCAAAGCCGGCATCCCAAACCTGCGCCGGCACGCTCGCGCGCCCCGCACTCTGCGCACGACGCAGTCCGGTGACCCACGCCGCCTTGCCGGTGAGCATGCGCCGCAGCGGCTCGGTTTTACGCACCGTGCAGCAAAGCTCGCGTGCCGCTATTGACTCGTAAATCGCGCTGTCAGCCTGCGTTTGCGCGAGCCCTTGCAAACCAGCAACGTCGGGCGTGATCCGCTCGATGGTCGCGCCGTAGCGAGACTCTGCTGCCGCCCAAAGCGTCAGCGTTGCTGGCGGCAATTTCTCTGTATCGAGCGCAAATGTATGAATGGCAATGCGCTCGCGATTGATCAAATGAAACAGCAGCATGTCTTCAGCCGACAAACTGCTCGCGAACACACACGGCGCATGCGTCGCCGCGCGTCTGAGCAAGGCGACCGTGTCAGCGAGGAGGGCGTCAAAGCCCTCCGGCGCAACGCTTACGCTAGGCCGTTGATACCAGGGCTTGGCGAGGGAGGAGAAAGGTTGTGTGGTCATATTGTCAAAATATTTGTCTCGCCGGCGAAGGCTGGGGTGCGTCAAAGCATTGGCTATCGAACTGCGTTGGCAGTGGATCCCGGCCTACGCCGGGATGACAAAAAGCAAACATGGGTGCCGTTTTCATGCAACCAGCTTGACGCCAGCAAAGCTGAGCGCGGCAACCAGCAGACTGCGCGTGGCAACTTCAGGAACACGTTGCGATAGCCGTGCGCCGAGCAAAATGCCTGGCACCGAGCCGAGCAGCAGGCCAATCAACAAATTCACGTCTAGGTGGCCCACACTCGCATGCGCCAGCCCGGCCGCGGCCGTGAGTGGCACCGCGTACGCGATATCGGTGCCTACGATGCGCGAGATGGGCAAAGACGGATGCAGTAGCAACAGCGCGGTCACGCCAATCGCGCCTGCGCCCACCGACGAAAGCGTCACCACCGCACCAATCACGCAGCCCAGCGCGACGGTCGCCCAAAGATTGCCCTGCACGTCCTGCGCGGGGGCAGCAGTGGTGGCAAGCGACGCATGTGTCCGGCGAAATTTCAACAACCAAGGGCGAATCAACAACGCAAACGCGGTGATAAATAACGCAATACCTAATGACGTTTTGATGACCTTGTTCAGCGCCTCAATGTTTGGCTGCAACTGGTGAATTACGGCGAACGCCAACGCAGCACCGGTAAGGCTCGACGCGATTAATACAACCAGCAACCGCTTCGCCACATTGCCAACGCGCCAGTGCGCAACGGCGCCAAAAGACTTGGTAATTGACGCAAAAAGTAAGTCGGTGCCCACAGCAATGGCGGGCGGAATGCCCAATCCGCCCACCAGGATGGGCGTCATCAGCGAACCACCGCCGACGCCAGTCAAACCGATGATGATGCCGATGGCGAACCCGATTGCGGGCAAATGAATAAATGAGAAAAGCTCTGACATGCAGAGAATGGTAGGGTCGCCTCCGCAGGTGGTAACGCGTCTAAATGACATGTCTACATATGATATTTAGAATAAGCAATGCGCGCTGGACTAAGTCGGTTGCGCGCAACAGCTACAATTTAGCGAATGCGGGAGGGTTGGATGAGTGGTTTAAGTCGCACGCCTGGAAAGCGTGTTTAGGTTAATAGCCTAACCGGGGTTCGAATCCCCGATCCTCCGCCAAGAACATGTTTT
>JACMNN010000067.1 GCA_014378555.1 Burkholderiales bacterium | reverse complement strand
GATCGCAAACTCCTGCGTATCGACAGGGATCATCATGTTCGACTGGGTGAGTACCCACGAGCCCATTTCTCGATCGAGCGTGAAGCAATGCACGCCGGTGCCGACCGTGAGCACGAATACGGTGGTTGGGCCATACACCGCATAGCCTGCGGCCACCTGCTCGGTGCCGGGCAGCAGAAACGATTGCTCGCTGACCTGCCCCATGTTTTCCGGGGCTTTGAGTACCGAGAAAATGGTACCAATCGACACGTTGACATCGATGTTCGACGATCCGTCCAGTGGGTCAAACAACAGCAAATATTCGCCTTTTGGATAACGATTCGGAATTTCGTGAATCGTCTCCATCTCCTCGCTGGCCATGCCCGCCAGATGGCCGCCCCACTCGTTGGCTTCCATCAAGATGTCGTTAGAAATAACGTCCAGCTTTTTTTGCGTCTCGCCCTGAATGTTTTCAGTGCCAGCGCTGCCCAACATACCTGCCAGCGCGCCCTTGCCAACGTTTACCGCGATGGCTTTGCAGGCCCTAGCGACCACTTCAATCAGTAACCGCAACTCGGGTTTAATGGCGTGAGCCGCGCGCTGCTGTTCAACCAGAAACTGCGTAAGCGTGGTGCGGCGAGTCATGGGCGGGAGGTCAAAAGACCGGGGGTGGCGAAGCCCAGATTGTAGCCCGCAGATTTATGGCTTTGCGCTGCGACGTCCATCCAGCGGAAGTAAATCGCGGTTTCGGCTGAAAGTCGATAAATCGCTAAAACGACCTATATGCCTATTTAAATAAGGCTTTTGACAAAAAGCCATTACCGCGTAGCCAACTCCAAGGCAGTCAGAAACGTCACCGCATGATGGCGGGTTGCCGACACGTCATCGTTCGCTCCGCACATTTCCACCGACGCCCGCAATGTTGAGCACACCGAGGGTCGACGAGGATCACCAAAAATCGCGCAAAAGTTGTGGTCGGTTAGTTGAACGCAGCGCTCCCCAGCGCGTTTTCCGTTCGCCATGCCCGGAATTGCCGACGTAATGGAAGGCGCGATGCAGCAAGCGCCGCAGCCGCTGCGGCATTGCATTTTTAGGTACCGCTGCGGTGTGTGCCGCTCACTGCACGTTACGGCGCGAGTCGCTCAATATGCCAGCCACCAAATTGGCGCTGAAACGCCAATCGGTCATGGAGACGTGAGCGACGGCCCTGCCAAAACTCAACCATCTCCGGCACCACTACATAGCCGCCCCAATTGGCGGGTCGCGGCGGATGGTCGCCGAACTGCTTTTCGGCCTCGACAAAGCGCGCTTCCAGCGCCTCGCGGCTGTCAATTTTCTCGCTTTGCGGAGACGCATGTGCGCCCAGCCGTGACTTCAGCGGGCGCGAGTGGTAGTACGCGTCCGAGGTTGCCGCATCGACCTTTTCGATGTGGCCCTCAATGCGCACCTGCCGCTCCAGCTCCACCCAGTGAAACGTCAGCGCCGCCCATTGTGATTGCCCAAGCTCACGCCCCTTACGGCTGTCGTAATTGCTATAAAAAACAAATCCTCGCTCATCGACGCCTTTGAGCAGCACGATACGCGCCGACGGTCGCGCGTTCTCGCCGACCGTGGCCAGATTCATCGCCGTCGGCTCCGGCAGTTCCGCCTTCAGCGCGTCAGCCATCCACTGGTTGAACTGCGTAAATGGATCTGCCGCCAAGTCTCGCTTGCCCAGCGAGGCAAGCTTATAGTCTTTGCGGAGATCGGCGAGGGGGGTAGCGGGTGTGCTCATGCGATGAATATACTCGTCCCACCTGATGCAGCAATCGGCAATCCAGATGAACGCGGAAACTAACGCATGCCAAGTCACAAAATGGCTTGAAGAAAACGCTTAGGAAACACGGATTTATCAACTTGTCATCCTGGGCGAAAAGCGAAGGATCATGCGACCTGCCATGATTTCAATGACTCACAACCGTTCTCGTATGCGAACTGATCCTTCGCCGCGCTCAGGGCGACATTAATCTGCGTATCCCTTATGCTTTGGCCGCGCATCGCGCGTGGCGTGTGGTTTTGGACTCACGGCACTTTCGTCGATCGGGTTTGTGCATCGAAACAGGCCAGGGCAGTCAACGACAATCCACAACGATTTAAAGATACGAATGACAACCAATAAATTTCAAGGCACTGCCTCCTACATCACCACCCCCGACCTGCTGCTCGCCGTCAACGCCGCGATCACGCTGAAGCGTCCGCTGCTGATCAAGGGCGAACCGGGCACCGGCAAAACCATGCTTGCCGAGGAGGTTGCGGCCGCGCTCGGTTGGCCGCTGCTGCAGTGGCACATTAAGAGCACCACCAAGGCGCAGCAAGGGCTGTACGAATACGATGCCGTCTCGCGTTTGCGCGACTCGCAGCTGGGCGAGGAACGGGTGAAAGACATCGCCAACTACATCAAGCACGGCGTGCTTTGGGAGGCGTTCGAATCTGACATGCCGACCGTGGTGCTGATCGACGAAATCGACAAGGCCGATATCGAGTTTCCAAACGACCTGCTGCGCGAGCTCGACCGCATGAGCTTCGACGTTTACGAGACGCACAGCACCATCACGGCAAAGCACCGCCCGCTGTTCATCATCACCAGCAACAACGAAAAAGACTTGCCCGACGCCTTCCTGCGCCGCTGCTTCTTCCACTACATCAAGTTTCCAACCAAAGAAACGATGAAGCAGATCGTCGACGTGCATTACCCGCACATTAAGCAAGACCTGGTCAGCGCCGCGCTGGAGGCTTTCTTCGACCTGCGCGAAATGCCGGGCCTGAAGAAAAAGCCATCCACCAGCGAGCTGATTGACTGGATCAAATTGCTGCTCGCGGAGGACATTGATCCAGCGGTGCTGCGCGAGAAAGATCAGCGCAAAGTGCTCGCTCCGCTGTATGGCGCAGTGCTCAAAAATGAGCAGGATACCGAGCTGTTTCAGAAGCTGCTGTTTATGACGCGGCGGGGATAGTTTATGTCTCCGAACTTACTGTGTTGGTCGTTGTCGCACGCTTATGAATTTCATATTTTCCTCAAGCGTCTCACGTAGTATTCGACGTGTGCGCAAGGTCAGCACATTGCTTCTCGGCGCTCTTGTTTTTGCCGTGCCTGCGTTAGCAAAAGCACCTTTCTCCGAAGCCGGCTGCCAGATTCACGACGAACAAGGAAGGTGCGCGGTCATCGTCGATTTTGCTGATTCGGCCGCTAACGGTTATCCGAGCACCTACCCACCCGGATATCCAAGCAGTTATCCACCTGGCAGTTTCTTTCACAGACCGCAAGTGGTGAATCTCGTGTATTCATACGCACGGCAGTACGGTTTCAAAGTCGGCGGCATGACAAGCTGGGCCGGAATCAGTTTTACGGCCTATCTGTTTCGGGATCAAGTTGAAACCCTGAGAGACGATCCGCTGGTCAAGCTAGTCACTGAAGATTCGTATCAAAGTTTTAGTCCCGGCCCTCCGGGACAAACATTTCCGCCGCCCTTCGCCTCTGGCGAAGTGACCGAGTATGTAAATTACGTCGATTTCCCCAAACAACCGGGCGGACAGTTTTTCTATGCTGCAATGGACATGGATCGGACGCTCCTTGATTCGGTTCCGACCTGGAGGCGAACCGGTCGTAGTTTCAAGACTTCTGGAAGCCAATCCGTTTGCCGCCTGTACGGCGGCGTTAACGGCGGCCCGAACACGCATTTCTACAGTCTCGATAAAACGGAATGCGATCTGCTTCGAGCGCTCCCGGCATTGACATACGAAGGCCAAACTTTTTTGGCGACCCTTCCGCGAGCCGGAGCAATTGGCAACAAGGGCACGTGTCCTGCAGGTATGGTCGAGATATATCGTCTATACAACAATGCATACGTCGGTGGCGTAAAGAACAATTGGGAATCAAACCACCGTTATGTCAGAAGTCTTCAAGATGTAACAAGTACTGTGCAACTTGGCTGGACTAACGAGGGTGTCGCCTTTTGCCAACCGATGTAGACAGTTTCGGCGAAAGGTTTTCATCGAACAATAACTTCACGCGGCGAGCACAAGCTGCTGGCGCTCACGGTCAGCGGCGTATGCCAGGCAGGCGCGACTATCGTCCAACGTCAGGTAATCGAAATCAGTCACGATCTGCTCTGGTGTCATGCCTGACGCCAGATAGTCGAGCACGTCGTACACGGTCATGCGCAGCCCGCGAATGCATGGTTTGCCGCCGCGCTTTCCGGGTTCGTGCGTAATGAATTTTCGGTAATCCATCGGTTTGCTCGCGCGGGTTTTGATACTCACGGAGGAGTTTAGTCCTCATTCGCCCGCCAGCGTAGCCTCAATGCAGCTGCTGCGGAATTGCGGATGCTCGCGCGGGAAAAATACCTTGATCCCGCAGGTCGCTCTAAAGCCACGAATGACACGCTAACGCCGCAACACAGGTTCATCGCGGCACAATGCTCAGATGAACGCATTTTCCGACGCCATCAATTTCTCCCAATCGCACGAAGTATCGTGGCCGCGCGACCCGCTTGCTGCGCCTGGCGCGGGGCAAGTCCGGTTCGGCGTCCATCACACTGATCCTGCGCCGTGGAACGTGCTGCGTGGCCCGGTGCATGCGCGGGGTGGCGTGTCTGGGGTTGTT
>JACMNN010000066.1 GCA_014378555.1 Burkholderiales bacterium | reverse complement strand
GCGGTGTATGGCCCAACCACCGTATTCGTGCTCACGGTCGGCACCGGCGTGCATTGCTTCACGCTCGATCGAGAAATGGGCTCGTGGGTACTCACCCAGTCGAACATGATGATCCCTGTCGATACGCAGGAGTTTGCGATCAACATGAGCAACATGCGGCACTGGGAGTCGCCGGTGAAACGCTATATCGATGAACTGCTCGCCGGCACTGAAGGCCCGCGCGGTAAGGACTTCAACATGCGCTGGGTGGCCTCAATGGTGGCCGATGTGCACCGCATCCTGACTCGCGGCGGCGTGTTTTTGTATCCGCGCGACGCGCGCACGCCCGACAAGCCAGGCAAGCTGCGCCTGATGTATGAGGCCAATCCGATGAGCTTTATCGTCGAGCAAGCGGGCGGCGCTGCAACAAACGGCACTCAGCGCATTCTGAAAGTGCAGCCGGGTCAACTCCACGAGCGCGTCAGCGTTATCCTTGGAAGCAAGAACGAAGTGGACTTAATCACGCAATACCATCTAGGTCAAGCGGGATAAAAAGCCAAAAATATTCACCCAGTGAGCCCAGACAGAAGCCTCTCTTTCACCGGCATTACCCGCGAAGCAATCGAAAACGATTACTCGCGTGAAGCCATCCGCAATTCGCCGCACGCCGAAGGCGTTCTCTGCGACGTAGCCCTCGGGCAATCACTCGATAGCATGCTCGAAGAATGGGACGGCGAAACCGACGTTCACGTCTTCGCCTACGGCTCGCTGATCTGGAACCCGTGCATGGAGCACAGCGGCCGCACCGCGGCCACTGTGCGCGGTTTTCATCGCCGCTTTTGTCTGTGGAGCAACGTTTATCGCGGCACACCAGAGAACCCTGGTTTGGTGCTGGCGCTTGATCGCGGTGGCGCCTGTCGCGGCGTTGCGTATCGGCTGCACGCCAACGTCGCACGCAAAGAACTGGCGCTGCTATGGCGGCGTGAAATGTTTGGCGGCAGCTACGTCGCCAAATGGTTAAACGTTAAGACTGAAGACGGTTTGATCCGCGCGATCGGCTTCGTAATGAACCATCGATCTAAGGCTTACGCCGGTCGGCTCGCTGACGAGCAAGTGGTTGAAAAGCTTGCCACCTGTCGTGGCCATTACGGCTCGGGCGCAGATTATTTATGTCAAACCGCAGCCGCACTGCGCGCGGCCGGACTGGACGATCCACATATGGATCGTTTGTGCGATTTGCTGTCAGCGCGAGAAGTTGACGCGCCTAGTGGCAGCGGCAAGCGCTAATTGCGCCGACGTTGCGCCCGTCCACGGACGCGCTCTGAGCAACGCCAGCGAATCAGAATACGCGAACTAGCGCCTGACTTTGTGCTGTGATATCGTGCCGGCGTGTTGCCATTTCGCACATCTAACAGGGACAACTGATGGGCTTACTTGACAGTGTTTTGGGCGCAGTACTCGGTGGCGGAAACAACAACAACAACAACAACAACGGCGGGACACCGGACTTAATCGTCAGCCTGATCGGCGGGCTCATTCAAAAAGCCGGTGGCGTCGGCGGTCTGCTCGCGATGTTGAAGCAAGGCGGCCTCGGTCGGCAAGCCGATTCATGGCAAAGCACCGGACAAAACCTGCCCGTTGAAGGCGGCGACCTCATGCATGTGTTGGGCGGGATGATGGGCGGCAACGCCGGTCAGGCACAACAAAGCGGGATGGGCGGCCTGCTCGCACAAGTGCTCGGCGGTGCGGCGCCTAATGGCGCTATGGGTGGCGCGGGGGGCAATCTTGGCGACTTACTCGCCAAAAGCGGTATTGGTCAAGACCAGCTGGGTGGCTTACTTGCGCAGGTGCTGCCACAGGTGGTCGACGGCATGACGCCCGACGGACAGCTACCAGCAGAGCACTCCAACGACATGATGTCCAGCGTGCTCGGCAGCGTATTCAATCGTGCGATGGGCGGGGGAAACAAAGGCGGATTGTTCGGCTAGAACTATACCGACGACGCGGCTGCCGTAGCAACATTTGCGGCGCCACGTGCTCCCGCGCTGGGGACTTTCATGTGCGCCGCACATTCATTCCGACCTCACCGTGCCACCCGCCTCACGCACCGGCGTAGCGTGCTGTAACGCGTAAGGTGTTGCTATTTGGCTCCAACTCTCAGTTGCGTTAACGCCGCTCGAACGCGCCCAGCTGTGGCGGGCGCGACTTCGAAGTTTTCCTCTTTTTTACGCGACCGCAGCGATGCTTGGTAATGCGCCAAGGTCGGCAGATTTGCACCCGATATTGCCGCCTGTTTGAAGCGCTAGGAGGGTGGGCTGGGTCGGCCTTGTGATCTTTTGCGTCACCTCGTTGCAGCGCGATATAGGTCGGCTAATCGTTTGCGATGGTGCGTGACCTTGCCTAGAAAAATCGCGCGCTGAGCTCCGCCTCGCGTTGGTAACGCGCCACCAAAGCTAGGTATTTATGCGGATATTCACGCTGGCGGAGGCTACCTAACATTTCACCTACGGAAACAAATTTGTCCGTATTGATGCAAATGTAGCGAGGATCCGCCCCATGTTTTTTGACTCAGTCGTACGCGCCTCACGCGTTCTAGTGCCTTGTTTGCTGCTGGCCTGCCCCATCGGGCAAGCGGTGGCTCAAGCAAACGATTTCAATATCATTTTGAACAACGAAGCCCGCGACGCGCAAAAATACCTGACGTTCGGCTTAAATGGCTGGGGCGGCCGCACGGTTCGCTGGCGCTACAACGACGCCAATCGTGCAACCAACATCGTATCGAGTTCGAGCGCTGCGGTGGAACGCATTCAGGGCGCCATGGCGAAATGGACCGCTGTCTGCAACGTGCAATTCGTCTACGACGGCAGCACCACGGCCGCCGCGAGTTTGGCCGCCGGTGCGCGTGATCGGAGCAACGTGATCGCGTGGGGCGCTTTGCCGGGCAACACGGCGGGCGTCGCCTATGTCAGTGCAAGTGGCGTCACGGGCCAGACCATGGCGATTGACGAAGCGGACATGGTCATCAACTACCAGTTCAACCCGACGCTCGATGTCATGCTGCTGCACGAGGTGGGGCACATGCTCGGCCTCGAACACTCTAATCAGGAACATGCGGTGATGTCGGGCCCGAACGACTCGCCTGACACCTCGACTACATACACGACCTTGTCCACCTTGCAGGCCGATGACATCGCTGGCTGTCAGGCGCTATACGGCGCGTCATCGACATGGACTGCCAAGCCTATCGCGGCTGCCTCCGTCGCCGCGCTCGCATTTGCCAACACCGCCGTTGGCGCCGCTAGCGCAACACAAAGCGTGACCCTCACCAACACCGGCAGTACAGCGCTCGCCATCAACTACACAACAGTTTCCGGCAACGATTTCGCGTTGGTTTCGACCACCTGCAACGCAGGCGCATCGTTGCCACCGGGCGCATCTTGCGCAGCAACAACCCGCTTCCTGCCAACCACTTCGGGGCTACGAAGCGGCACACTTAATATCGGCCACAACGCAACCCCTGCGGTCACTTCAATCAGTTTGTCTGGGAGTGGGGTTGCCAGCATTCAAGCGATGCGGCAGATGGTGGAATACCGCTATGTTCCGCTCGATTATTACTTCATCACGTCACGCGATTCCGACAAGGCAACCCTTGACGCTACCAGCGGTTTCGTGCGCACCGGGACGTCTTTTCAGGTGTACGCGCAACCGCAAGGCAGCCTGCGGCCAATCACTCGTTTTTACTTTGGCCGCGTCGCGCTCGGCGCTTCCCGCGGCAGCCATTTCTACACCCTGCTCGAAGACGACTTACAGACCTTCGCCCGGCAAAATCCGACGCAAAGCACCGCGCCTGGATTTGCGCAAAACGAGGACATTGATTCGTATGCGTTTGCGCCGCTTGTAGCGGGAGTGGGCGGTTCGTGTGGCTTCGGATTGCTGCCGGTTTACCGCTTATTTCGCGGCGCCGTACGCTTCCCCGATAACCCCAATCATCGTTTCACCACCAGCGTCGAGACCTACAACAGCTCCGTCGCAATGGGCTGGGACGGCGAAGGCGTCAACTTCTGCGTGCCATCGAATTAGCCATTAGCATTACGTCACTGGTCCTTTTCGGGCTGACGAAAGTGATGTTTTGAATTTATTCGATGCGACGATCCTTGGAATCGTCGAAGGCGCGACTGAGTTTTTACCGATTTCGAGCACCGGCCATTTGATTGTGGCCGCGTCACTTTTAGGCGCACACGACGAACGCGGCAAAGTTTTTGAAATCGCGATCCAGATTGGCGCGATTTTCGCCGTTGTTTGGGCCTATCGTGAACGCTTTGGCGGTGCGATTCGCGGCGTCACCAGAGTCGCCAACGCGCAACGTTTTTTTTGGAACCTATTCGTCGCGTTTTTGCCGGTCGCTGTGCTCGGGCTGTTATTCAACAAAGCCATAAAAGCGGTGTTGTTTAATCCACACGGCGTGGCGGCAGCGTCGATCATCGGCGCTCTGGTAATTCTTTGGGTCGAGCGTCCGGCGATGCTGGCCGATCGTGCGGTTAAGGCACGGGTACGTGACGTCGACGACATGACCACACTCGATGCGATCAAAGTGGGCTTTGCGCAGTGCTTCGGTCTGTTTCCGGGCATGTCACGATCGGGCTCCACACTGATCGGCGGCATGCTGTTTGGCCTGTCGCGCAATGTCGCCACCGAGTTCTCGTTTTTTCTTGGCGTTCCTACGCTGGCCGCTGCGAGTCTTTATTCGCTGTGGAAAGATCGGGCCTTGCTGTCAGCGGCTGATCTGCCCGCGTTCGCAGTGGGCACGGTCGTGTCGTTTATCGTGGCACTGATCGTGATTCGATGGTTAATCGGTTTCGTGGCGACGCATTCGTTGCGCGTATTTGCTTGGTATCGCATTGCCTTCGGTGTGCTGATATTTGTCGCAGGCGCATTGGGCTGGGTGAGTTGGCCGCAAAGCTAGCGCGGAAAGCTGGCGCTGTGAACGCGCAGTCGCCACGATAAAAAAGGCCGTCAAGGCCTTTTTTGCAAATCTCAACGCTCAAATTGCTAACCCGAAGGCAGTTTGAAGTGTTGACGATTGCAGACAGCCAAGGCCACCACCATTAACGCCAGCAGCGCCACACCACCCGCCCCAAGCGAGGGCACTGGAAGCGCGGCTTCCTGTAGCGTCGGATCATTGAGCGCTAGCGCCTGAACCGAGCCGCAGCCAGAATCAATGCGAAAACTTGAGCTGGTTTGGGTGCCCGCGATTTCACTGCCGACACACGCCGTGACGCGGAAGCTGGTCGACGTAGACACGCCGCCTGCGACGCCGAACGCGTCGGCGCTGACTGTGTACGAGGCGCTAGAAGCGGCCGTTGCGCTGGTGGAGTAGATGAAAAGCACACCGCTGCCTAGCGCTGTGACAGCGCGGCGAGGGGCGGGTGAACTGGCGGCAGTGCTCATGCGTGGCAGCGAGCGCTATGCGCTGAGAGCCGGCGGCAGCCGCCTTGGATCACTAGGCACCATGAAACTGCCGATTGGTACTGGCCCGGTTGCGCCAGTTGGGCCGAACGCGCCGGTTGACCCAGTCGTCCCCGTCGAACCGGTTGAGCCGATCGGGGCAGCACCGCTGGGGCCGGTCGGACCGGTCGGACCAATTGGCCCGAGCTCGCCAATCGAACCCGTGGAGCCCATGGCTCCTGTTGGACCTACTATTCCCGCCGCACCTGTTGGACCTGCTGCTCCCACAGCACCAGTGGCGCCTGCTGTTCCGATGGGGCCCGTTGCGCCAAAAGCGCCCGTGGTTCCCGCGGCTCCAGTCGAGCCGACCGCGCCGGTCGATCCCGCGGCGCCGGATGCGCCGACAGCGCCAGTCGATCCCGCGGCGCCAGTTGCGCCGGTAGCGCCGGTAGCGCCGGTAAAGCCAGTAGGACCCGTAGCACCGGTGGATCCCGAAGGCCCAGTCGCACCGCTTGCGCCCGTGTTTCCGGCAGTGCCAGTCGCTCCGGCGCTGCCAGTCGCTCCGGCGCTGCCGGGCGCCCCCGTCGGTCCGGTCGCGCCTGTGCTGCCCGCGATGCCTGCCGGGCCTTGTTGCGTGCCAATTGCCCATGCGGCACTGGCGATGCGAATATCGGGCGACAGGGTTTCGCCGTTAACGACGATGCGCAGCATTCGAACAGGGCCGCGTGAATCGATGTTGCCGCCCTGAAAAAGATCGCCTGGAAAGGCAGTGACACTGCCAAGCAACACCGAAAAAAATCCGCGTGATACGGTCACCGTTTGCGACTCGCTCCATGCGCTTCCGCCCAGTATGGAGAAAACCATGGGCAAGGTACCGTCGAACGGTGCGCCGGTTGACGCGGTCAGGCGTCCCTGATAATTGAGCAGTTGTGCGGCAGACTGCGCCCGCGCAACAAACACGGCTCCGAGGGAGGTGGTGGCAACCGACCACACCATTGATCGTTTTAAAAACTCTCGGCGCGTTGCTGCATCATTCACTGTCCTGCCCCCACGTTTTCAGACTATCCTTATATCGTAGCAGTCGTACTATCGTACGTCAATGCCTCCAATGTCAACCTCAGATCAAGTTTCCGCACCCCCACGTTTCGTCTCCCGCGCCGTGCCTGGCCTCTGCCTGAACATGATTGTGCGCGACGAAGCGCATGTGGTGTGCGAGGCGCTGGCGAGCGTTGCCGGCTATATCGATTATTGGGTGATCGTCGATACCGGCTCGACAGACGACACGATCGCTGTCATCGAAACCTTTTTTCGCGAACGCGGCATTGCCGGCGAAATACACCAGCGTCCTTGGGTCGACTTCGGCGTCAATCGTAGCGAGGCGTTAAAGCTGTGCAATGGCAAGTGCGTCTACGCGTGGGTGATCGACGCAGATGACCTGCTGGTAGGTGAGTTCAGTCTTTCGTCGCTTACAAAAGACGCGTACTTGTTGCGTTACGGAAGTGACTTTTCGTATTGGCGGCAACAAATCTTTCGCGTTGCTGCCGACTGGAAGTACGAAGGCGTGCTGCACGAGTATCCACGCTCGGCGAAAGCAGACCTAAGCGAGGGGCGTATCGAGGGCGCCTATCACGTCGAGTCGCGGCGGCTGGGCAGCCGCAGCCGTGAGCCTGACAAGTATCGGCGCGATGCGCAGACGCTTGAAGCGGCGTTGCAGACCGACCCGGACAACACCCGCTATGTGTTCTATCTAGCGCAGAGTTATCGCGATGCAGGCGATCAAAGTCACGCGCTTGCGGCATACACTCGGCGCACGTTGATGGGTGGTTGGGACGAAGAAGTTTTTTATTCGCTGCTGCAATGTGCGCGCTGCCTCGAAGCGCTTAGCGCGCCATGGGAGCAGGCGCTGGCAGCCTATTTGCGCTGCTGGCAGTTCCGGCCGTCGCGCGCCGAGCCTTTGTATTGGCTGGCGAAGCACTATCGTGAGCAGGCTGAGTATGAGTTGGGCGCATTGTTTGCGCGGCGCGCGGCAGTGATTGTCTTGCCTGAGCAGGATCGCCTGTTCATTGCCACTGACGTTTATACGTGGCGCGTCAAGGATGAGTTGTCGATCTGTGAATATTTTGTCGGTCGTGTCGCTGAGAGCTTTGAGCTGTATACGCAGTTGCTTGCGTGCGCGGATCTGCCCGAGGCGGAACGCGAACGGGTGCTGCTCAATCGATCATTTGCCACGCCGCACATGCAGGCTGTGGCAAGCGTTTACCCAGAAGCCATTGTCGCGCGACTCACCGCGCGACGGGCTGTTGCGAGCGGGGCAACCGATGCAATTACGCTGACCATCACCACCTGCCGTCGTTTCAATTTGTTTACTCAGTCGGTTAATTCGTTTTTGAATTGCTGTCTTGATCTGGAGCGCATCGGCCGCTGGATTTGCGTTGACGATGGGTCCAATGATGCGGATCGGGCGCAGATGCAAGCGCTCTATCCGTTCTTTGAATTTATTGACAAAGACCGCGCGCAGAAGGGCCATGCACGAAGCATGAACTTGATTTTGCAACAGGTAAAAACGCCGTACTGGCTGCACCTGGAGGATGACTGGTTGTTGTTCGCGCCGGAGCGCTACATCGGGCAGATGCTGGCGGTTCTCGACGACGACCCAGCCATTGGCCAAGTGCTGTTCAACCGCAATTACGCCGAACGCCTTAGCTGTCAGAACATCAACGGCGGAGCGGTGAAATTCACTGCGCGCGAGCGATTGCGTTATCGACTGCACGAGCATCACGAGCAGGGCACCAACGCCTACGACGCGCACATCAATCAACTTATTGCAGGGCAGCGCTCAAATGCTTGGTGGCCGCATTATTCGCTGCGGCCCTCACTGCTGCGAATGTCGGCCATTGCAACAGTAGGCGCATATCGCAGCGAAAGCACCAATTTTGAACTTGACTTCGCCAATCGCTACACAGCGGCCGGCTATCGCTCAGCGTTTCTAGACGCGATTAATGCGCTGCATATTGGACGGCTCACTTGGCAACGGGGCGATGCCACGCTCACCAATGCGGCCGATTTAAACGATGAACCGCAACTTGAATAATTGCGATTTGTTTTCATAGCTTTTGCCGTGAATGCCCCCTAAATTAGGGGCGCTCAGCGAATTACGCTGCTAGCGGCAATGCGTGCTGATAGACAAAGCGATCGGCCGCGTGCTGGTAGTACGACGAGAAATCGTTGAACGCAGCCAGCGCTTTCTCAACACTTTGATCGTTGCGCAAAGCGAACGTGGTGAAGCCGGAACGCGACATCAAAAAGATCTGGTCGCGCAACACGTCGCCCACGGCGCGCAACTCACCTTTATAGCCATAGCGTTCGCGCAGTAAGGTAGCCGTCGAGTAGCCGCGGCCATCGGTAAATGCCGGAAACTCCACGGCAATCAGCGCGAGCTTATCGAGATCGTTGGCAATCAGTGCGGGGTCATCGCTTGGCGTTAGACGAACGCCTAGTGCACCTTTCGCGCCGACGTGTTTTTGCCAGGTGCCTGAGAATTCGCGGAATTCGGTGAGTGGCAACAACACTTTTGCGCCCGCCGGAATAGCACCCGCGTCACCGGTGTACTCAAGCCAGCCGTCGGTGCCATTGACATCGACTACGCCGTAACGGTTAATTAACTTCGGCATACACACGCTCCTTAAAAGGATCAATTCCGGTGCGGGCAACGACGTCGACAAATCGTTCGTCGTCGCGCTCGCGCAGGCTCAGGTAAGTTTGAATAAGGTTTTCGACAACGTCAGCTACTTGCGCTCGGGCAAACGATGGGCCGATGATCTTGCCGATCTTCGCCGTGCCACCGTCGGTGCCATTCGGCATCCCGCTTTGCGCCCCACCAATGGTGATCTGATACCACTCTTCATCGTGTTTATCGACGCCGAGGATGCCGATGTGGCCCACGTGATGATGACCACAGGCGTTAATGCAGCCCGAAATGTTCAGGTCCAGCTCGCCAATGTCGAACTGGTAATCGAGCGACTCAAAACGCTCGTGAATCGCAGCAGCAACCGGGATTGAAACCGCATTCGCAAGATCGCAGAAATCGCCGCCCGGGCAGGCGATGATGTTGCCAATAAGGCCGATATTGGGCACCGCCATGCCGAGCGCTTTTAGATCGCTCCACAACGCCGGCAATTCGCCTTTTTCAACGTCGGCGAATACCAGATTCTGCTCGTGCGTTACGCGCAGTTCACCTTGCGTGTATTGGTCTGCAAGCTCGGCGATCGCGTCTAATTCGTCCGCCGTGATGTCGCCCGGAGGCATGCCAAGGCGCTTGAGCGACACGCTCACCGAGGCGTAACCGGACACTCGATGCGCATGCACGTTACGGCGCTGCCAGCGAGCAAATTCGCCACTCGATGCGGAAAACGTAACGGTGCCCGCATCATCAGCGGGAAGCTCCCGATAGGCCGCTTGAGTAAAGCGCGCGGCGATCGCGTCAACCTGTGCCTGAGTCAGCAACTGCGGACCGTTCTTGGTGGCTTCGAATTCCGTCTCCACCCATTCCGTGAACTGCGCCGGCGTTGATTCCTTGACCAATATCTTGATGCGCGCCTTGTATTTATTGTCCCGACGGCCCAAGCGGTTGTACACGCGCAGAATCGCCTCTAAATACGAGATCAGGTGCTGCCACGGCAAGAAGTCGCGGATGACCGTGCCAACAATCGGTGTGCGGCCCAAGCCGCCACCCGCTGCAACACGGAAGCCAATTTGCCCTGATGCATCCTTCATCGCGATGAGGCCGATGTCATGCACCAGGGTCGCGGCGCGATCCTGCGCCGAACCGCTGATGGCGATCTTGAATTTACGTGGCAGAAAAGCGAATTCGGGATGAATCGTGCTCCACTGCCGGATGATTTCGGCCCACACCAGCGGGTTCACCACTTCGTCCGGCGCCACGCCCGCAAACTGATCAGTGGTGGTGTTGCGAATGCAGTTGCCGCTGGTTTGAATAGCGTGCATTTGCACGGTTGCCAGCTCTGCCAAAATGTCCGGCACGCGGTGCAGTTCAGGCCAGTTGTACTGAATGTTTTGGCGGGTGCTGAAGTGCGCGTAGTTATGGTCGTATTCACGGGCTATGTGCGCAAACATGCGCACCTGCTTGGTGTTTACCAAACCATAAGGGATGGCAACCCGCAACATCGGCGCATGTTTTTGCACGTAAAGGCCGTTTTGCAGGCGGATTGGTTTGAATTCTTCGCCGCCGAGTTCGCCTGAAATAAAGCGCTCGGTTTGGTCGCGGAACTGAGCGACGCGTTGGTCAACGATGGACTGGTCAAATGCGGTGTACTGATACATACAAGTATTGTGAAGCGCGCCTCGCGCAGGTCATCGAGCTATTTTGGAATAAACATATTTATTATGTTTGCGAGGGCCCCCGCGACGGTCATTTTTACGGCGTCGCCCAATACCGCGAAAATCAGCGGACCCAACACGTCTGTGCGTCGGAAATGCGGCGCGTTATGGTGACTGAAGCGGCGGGTCACCGTTCTTCGAGCCGTTGAACAGCTTCCGAAGCCACATGTCGGCGCGCGGCGGGTGGTGGACGTAGCCAATCCACAGGACATTCCCTGTCCAATCGAACATTCAATGCAAGTCGAAAGCTTTCCACCCATCGCCGATGCACGAGCAACCCGCCTGATTCTGGGCAGCATGCCGGGCAGGGCGTCGCTCACCGCACACCAGTATTACGCGCATCCGCACAACGCGTTTTGGCGCATCATGACCGCACTGTTGGCCGTCGCCCCTGACGCTGTGTATCTGGCGCGAGTTCGTGCTTTGCACGCTGCGAATATAGCGGTGTGGGACGTGCTGCAGTCGTGTGAGCGGCCCGGCAGTCTCGACTCGTCAATACGCCGCGACACAGAAGTTGCCAACGATTTCGCCACGTTCTTTGCACTGTACCCACGCGTCACGAGGGTCTTTTTTAATGGCGGTGCGGCGGAAGCAGCTTTTAAGCGTCATTGCGGCGCCTTGTTGGGCGATCCGCGACTCCGGTTTCAGCGCCTACCGTCAACCAGTCCCGCACATGCGTCGCTGCGCTTTGAGCAAAAACTCGCTGCGTGGCGAACCGTCATTGTGTAGCTATTTTTAGCTGCCGCGTTACAACGCTGTAGGGCTCGACGCATTAAGGGAAATACGGATCTATCAACTTGTCATCCTGTGCGAAAAGCGAAGGATGACATTAGCCTGCGTATCCTCAGCGTTAATCGGGGTGATGCTGTTTTCGGAGATGGCCCCTCGCGAGGCCGTTAATCTTAAAACAGCGATTGCTGCGGCGAAGCTTCGCGGGGCGGCACGAACTGAGTTAGGTCGAGTTTGGGCAGATTGGCGGCGCTCAAACCAAGCCGCGTGCAGGTTTTGCGGAAACGTTGCCGGATCAGGTCGGCGTAAATGCCAGTGCCGCGCATTCGCTGTCCAAATTCGCTTACGTTTTCGCGACCACCTCTCATGTCGCGGATGCGGCTCATAACGTGTTCTGCGCGATCTGGAAAATGAGTGTTGAGCCAGTCTTTCCATAGCTCCTTGACCTCATACGGCAAACGAATGACGGTGTAGCTCGCGCACACGGCACCCGCGTCGCGCGAGGCTTCAAGCACGCGTTCGATAAATTCGTCGTTGATGAACGGGATGATCGGCGCAACCAGAACTGTGGTTGGTATGCCCGCAGCGGCGAGTTCGCGTACGGCACGTAGCCGATTGGCGGGCGTCGAAGCGCGCGGCTCGAGGATGCGCGTAAGGTCGTTGTCGAGTTGCGAAATAGACACAAATACGTTGACCAGTTTGCGCTCGGCCATGGCAGCGAGCAGGTCGATGTCGCGGCAAACCAGCGCGTTTTTGGTGACGATGGTCAGCGGGTGATTGCACTCGTTAAGCACCTCGATCAGGCCACGAGTAATGCGCTCGATTTTCTCTATCGGCTGATACGGATCGGTGTTTGCGCCCACGTTGATTGCAGCAGGTTGATAGCCGCGTTTACCCAGCTCTTTTTTGAGTAACTCCGCCGCGTTGCGCTTAGCGAAAATCTGCGTTTCAAAGTCCAGTCCGGGCGACAAATTTAGGTACGAATGCGTGGGCCGCGCATAACAATAAATACAGCCGTGCTCGCAGCCGCGATAGGGGTTGATCGACTGATCGAAGCGAATGTCGGGCGAATCGTTCTTAGAAATAATCGAGCGCGCCGTTTCAACGTGGATCACCGTTTTCGGGCGTTTTCCTGCGCGTTCGACGGCTTCATCCTCGCCCCAGCCATCGTCAAACCAAACCGCCTCGCGCGACTCGAAACGACCCACGTTATTGAGGGTGGCCCCTCTGCCTTTGGCGATGATTTTCGGCGCATTCATAAAGCTGTGATTATGCACAGTATTTATTTATTTTGAAAGCTCGGAAAT
Organism: Burkholderiales bacterium; assembly: GCA_014378555.1. Lineage (GTDB taxonomy): Bacteria > Pseudomonadota > Gammaproteobacteria > Burkholderiales > Casimicrobiaceae > Casimicrobium. Next base: position 1,006 of record JACMNN010000066.1, on the reverse strand, counting down.
AGTTGCGCGTAATGCGCCACCGCGCAGCCTCAGCGACGCTGCGTTGCGCGGCCACACAGCGGCTGAATCGTTACGATTTCCGTCGAGCACGTTGAGTGCTTGAAGGCCGGCACATTGAGAGGTAGTTGACTAGAAACAACGCGGGCAATCGAAACTGCCCGCCGCCAATGGCCACCGCTGAAAAACGCGTCACACCACTATCACGCTATTTTTAGTCAGACGCCTCACCCATCGGTCGAGCACTGACTGGGTTGTTGCCAGCGACTCAGCCCCCTACTGCTTCGCTGAATTACTCAACGAACTATGGGCAGAGTCACAGCTTGAAACTCAGCGCCACTGGTCACCCTTGCGTGGTGCTCGCTCGTTACGGGGATGTTTGGCGGGTAATTGGCCGGCCACAGCCAGCGTAGCAATCGCATCGTTGTTCACACGATTTTCATTAGTAAACGATGCAGGATTGGCGATTACTTCCATGTCGACGCTGGTGGTTTGCGGCGCCGTCGTCGCCAGTTGCCCGATGTAGTCCAAAGTGATCATTCCGCCGGCGCCGGCGGCAATGACCGCTTTGTTAATACCTTCCCAGCAATCCGAGGTGGCGTGTGTCCAGGTGAAGTTGGTGCCGTAGCCGCCGGGCGGGGTCACACCATTGGATCGATAATAGGTATGGGCGCCGCAAATCGACAGCCTAATGCTGTTCGCGGGTATCGGGTCAAACCCCGCGTTGGCGAAATCGGTACGCAGCTGCGAGATTTGCCCAACCGCTATCGTTGGCGGGACATGCGTTGCCGCGGCCACCGTAGGGTCCGCGCTTTGCGCGAACACGGTCGCCGCCAGCGGGAGCGAGCTCAGCAGTGCAAACAGTGTGGATCTAATATTCATAAAGGCCTTTTTAGGTTGCAGTGAGTCGCGGGTTAAGACGGCGGGTAGGGGGGAAGATGGGGGCTGGGAAATCATCGTTGAACACTCAATGACACCGATACCGTGTTGTCGCGCACTTCCGTCTCGC
>JACMNN010000065.1 GCA_014378555.1 Burkholderiales bacterium | reverse complement strand
CGTGGCGACTACGCGCTCGATCCCCGCCTTGATGGGGATAGCGTGATGCGTGAGTGCAGTTTTTCGTTCACTCGTCCTAGTGCCCCGGCAATCAATGATCACCTTTCAAGACGCCATTCTCCGCCTGCAAAACTACTGGAATCAGCAGGGCTGCGCCCTGATCCAGCCCTACGACATGGAGGTCGGCGCGGGGACCTCCCACACCGCCACTTTTTTGCGCGCGTTGGGGCCTGAGCCATGGCGCGCCGCCTATGTGCAGCCATCGCGTCGCCCGAAGGACGGGCGTTATGGCGAAAACCCAAATCGCTTGCAGCACTACTACCAATATCAGGTGGTGCTGAAGCCGTCGCCCCCGAACATTCTCGACCTGTATCTGGGCTCGCTTACCGCGCTCGGTTTTGACTTGCAGGAAAACGACGTTCGCTTCGTCGAGGACGATTGGGAGAACCCAACGCTCGGAGCTTGGGGCTTGGGTTGGGAGGTGTGGATGAACGGTATGGAGGTCACGCAATTCACCTATTTTCAGCAAGTAGGGGGGCTGCCGTGCAAGCCGATCACCGGCGAAATCACCTTCGGCCTTGAGCGCCTGATCATGTATTTGCAGGGTGTGGATAACGTTTACGATTTGGTGTGGACGCAGTGGCAAGAACCCTCAGGAACTGCGGGCGCAGTTGGCGAAACACGCACGCTGTACTACCGCGATGTGTTCCATCAAAACGAAGTCGAGCAATCGACCTATAACTTTGAGTACAGCAACGCTGACGTGCTGTTCCGTCATTTCAGTGATTACGAGGCGCAGGCCAAATTGCTGATGGAGAAGCAGCTTGCGTTGCCCGCCTATGAGCAGGTGCTCAAGGCCGCGCATACGTTCAACCTGCTCGACGCGCGCGGCGCGATCTCGGTCACGGAACGTGCGGCGTACATGGGGCGCATCCGCAATCTGGCGCGGGCGGTTGCTGAAAGTTATGTGGAGAGTCGCGAGCGACTGGGCTTTCCGATGTTGCCGAAATTAGCGGCCGTTGCTGCTGAGGTGACAGCATGAACGCCGTGGTGAGCAAGCCATTGTTAATTGAACTTCTCACGGAAGAGTTGCCGCCGAAAGCGCTGAAAAAACTGGGCGAGGCGTTTGCCGCTGGCGTCGAGGCCAGCTTGCGTAAGGATGGGTTGTTGGCAGAGGGTGCATCAGCGGTTTCCTTTGCTACGCCGCGCCGATTAGGCGTGCGTATCGATGCGGTGTTCGCTGCAGCGCCTGCGAAGGCGGTCAAGGAAAAGTTGATGCCGCTGGCGGTGGCTAAAGACGCGGCTGGCAATGCGTCTGTCGCACTGAAGAAAAAACTGGCGGCGCTTGGCCAAGAGGCGCTTGCGACAAGCCCGCTGACCCTAACCCTCGCGCATGACGGAGCAGGGGACGCCACCGGCACCTCGGCGCTTTTGGTTGAAAGCGACGGCAAAGCCGAGTATGTCTACCTCATTGGTTCTGCTCCGGGAAAGTCGATTGCGTCTGGCGTGCAAACCGCCATCGACGCTTCGCTCGCCAAACTGCCGATTCCAAAGCTGATGACCTACCAACTGGCGGACGGTAAAACGGACGTGAGTTTCGTGCGGCCCGCGCACGCACTAGTCGTTTTGCACGGCGATGATGTCGTTGCAGCGACGACGTTGGGGCTGCAGTCCGGCCGCATCACGCACGGCCACCGCTTTCAAGGCGCAACCAATATCGAACTTGATACGGCAAGTCGTTACGAAGAATTGCTGCGTCAGTACGGCAAGGTAGAACCCGTTTTTGCGCTTCGTCGGGAAAATATTTTGTTGGCGTTGACAACGCAAGCGGAAAAACTGACGGCGACTATTGGCGAGTTAAGCAGCTACACGGATCTGTTGGATGAGGTCACATCTCTGGTCGAATGGCCCACGGTTTACGTCTGCCAATTTGAAGCAGAATTTCTTGCGGTACCGCAGGAATGCCTGATTCTGACCATGAAGACCAATCAGAAATACTTTCCGTTGTTCGACAACGCAGGAAAGCTGAAAAATCAATTCCTGATCGTCTCCAACATGGAGCTGGCTGACCCAAAGAAGGTCGTTGAAGGCAACGAACGCGTAGTGCGTCCGCGGCTGGCTGATGCGCGATTTTTCTTTGAGACGGATAAAAAGATACGGCTTGATGCGCGCATCCCCGAACTCGCCAAGGTTGTCTATCACCACAAACTGGGCACGCTGAGCGAACGCGTATCGCGGGTAAGTAAGCTCGCCGGTGAAATTGCGGTGCTGATTGGCGCAGACAAAACACGCGCCGAACGCGCTGGCATGCTTGCCAAAGCCGATTTGGTGACCCAGATGGTTGGCGAATTTCCTGAGCTGCAAGGCACCATGGGGCGCTATTACGCGTTGCATGACGGCGAGCCTGCGGACGTGGCTGCCGCGTGCGCCGAACATTACCAACCGCGTTTTGCGGGCGATGCGTTGCCGTCGTCTGGCGTGCCGACCAGCGTCGCGCTGGCCGACAAACTCGAAACGCTGGCGGGATTATTTGCCGTCGGTCAAACGCCGACCGGCGACAAAGACCCGTTCGCCCTACG
>JACMNN010000064.1 GCA_014378555.1 Burkholderiales bacterium | reverse complement strand
GAACTCGGCGCCCCGAAGCTGCCGGTCGGACCCGCACACAGGCACCTATTTTTGGGACCGCAGCCGCCAGCGCTCCAGCCCGCTGTCAGGCGCTGCAAGCGGCCTGATGCTGCCCAATCGTGACCTTCCAGTCGACTCGAAATCCCGGGCCGCTAAAGTCGGCTGCGTCCGAGGGTTTGACCGGCCCGTGTGACTGCTCGTAGGCGCGCTTGATGGGCTTTTGCGGTGTGAGGCCCCAGCGCTTGAGGTACTTGCCCACTGAGCGCACGTGCAGTTCGACGTCGTACTCGTGCTTGATGAGCTCCATCACCGCAGCGCGGCTCCACAGGGCGAACTGCATCTTGAGTCGCTCGGGGCGTTTGTCGCAGCTTTGGTAATAGATGGTGCGCTGGATGGCTTGCTCTTGGGCTTCGGTCAGGGCGCAGTTTTGGCCGCTGCGCCGACCGCGCGTGCGCGGCGCGAGTGAGGCCGCACCGTCTTGCTCATAACGCGCAATCGTCTTGGTGACGGCGGTGTAGCTGAGCCCGACTTCTTCGGCAATCTGGCTGCGCGCTCGCCCTCGCTTGTGGGCGCGGATGACTTGTTTGCGTCGCTCGTGTTGAGCAAGCGGGCTGAGCTTTCTGGCGTCGTCTTTTTCCATACCCAGTCTGACTCACCTGATCCCTTGAATTTCAATCTAATTGTGGGCCGTTCATAGGGTTTACAGGTCTGGCATGCGCGATCTTTAACATGCCTTGCATACGACAGCTTCGCGGCCATCGTATTGATGGTGAGTGGAGTTTGAGTCTGTTGATACAAGCAGGGCAGCCTGGAAAAGTTTCAGTCGATCAGCCTTCCCTCGCCGTGAAATGGATGCGGCCCGTCGAACTCGCCGATGGCCGCCACATGCGTGACCATGCGCCCCGGCCCGCTCCACGCATGCAGGTGAAAGCCCGGTGGCTCCAATGTCCATGCCGAGACCGCGTTGGACGCAAGGTCCAAACAAACCTGATGCGCCGGGCTGGGCGCGGTGCTGACCACCGTGCCACCCACGCTGGCGTAGATCGTACGGTGCAGGTGCCCACAGATGACCCTTTCGACGTTGGCGTAAGCAGACAAAATTTCAGCGAGCGCGTCCACGCCTTCCAACAGGCCGATCCGGTCCATATGGCCAATCAGCGTTTCAAACGGTGGGTGATGCATGGCAACCACCACAGACTGCCCGCGATGCCGCGCTAGGGTATCTTCAAACCATCGCAAACGTTTAGCGCAAAGACGACCTGACGGAAGGTCCGGCTCTACCGTGTCCAGGACCACGAGTCGAAGGCTTTGCGCTTGGTTTTGTTCGTCGTCCTTGCCAAGGCTGACGCTGTACTGCACAAACTCGTCGTGGCCCAAGTATTCGTGGTGGGCGAAGCTGCGACGCATTTGGGAGCGCTCGTCGTGGTTCCCGGGCATCAGGTAGTACGGCATCGTGAGTGGGGACAGCAGCTCGGCCAGATGATGATATTCGGCGGCGCGGCCAAAGTCGGTGAGGTCTCCAGTCAACACAAGGGCGTCCGGCCTTTGCGGCAAGGCGTTGACGGCCTGCACGGCCGACCGCAAATAGGGGGCGGTGTTCAACCGACCATAAGCCAGTCGGCCGGGCTCGCGAATGTGCAGGTCGGTCAGCTGGGCCAGCAAGGTTTTCAGCATGAAACGGCATTCAAACTGGCGGGCATCAAGCACGCCGGATCGATGGTGATGTGCACCGTGTCGTTGACCGCCGCTGCGCAGTCTCGTGGCTGGTCTGACACCAACACATCAGCTTGTCCCAACACCATAAGTCGCAGCTGAACTCGGTTGCCGAGGAAGCTGCGCTGCAGTACCCGCGCCTGGCCCCAAGACGTACCCTGCGCTGCGAAAGGTGGCGCAGTGCCGAGGTGAATTTGCACATCTTCGGGCCGCACCAACAGCGTGGTTTGGCGGTGCAACGCAGCAGGGCACGCTAACTCGACACCGCCCAGCGCCACACCAGCGTTGGCAGTGGGGTCGCGCTGCAGCCGGTTCACACGGCCTAAAAACTCGGCCACAAACGGATGGCCAGGCTGGCGATACAAGTCTTCGCCGCGACCCACCTGCACGATGCGCCCTGCCTGCATCACCGCCAAGCGGTCGGCGATGGCCAGCGCTTCGGTTTGGTCGTGGGTGACATGCACGGCGGTGATGTGCAGCTCGCGCAGCAGTTGCGCCAATTCGTCGCGCAGGGCTTCCTTGAGCTTGGCGTCCAGCGCTGTCAAAGGCTCGTCGAGCAGCAGCACGCGGGGCTGCACCGCCACGGCGCGGGCCAACGCAACACGTTGACGCTGTCCGCCCGACAGTTGCGCCGGGCGGCGCTTCTCCAAGCCTGTCAGTCGCACCAGGTCAATGACTTCGCCCACGCGGCGGCGAATTTGCGGCGCGGGCACGCCGCGCACGCGCAGGCCGTAACCGATGTTGCCCTCCACTGTCATTTGCGGGAACAACGCGTAATGCTGGAACACCATGCCCACTGAGCGTTTTTCTATCGGGCGCACAGTGACGTCTTTGCCGTTGAAGGCGATGCGCCCACCGCGGTCGGGGTCGATCAAACCAGCGATCACGCGCAGTAGCGTGGTCTTGCCGCAGCCCGACGGGCCCAGCAAGGCCAGCACCTCGCCGGGTTGAACCGTGAGCGAGGTGGGGCACAAAGCCTGCACGCCGCCGACGTAGGTTTTGGCGCACTCCATCACCTCAATGCGCGTGCTCGGTGCAGCGTTGAACGGTTCCGCGCCGTTAGCCAAGTTTTGATCCATAAGCTTTCTCTGTCCAACGGGCCACGGCTTGCATGGCCCACAAGATCGGCAAGATGACAGTAAAAAATACCAAGGTGTAGGCCGAGCCGATTTCGATGCGCATCGACGCGTAACTGTCAGCCAAGCCCACCGGCAGCGTGCGCGTGAGTGGGGTGTGCAGCATCCACGTGAGGTTGAACTCGCCTACTGACAAAGTAAACACCATCAGGCTTCCCGCCACGATGGACGGTGCCACTGCAGGCACCAGCACGCCGAAAAAACGCTGCAAAAAGCTCGCGCCGAGTGAGCGTGCAGCCTCGTCAAGCGACTGCAAATCGGGGCGCGCAAACGCCGCCGACGCGGTGCGCACCATGAAGGGCAGCGTGAACACCACATGACCTGCCAAGATGAACAAGAAGCTTTGACGAAAGCCGCGCAACTCGCCGTAGGCCAAGATCAACGCAAGCGCACTGGCAAGGCCGGGCACCGCCACCGGCAACGTCAGTAGATCTTCAAACACGCGCGCAGCGCGCGACTCGCTTCGCGCCAGCGCCCATGCGCAGGGCACACCTATGCACAGCACCAGCACCATGCAGCTCAACGCCAACAGCACAGAACTCCAGACGGTTGAGCCGTACAGCGACCACACCTCGACGATCCAGCGCGTGGTCAGTCCGCTGGCCACGCCGCGTGTGAAGTTGTTACTCAAACCGGCGGTGATCGACAGCAGCATCGGCAGCACCGTGAACAGCGTCACCAGCAAGGTGACGCTCAGCAGCACCGGCGCATCAAGGCGGCCTTGTTGGTGCGTTGCGCTACAGCGTTTGAGTGCGCGCTTCATGCGCCCACCCCGACGGAGGCAGCACCGAAACGCCGCGCAACAAACAACACCGCCCAAGTCACCAGGCCCAGCGTGATCGACAGAGACGCGGCGAGCGCAAAGTTGGCGTAGTTGGTGAACTCGTTGTAGATGGTGATGGGCAGCACCTCGAAGCGGCTGGCCAAGGTGAAAGCAGTGCCAAACGCGCCCATCGCGGTGGCAAAAACGATGGCACCGACCGCCAGCGCAGTGGGTTGCAAAGCCGGCCACCAGACATCGCGCGCGATGTGCCAACGCTGCGCGCCCAGCGAGCGAGCGGCCTCTTCAAGTTCGGGCTCCATGCGCTCGGCCACGGCGGTGAAGGACGCGATGGCGCGCGGCAACGAAAAGTACACGTAAGCCAAAAACAACCCCGTCACACCGTAAGCGAACGTGATGCGCTCGCTGAACACCGCCTCGGTGAGGCTGGCAAACGGCCCTTGTCGGCCGCCCATCAAGATGACAAAAAACCCAACGATCACGCCGGGAAACGACAGCGGCAATGTCAACACCGACAGCAGCAAACGCCGCCCTGCGAACTGACGCCGACCCAGGTACAGGCCCACTGCTGCGGCCACCGCCAGCGACACCAACGTGACCACCGCCGACAGCAGCGTGGTTTGCCACAGACTTTGCAAGTAGCGCGGCTCAGTCAGCACCGCAAAGTAAGTGGTCCAACCTTTGCTGGCGGGAAGCAGCACCAGGCGCACCATGGGCAGCAGCCAAAAAGCCGCGAACACCACAGCCGCCGGAACAGCGCAGACTGCCAAGATCACAGGCTTGCCTTGCGAAGTTCAACAGTCACTGCGCCTCACGCAGATAGCGATCGGAAAATGCCTTCTGCACCTCGGCCATGCGCGCGTAGTCGACGGTTTGGGCACGGGCGTATTCAGCAGGGGACAGAAAGCGCGACTGTGCTTCTTTGGATATGGCCGAAGCGCGCACGGGCCGCAAATACGCATTGGCCCAAAGGGCTTGCCCTTCGTTGGACAACACAAAGTCCAGCGCCTTGTGCCCGTTGGCCGCGTTCGGGCCTTTGGCCACGGCGCTCATCACGTAAGGCACCACCACAGTGCCCTCCGCGGGGATCACGAACTCGACGTTGGCTTTGTCTTTGTATTTGGCGCGGTAGGCGTTGAAGTCGTAGTCCAACAAAATCGCAATCTCGCCCGACAGCACGCGGGCATACGAGGTTTGCTTGGGAACGATGGGCTCGTTCTTCTTGAGCGCCTTGAACCACTCAATGGCCGGGCCGAAGTTGTCCAGGTTGCCACCGCGTGCGTTGTTCACCGCCACTGCGCCAATATAACCAACGAAGGCCGAGGCCGGGTCAAGGTAGCCGATCAGGCCCTTGTATTCGGGCTTGAGGAGGTCGGCCCATGAACGCGGTACTGGCTTGCCCTTGAGCGCGTCAACGTTGACCATGAAGCCCAGGGTGCCGGAATGGATCGTGAACCAGTGACCTTCTGGGTCTTTCAAGCCGTCGGGAATATCAGCCCAAGCGGCGGGCTTGTAGGCTGCGGTCACGCCTTCTTTTTTAGCTTGGATACCGAAGGTCACGCCGTAGTAAGCCATGTCGGCCACCGGGCTGGCTTTTTCGGCCACCAACTGCGCCAGCGTTTGGCCTGAGTTTTTGTTGTCGGGTGGAACGGTGACGCCAGTCTTGTCTTTGATGGCGCGAAGTTGGCTGGCCCAGTCCGCCCATTCGGGTGGGCAGTTGTAGCAAATGGCGTTTTGCGCGAATGCGTTGGTGGCGCCAAACAGGCCCAGCGCAAGCGCGGCAGCATGGAGCACTTGCAGCGCTCTTCGCGGCAAGCTGGGGACTAAAGATAAAGCGTTCATGGTCTTGTCCTTCGTGGGGTGGGTTGAGAAAGCACTTGAGCAGAAATGAGCGGTGCCGAGCGGGGCGAAGCCATCGATTCGCCGTCGCGGAAATGCAGGTCGAGCGTGAGACTGTCAACCGCGTTCAGCGGCACGTCTGCCGCCAAAGCGCGCACCAGCCATTCGACGCTGCGTCGACCCATTTCGGCATTCGGTTGCACGATGGTGGACAGCGCGGGCGTCAGATCGCACCCGAGCGCAATGCCGTCAAACCCCGCTATCGACAAGTCGTCGGGCACCCGTAGGCCGAGCTGGCGCGCTGCGCGCACGCTGCGAATGGCCAGCAAGTCGTTCGAGCACACCAAGGCGGTCGGCATGACCGGTGAGCCCTCCAGCTCAGACAATTGCGCAACGATGCGGTCCGTCGCACCGTCCATGAAGGGCACCTCCAGCAACAGCGGTGCCAAGCCGCTCATCTGCATGCCCCGTAAGTAGCCCCGGTGGCGTTGCTGTGCACGGTCTGATGTGCGCAGCGCACCACTGACCATCAAGATGCGCCGATGACCCAAGGCATGCAGCCGGGCCACCAAAGTCGTCACTGCTGCACCCCCATCCACCGACACACATGGGTGGCGCGCGTGGCGGTTATAGACCAGCACATAAGTGGCATTCGCCGCACGCAGCCGCGCGAGCACCTTTGAACGCGCCGCGTTTGCCACGCACAAGATAAGGGCATCCACACCGCGCGCCAACAGCAAGTCGACGGCGCGCGACTCATGCGCCACCTCATAGTCGGTGGTGATCGGCACGATGGAATAGCCGCCCAACATCGCCGCTTGCGAGACACCCTGCAAGCATTCGGCAAACACCGGATTCAGCAGGGTGGGCAACACCACACCCAGCGCTTTCGTGCGCTGTGTGCGCAGTGAACGTGCAGCGGTGTTGGGCCGATAGCCAAGCACCAGTGCCGCAGCTTGCACGCGCTCACGCAGTGGCAAACGCACGGTCTGCGGCGCGTTGAACACGCGCGACACCGTGGCAGGTGACACACCTGCTTTGTCGGACACGTCGTGAATGGTTTTGGGTGGGTGATTAAACAAAGCGATGCGCAGTCAAAAACTGAAATCGATTTCAGTGTGCAGCGCTTTTGTGAAAATGGTGTGACAGTAGGGGAGCAGTAAAGCCAGCAGCGCCGCAAGTATCGAAGAACGAATATTTGGACAATGACGGGTTCACCGACCAGCCAGGCACGACGTTCCTGGTCGGCAATATGCGTTTCCGACCCAGTCAGTTGCGTTTTGGCACCGACCTCTCGGTTCTTTGGATAAATATCCTGTGAAGTCCTTTCCAGTTCGCGGCAGCACGTCCGATCGGCTGGAAGTCGTGTCCGCCAAACGTTGGTATCAACTCGAACGTGTCGCTCAGGCCTTGCTCTGCGTTGGCGAAACGCCATTGATCCAGGGGCGAGCCGAACGGTCGGCACAACGATTCGGCGTCCACTGGGCCACTATTTATCTCTACAGCACGCTCCTCGCTGCGGTCGATGAAAAGTAAGTGTCCAGCCATCCCATCTTGCGCGAGGGGTTCAGACAGTTAACGATGGTGTCTACGTAACAACTGAACTGACCCCAGAAAGTTGGACTCACCCGAGACACCAACTTGAAGAAATACTCAGAGAAGCAAAAGCTGGATGGCGTCGAAAGCTACATCTCTTGCGAGCTGGGGCTACGTGCGACAGCGACGCTGCACAACGCCGACGTCGCATCGCTTCGCAAATGGGTTGCCGCATATGAAGCAATCGGCATCGCTGGCATTCAGCGCAAGCCACGACAGACGTACGACCTAAACTTCAAGCTCGAGGTCCTGCAAAAGCTCAAGTCGCAGGAACTGTCCTATCGGCAGGCAGGGGCGCTGTTCAACGTTCGCCGCTTTGACTCCATCGCCGCTTGGGAGCGCGCATATGACGAATTTGGCGTGGCCGGTCTGATGCCTCATCAACCTTCACGGCGAAAACCAGAGGCGACCGACGGCGCCTCCAAGCCATTGACAGATCCTGACGGTGCGGCGTTGCCAAGCCGCCAAGAGTTGTTAGAAGAATTGGAAGCCCTTCGCACGGAGAACGCGTACCTAAAAAAATTGAAGGCCTTAGTTCAAGCTCAAGCGAAGTCGGCGCCAGGCAGCGAGCGCAGATCGTGATTGAACTAAGGCCGCAACATCCTCTCGCGGCACTTCTCCGCGCCGCAGGCCTTGCGCGAAGCACGTTCTACTACCAGTAGGCTGCCCTGCACGCCACAGACAGGTACGCGACCACCAAAGACCAGATCAAGGCGATCTACGACCGACACAAGGGCCGATACGGCTACCGGCGCATCACGGCGACGCTGCGTCGGCAAGGCAGCGTGATCAACCACAAGACGGTGCAGCGGCTCATGCAGGCGCTGCAGATAAAGTCGTTGGTGCGCATAAAGAAGTACCGGTCTTACCGCGGGCAAGTTGGTCAGGTTGCTCCGAATCTCATCGACAGAAACTTTGATGCATCACGCCCAAACGAGAAGTGGGTGACCGACGTAACCGAGTTCAAGGTCGATGGACGGAAGCTGTATCTGTCCCCCGTCATGGACCTGTTCAACGGCGAGATCCTTGCGTACACCACCGCGAGGCGGCCGCTCTTCAACATGATCGGTTCAATGCTGAACAGGGCGTTCTCTCGCCTCGGACCAGATGACCGCCCGATCCTGCAGTCCGACCAAGGCTGGCAGTATCAGATGGACAAGTACCGTCAACGCCTTGATGAGCGAGCCATAACCCAGAGCATGTCTCGAAAGGGAAATTGCCTGGACAACGCCGCGATGGAGAGCTTCTTCGGGACGTTGAAATCGGAATATTTCCATCTGAACAAATTCAGCAGTCTGGACGAACTGGAGGTCGGTCTGAGGGGCTACATCCGCTACTACAACCATGACCGAATCCGGCTGAAATTGAACGGACTTAGCCCCATCGAATATCGTCGGTGCTCAGCCACGATTTAGCCCACCAACTGTCCAACTTCGTGGGGTCAGTTCACAATTAAGTGGACACGATGGCAGCGGAAAAGAATTTAAAGCGGCGCAAGTACAGCGCAGAACTGAAGGCGCAGTGGTGAACGAATGCGAAGCACCTGGGGCTTCGGTTGCCAGGGTGGCTATGGCACGCGGCATCAACGCCAACGTCGTGCACAGCTGGCGTCAGATCGCGCGCACGCGGCGATCCACCGGCGCGGCGCTGACCCCACGCCAGCCCAGTTTGTGCCTTTGGTGATTTCCTCGGTTGTGCCAATCGTTGCGCCCGCATCGCAGCCCGTCGTGCCCCTCACCACGTCACCACTCATCCAGCCCAGCATCGAAGTTGAACTTCGCCGGCGCAGCCGACCTAAGTAAAGCTACAGCTCTGCTCGGATGCAGCGGTCGAGATTTCGCGCTGGTCGGCGTCAACTATCTTGGCCGGCGCATTGACTCATCAGAACTGCTACCGGTGCTGACCTGTTGCCTCACATAGCCTGCTACCCGTCGGATGGTCCGGCGGGGGCGGTGCAACGTGACGAGGCAAATCAGCATGACCACACGCAAGGAGTTGATCGAGGCATTG
>JACMNN010000063.1 GCA_014378555.1 Burkholderiales bacterium | reverse complement strand
GCTGGCCAGCAGCACCGCGCTTAATGCGATGCCGCATAAACCCACTGAATGCGCCATTGGGATCCAGAGTAGTTGCGTAATGGCGTCGTCCCCAGCGAAAAACGGCGCCCTCAGAAACGCCGGCCATTCCAGCCACCAGCAAAACGTGTGAACAATCAGTCCGATACTGATGCCCAGCGCCAAACGCATCCAACTGTCGCGCATCCACACGGTGCCCATGATCTGACCAATGCGCGTGCGCTCTGCGCCCAGCGGCAGCAGCATCACCCGCGCCAGCGGGACGGGTGATGGTTTTGCCGCGAGCGCAGCCACCACATACGCCCAAAACCATGACGCGGCATAGGCATCCATGAACCCCGGTTTAATCACCATGTATGCGATCAGCGCGACGACTGACAGGGTCGTGAAAAGCGCGCTGGGCTGCGTGGCAAGCAGGGCCGCGATACGCAGGCTTGCCGCACCGCCACCGGTCGCTGTTGCCGCACGTCGTTGCCATCGCCCCGCCCACCAGTGGGTGCGCTGCCGCGCTCGCTCTGCCATCGTTTTATGCCAAGACAACTTTGTGTTGTCGTCGATCTGCCGCCAACGCCGAAACCATGTCACGCAGACCAGAAACGTGCAAGTCAGCAACGGCATCCACGACCAGTTCGAGCTGGTCCACGGCATTGCGCCATACATTATCGCTAGCGGCGCAAACCGCGTCGGCACTTTAAGCGGCCCACATGTAATGGCTACTAGAACGACAACATGCACGAGATACAACCCCGCGAAGACAAAGCCTTGCGGCGAAACGTCAGCAAATGAAATTGTCGCGCCGACTGCCGACCCAAATTTGACCTGCGATAGCGCGCGAAGTATTACCGCGGGCAGCATCGTAATCAGCGCGATCGACGCGACCCGCCAGGTCAGTGCTGCGGTGACGCGATGCGCGCCCGGGGCCAGCCGTAGCAGCGGATTGACGCGCCATTGCCTGCGCACCATGGTGAGTGCAAAAGCAATGTAGACAAACGAAAAAATGACCGCAGTGGCGGCGCCGTGTATCGCCATTTCAGGATTGCCGAATTCTCGCAACGGGTTAAACACAACGTACAGCAACGCGCCATAGCCAAGCAAAATTGCCAACGCCGGCATGGCAAGCGATAGCCAGCCGCCGTACAACCCGATCCCGAGCCGCCACAGCGCAAATTCCGCCTTCACGAATTGAGCGCCACAAACAGGTCGGCCAGCCCAAACGCCTGCATTCGCGCGTTGGGCGGAAGCGAGCCGGCAGGCAGCGTCCGCACGTCGATAACGCTTTGCCAGGTGTTGTCGGCAAGCTTTCGTGTGTGCAGCACACCCGCTTGAGATGCAACCGGTGTATCGGTGAATACGGCACGAATTTGCTCGGCCAGCTCGTCGCGCGCGCCGATCAGTTGCACGCGTCCCTGATCGAGAAATAGCAAGTGCGTCACCACGCGCTCCAGGTCGTGCAGCAGGTGACTTGAAATGACCACCGTGACCGCCTCGCCGTTCAGTGCTTCCTGCTCGAATAACGCACGCAAAAAATCACGACGTCCGACCGGATCGAGGCTCGCACTGGGCTCGTCAAACACCAGCAAATCCGGTTGATGCGCGAGCGCCAGCACGATTGCCAAACGTTGCTTTTCGCCCAGTGAGAGCTTGACCACGCGCAAGTCGTCCGGCAATTCAAAGCGCCTGCAGAGTGCCGATGCGCGCGCCTCCGACCAGCCGGGATAAAGCCCGCCGATGAGCGCAATCTGCTCGCGTACCCGCAGCCAATCAAACAGCTCTGGCGTTTGCGCGACATAACCCAGCCGCGCCTTCACCGCGTCGGTCAGCGCAAGGCTCGAACAGCCATGCAAGCTCGACGCGCCGCCCTGTGGCACGGTGAGCCCGAGCAGACACTGCAACAGCGACGATTTGCCGGCGCCATTCCTGCCCACGACACCGAGCACGGATCCCGCTGCGACTGAAAAGCTGACATCGTTGAGCACCGTCACCGCCCCGTAGCGCAGGCTCAGGTGATTTACCTCGATCGCTGCTGCGGCGTCGTGCCGTGCGCTGGTTTCATTCATGGAATGTTTCCTGATCGGTTGCTACGAGGATTTGCTGGAACGCATGGATGGAGGCTTCAGCCGTAATACCGAGTTGGCGGCTGACGCTGGCGGCGTGCTCAAGCGCGGGACGCAGCTGCGCGAGCCGTTCCGGCAGCGCGGTGGCCAGCGAGCCGCGAATGATCATGCCAACGCCGCGACGCCGTTCGACCAGCCCTTGCACTTCGAGCAGCGAATATGCTTTCGACACCGTCATCGGATTCACCACGTACAGCTGCGCCACAGCACGCACCGAGGGCAGCTCGTCATCCGCCGCAAGCAAGCCCGACGCGACAGCGCGCGCCACTTGATCAACGATCTGACGATAGATCGGCGTCGCGGATGAAGGCAGCAAGTCGAAGCGAAACAAGGTAAGGGCTAAATTTAATTACTGTATTACTACAATAATACACGTGCCGAAAAGCGAACTTGTAAATGCGGACGCCACAATTGCATCTACGAATCAGCTAGATGCGCTAATGCAATATGGCGAGGGGCCACTTGTCATCCTGAGCGACAACCGAAGGATCATGCGCCATGCAATGATTGCAATGACTCGCCACCGTCCTCGCATGCGAACTGATCCCTCGCCGCGCTCAGGATGACACTAATCTGCGTATGCCTAGCCGCATCGAGCTACGGCAAGTGAATTTCGCCAGCACCCAATGGCAACACGCGCCCGCCGACGCGAACCTGTTTATCGTTGGTCAGTGACAGCTGCAGCACGTTACGACGATTTATAAATTCGCCCTGGGTAACTGTGAATTGCGAGGGCGTGGGCTCGCCCGCGTCGAGCAAATAGCCGCCAAGGCAGGCGCAGGCAGAGCCGGTGCCGGGATCTTCAGCCATCATGGCGCCGTCTTTCGGAAAGAAAAAACGCACTTGAAATTGGTTCGGTGCTACCCGGGCCACCGCATAGGCAAGATAGCGATCCAGCCGCACTTGGACATGCTTTTTGAGCAGCTCTGGCACCGGCTTCACCCTTGCAAGGGCGTCAAGTGACGCCACCGGAATCACCACCTGCTCGCTGCCGTTGTCGACATAGCGCGGCGCGGCACCCAAGTCGCCCTCGGCAATGCCGAGCATCGCGGCGGCGTCTGCCCGCGAGAAATCCACCGCCCGACTGACGTGCGGGTTCGCGGTGAAGGTCCAGGCGCCTTGTGCGTCGCGAACCACCGGAATGTCGCCCACCTTGAGCGCCAGCTTCAGCGAGTCGCCGCTGCAGCCGTCGAGCCCCAAAGCATTTGCCACGAACGCTGTGCCAATAGTCGGATGCCCGGCAAATGGCATCTCAAACGCCGGCGTAAAGATGCGCACTTGTGGGTGCATGCCTTGCCGAGGCAGGATGAACGTGGTTTCCGACAGATTGAACTGTGCGGTGAGTGCCTGCATTTCGGCGTCGGTCATGCCGTGCGCGTCCTCAAACACACAGAGCGGGTTGCCGCCAAAAGTGGCGCTGCTGGATTCAACAAAGACGTTGACGAGTTGGTAGCGGAAGCTGCGCATAAATAAACAGTGCGTGATTGAAAAAATACGAGGCGGCCTGAGATAATAAAGGCTTAGCTGCCGATACAGTTCGTATTGCGGCGCGCTCTCAACGCCCTGTCATCCCCAGCCGCACCTTTGGCCGGGGAGCCAGACCTTGGCGCGCTCGGCAAAATTCACTTCATACAGCGCGAACATCCCCATTCGGTCTGGATTTCCGCCCTCGCGGGAATGACGAAAAAAAATAGAGCCCCAGGATATGCAATACATCTTCACCATGAATGCGGTCAGCAAGACTGTTCCGCCCAAGCGCGTCATCATCAAGGACATCTCTTTGTCCTTCTTCCCCGGCGCCAAAATCGGCCTGCTCGGTCTGAACGGTTCAGGCAAATCCACCGTGCTCAAAATCATGGCTGGCGTGGACAAAGATTTCACCGGTGAGGCGCGTCCGCAGGCCGGGATCAAGGTGGGCTATCTGCCCCAAGAGCCGCTGGTCGACGGCGACAAAACCGTGCGCGAGATCGTTGAGGAAGGCCTAGGTGGCGTGAAGGCCGCACAGAGCCGTTTGGATGAGGTGTACGCGGCTTACGGTGACGAAAATGCTGACTTCGATGCGCTCGCCAAAGAGCAGGGCGAGCTGGAGGCCATTATTTCCGCAGGCGATGGCCACAACACGGACGCGCAGCTTGACGTTGCTGCCGACGCACTGCGCCTGCCACCGTGGGACGCCCGCGTCGGCGTGCTCTCTGGCGGTGAAAAGCGCCGCGTTGCGCTGTGCCGACTGCTGCTGTCGAAGCCCGACATGTTGCTGCTCGACGAGCCCACCAACCACTTGGATGCCGAGAGCGTGGAGTGGCTAGAGCAGTTCCTCGCGCGCTATCAGGGCACCGTGGTTGCCGTGACCCATGATCGCTATTTTCTCGACAACGCCGCTGAGTGGATTCTTGAGCTCGATCGCGGGCAAGGCATTCCGTACAAAGGCAATTACAGCGCGTGGCTTGAGCAAAAAGGCGACCGACTGAAGAAGGAAGAATCGAGCGAATCGGCTCGCCAACGCGCGTTGAAAAAAGAGCTGGAATGGGTGCGGCAAAACCCGAAGGGCCGTCAGGTCAAGAGTAAGGCGCGTCTGGCACGATTCGAAGAATTGTCGAGCCACGAATACCAACAGCGGAACGAAACCAACGAGATATTTATTCCGGTTTCCGAACGCCTCGGCAATCAAGTAATCGAGTTCAAAAACATCAGCAAGAGCTTCGGCGACCGCATGCTGATTGATGATTTGAGCTTCGCGATTCCACCGGGAGCAATCGTTGGCATCATCGGTCCGAACGGTGCTGGCAAATCGACCATCTTTAAACTGATTCGCGGCCTGGAAAAACCAGACAGCGGCGAAGTCGTCATCGGCCACACCGTGCAAATGGCCTTCGTCGACCAATCACGCGAGAGCTTGGACGACAACAAAACGGTGTGGGAAGACGTGTCCGGCGGTGCTGACATCCTTACCGTCGGTCGCTTCGAGATGCAGAGTCGCGCCTACATCGGCCGCTTCAACTTTAAAGGCGGCGATCAGCAAAAGAAAGTCGGCAATTTGTCGGGCGGTGAACGTGGACGTTTGCATCTGGCCAAGACCCTGCTCAAAGGCGGCAACGTGTTGTTGCTCGATGAACCGTCCAACGATCTGGACGTTGAAACGTTGCGCGCGCTGGAAGACGCGCTGCTGGAGTTTGCAGGCACAGCCCTTGTCATCTCGCATGACCGTTGGTTCCTCGACAAAATTTGCACCCACATTCTGGCGTGCGAAGGCGACAGCCATTGGCAGTTCTTCAACGGCAACTTCCATGAGTACGAGGCGGACAAAGTGAAGCGACTCGGTGAAGAAGGCGCGCGGCCTAAGCGAGTGCGATTCAAGGGTTTGAAGTAACTGAACAACGGACGCACGCGGTGCCGACCATCAGCCAGTTTTTTGGAATCGTCATTCAGATGTTTTGGCGAGAACACGCGCCGCCGCATTTTCACGCGCTTTATGCTGAACATGAAGCGTTGATAGATATTCGGACTTTGGACACAATTGGCGGAAAGCTGCTGCGACGGGCCATGGCGTTGGTTCTTGAATGGGCGGCGCTGCATCGCGTTGAATTGATGGAGGACTGGGACTTATGTCAAGCCAAACAGATGCCCAAGAAAATCATTCCGCTGGAATAGCGCCGTCCATTTCACCCGTCGCTCCGTGGCGCGTTGCGGCCGTCACTGCGCTGCCCAACTATTGCCTAGCATTGACGTTTTATGATGGAACGCAGGGCAGTGCCGACTTGGCAACCCTGATTCAGCGCCCGGACGCGGGAATGTTCGCAGCCCTCGGGGACCTATTGCTATTCGAGCAAGTCGGCCTTGTATACGGCGCAGTCACATGGCCAAACGGTGCTGATCTTGATCCATGCTGGTTGCACGAAGAAATCAGGCGCTCGGGCTCACTCACTTTTTAGTCGCCGTAGCCTCGATTACGCACTTTGCGCTAATCGCGACTGCGCCCAATCGCGCGTTGGTTACATTTGATGCATGAACACATTATTTAATTTCTCAGGCAAAGTAGCGCTCGTCACCGGCGGCGTTTCAGGTATTGGTGCTGCGGCATCGCTCGCGTTCAAGCGCGCGGGCGCGAAGGTCATTGCCTGTGGCGTGACCGAACAGGAGATGAACGCCGCAAGGGTGAATCCTGACTTCGCGGGGGTGCGTTGCGAAACGCTCAATGTTCGCGACGGTGAAGCCGTTAAACGTCTCATCGGCTCGCTCGATCAACTTGATTTCGTGGTGAATTCGGCGGGCATTATTCGCCGCGCTGCCGAGCACGATCCCGAGACGTTTGCCGAGGTAATCGACGTGAACCTCACCGGCGGTATGCGCGTGGCGACCGCCGCGCGTCCGCTGCTGGCGAAATCAAACGGCGCGATCGTGTTCATCGGTTCGGTGATGAGCTTTTTCGGCGGGCCAGTGCAACCGGCTTATTCGGCATCTAAGGGTGCAGTGAAAAATCTCGTGATGTCGCTCGGCGCGGCGTATGCGCCTGACGGCATTCGCGTGAACGCCGTCGCGCCAGGCTGGGTGGTCACCGAGCTGTCACGCGGCGCGCGCGAAAACCCCGAGCGCAACGCACAAATCATGGGCCGTATTCCGATGAATCGTTGGGCAGAAACCGCCGAGATCGCTGATCCGATTATGTTTCTGTGTTCGGACGCGGCGCGTTATGTGACCGGAACCATATTGCCCGTCGATGGTGGATACATCAGCGTAGGTTAATAGTCGCCGCCGACGCGCGCGGGTGAGAGCCCGCGCGCCCAGCGCTGCTACAGCGTCGGGTAATCCGTGTAGCCCTCTGGCCCAGCGCTATAAAACGTTTTTGGATTGGCCGCGTTCATCGCTGTGTGTTGAGATAAGCGCTCTGGCAAATCGGGGTTGGCGATGAACGGCACGCCGAATGCAACTGCATCGGCCGCGCTGTGCGCTACCGCATCCATCGCCATCGCACGATCGTATTTATTGTTGGCCACATAAGTCACGCCGGCCGCAGTCAGCGTCTTCTTTGCCCACGAAAAATCGAAGCCGGTGAGGTCGCGCGCGCCGCCGGTGTTGCCTTCGATGAAATGCACAAAGGCGATGCCGCGTTTAGCAAGCGCCTCGACCAGCGCGCCGTAGGTGGCCTGCGTGTTGCTGTCGGGTGTGGCGTGGTTGGCGGCGGTGACTGGTGACAGGCGAATGCCCACGCGCTCTTTGCCCCACACTGAGATTGCGCCGTCTACAACGTCCAACGTAAAGCGAATGCGATTAACAATTGCTCCACCGAATTCATCACTGCGCTTATTGGAGCTGTCGCGAATGAATTGTTCGAGCAAATAGCCGTTCGCGCTGTGAATTTCCACGCCGTCAAAGCCGGCGCGTTTGGCAACCTCGGATGAGTGGCGATACGCTGCGATGTACTCTTTGACTTCCAATGTTTCGAGGCCGCGTGCGGCAACCCGTTCGGTCTTGCCGTTTTGTGTGTACAGCGTGCCGCCGGGGTTGAAGCCGGTGCTGGCGGTGACCGGTAACGCGTGATCTGGTTGCAAATCGGGATGCGAGATCGCGCCGACGTGCCACAGTTGCGCGACGATCTTGCCGCCCTTTGCGTGAACCGCAGCCGTTGCAAGCTTCCAGCCCGCTTCCTGTTCCGCGCTGTAAATGCCCGGCGTGCCGACGTAGCCCTTGCCAGTAGGCAACACCTGTGTGGCCTCAGACACGATGATGCCGGCGCTGGCGCGCTGCGCGTAATACTCGGCGATCATCGCGTTCGGCGCATCAGTGCCGGGGGTTGCGCGGCAGCGCGTGAGCGGCGCCATGAAAATGCGATTTTTGGCTTCGATTGCGCCGACGCGAATAGGGGAAAACAGGGTATTGGCTTGGGGGTTCATGCGGAAAAATGTAGGATTCGGAAAATTGCAACCGTTGTAGTTTGCGTCAACCACCCATCATTTCAAGGGTAATCCATGAACGTTTTAAAGCTTGCGGGCCCTCGCGCAGCTCTCTTCAACGCGATATCTTTAGCCGTTATTGGCCTGATCGCACCGACCCCTGCCGTCGCGCAGTCGTTTCCATCACGCCAGATCACGCTGATCGTTCCCGTGACCCCCGGTGGCTCCACCGATTTGATGGCGCGACAAATCGCAGAGCCGTTGAGCAAAGCACTCGGACAACCGGTGATCGTTGAGAACCGGCCCGGCGCCTCGGGCAACATCGCGGCAAGTTACGTGGCCAAGGCGAAACCCGACGGTCACACGCTGCTTGCCGCGTATTCCGGCTTTCATGCGGCCAATCCTTTCCTCTACAAAAACCTCGATTGGGATCCGCTTAAAAGCTTCACGCCGGTGGCACTCATCATCAACTCGGCGCAGGCTATTGCCGTCACCGACAAGCTACCCGTGAAAACATTAAAGGAGTTGATCGCCTACGCAAAGGCCAATCCTGGCAAGCTGAATTACGGTACTGCTGGCCCCGGATCGTTGCACCACATTTCAGGCGCGCTGCTCGAGCAATTGGCAGAAACAAAGATGACGCCGATTGCGTACAAAGGCACCGGCCCCGCCGTCACCGACCTCGCGGCGGGTAATGTTGACATTGTGATCACCACGCCGCCCGGCGTCATTCCGCTGTCCCATACCGGCAAAATTCGCATCCTCGCCGTCACTGGCAACAAACGGGTGGCATCCCTACCCAATGTGCCTAGCGCGGCGGAAGAAGGCTTTCCGAATTTCTCAGTCGACGCGTGGTTCGGCTTTGTCGCGCCAATGGGCACACCGCCTGAAATCGTCAAACGTCTCGCCGATGAAATGGCCAAGGCGGTGCAACTCGACGGATTCAAGAAAGGCGTCGAAGGCGCAGGCGGCACCGTGCAATTTCAGGGCACCGCACAGTTTGATGCCACGATTCGTAGTGATATCCAGATGTTTGGGCGCGTAATTAAGGCGGCGAGTATTTCTGCGGAGTAGCAACG
>JACMNN010000062.1 GCA_014378555.1 Burkholderiales bacterium | reverse complement strand
GTGTGAGCAGGGACGCGGAAGTGAGTGATGACGCCACCGTCAACCGCAGTAAAAATTAGTGAACCATTTGGCGAAGTTTGTCCCAAGCGTTATGCGTTGATGGGCATCATCGCCGTGGTCGTACTGGCTGCTGGCGTGACGAGCTTCGGCTCGTTTGCCGCAACGGTTGAATTCAAACTCAGTCCTGAGCTTAAAGGCCGCGAGCAGGTCGTGGCCAACCGCTTGGCGCAAGACGCAGGTGCTGCGGCCCCCATTTCGCGTGGCAACGGCGGGTTCGAGGTGACCACCACCGATGGCGCCAAAGCTGCCGCACTTGCCACCGTGTTTCGTGAGCGCGCAGGCGTGTTGTGGGCGCAGGCCATTGTGGTCGACGCGCCGCTTCTTCGCGCCGCGCCCGAAACCGAATTTCATGGGCGGATGCTCGCCTTAACGCTCAACCCGGGCGCTGATGCGGCCGTGGTTGTCGCAGCACTGGCGCGCCGCACCAGCCAAACGCTTACTTTGAAACGCATCGCCACCGGCAATCGAGCGCTGGTCATGTTGCCGCTTAGCACCTCTGGCGCGTCGATGGCGGCGATCGCTGTGGCCGCAGCGAGCGAGCCGGGTATTCGCAGCGCGGATCGTGTTCGCGTGTTGCGACATCAATGGATTCCTAACAATACGATGTTCGCTCAGCAATGGGCGCTGGGCACTGGGGTCGGCGGCATTCGTGCTGCACCGGCTTGGGATCTCACGCCATCGGGCTCCGTTGCCGTTGCCGTGATTGACACCGGGATTCGCTCCCATCCTGAGCTTGACGCGAAGCTCATGTCGGGCTACGACATGGTGCGTAATTTGCCTATCGCCAGCGACGGAAATGGTCGCGACCCGGACGCATCCGAGTCTGGCAATTTTGATGACGATGTTGCTTGCGCGGCGCCGCTTAACGCCTTCAGTTCGTGGCACGGTACGCATGTCGCAGGCATCATTGCTGCCAGTAGTAATGACGGCGAGGGCATCTTGGGCGTCGCCCCGAACGCCCGCATCGTGCCGATTCGCGCGCTGGGTCGTTGCGGCGGTATCGATGAGGACGTAGCGGACTCTATTCGTTGGGCCGCCGGCGTAGCGGTGCCCGGTGTGCCAAGCAATGCAAATCCGGCAAAAGTGGTGAACCTAAGTCTCGGTGGCTATGGACCGTGCACGGCCGATATGCAGTCGGCGGTGGACGGTGCCGTGGGGCGCGGAGCCGTTATCGTCATTTCTGCGGGCAATGATGCTTCGCGTGTAGTTGACTTTTCACCCGCTAACTGCAAAGGCGTGATTGCCGTAGCAGCCGGCAATCTGTTGGGCGATTTGTCGAGTTACAGCAACTTTGGCAGTGGCGTTGCGATCACCGCGCCTGGGGGTGATTTCGGCGATTTGCCCGGTGTTATTTCAACGCTCAACGGCGGTGTCCGGCTGCCCGGCGTGCCCAGCTACGCCACCTACAGCGGCACTAGCATGGCCGCGCCGCACGTCGCCGGAGTGGTCGCCTTGATGTTGGCACGAGATCCGACGTTGTCGGCGGGGCAGGTGATGAACCGATTGCTTAGTTCAGCGCGATCGTTTGTCGCCGGATCAGATTGTGCCAGCGCAGCGGGCGCTTGTGGCGCGGGGCTGCTTGATGCGGCGGGTGCGGTTGGCGCGGTCACAGCCAATCGTTCGGCGGGTGATCTCAGCGCATCAAGTGATCGGGTGCGGCTGATCGAGCTGCGCGAAGTTTTCACCGATCGGTACGCGTTAACCTCCGACCCGGTTGAAATCGCACAAATGGAAGCGGGTCTGCACGGTGGTTTGTGGGCGCGCAGCGGTTTCAGTGTTGACAGCTTCAGTTTCACCGCGCGCGTGGATGCGCTCGCCCGCGTGCAGCCGGTGTGCCGCTCGCGTCTGGTGGCCGGCGGGGGGTTCGCCTACAGCAACAATGTGGCAGAGTGCAAAGCCTACGCCGCCAACGCCGGGTGGGCGGTGGATGGCATGCAGTTTCTCGCTGCATTGCCGAACCGGGCGGGATGCCCCGCAGGCAGCAATGCGGTCAGCGAATTTTTCCGCATTGACGGCTTGGGGCGCAACTTGCGCACGCTTGATGACCCGGCAGAAATAGGTCGCATGGTCGACGCAGGTTGGGTGCAATCGCGCATTGCCTTTTGTGCGCCGCTGTAGCCTCCGTCAGCTAAGCTAAACTGGAGCGCTATGAATGCCTATAACTATCAGTTACGTGGACGTTGTTGTCGGCTTCCGCGTCAAGACTGCGGCTTGTCCGCTCGCCTTTGCACTCTGCTCATTTCGCGCTAAGTTTCAAGCTTTTAGCAAAATTTCAAAGGCTGCTCCGCGCAGCCTTTTTCGTCTCTAATCGTCGCGCTATTGCTCCACACTATGTCCTTGCATCTCTATGACACCTGGACGCGCTCGCAGCGCGAATTTACGGCGCTGAAACCCGGCGAGGTTGGCCTGTACACCTGTGGCCCGACGGTCTACAACTACGCGCACATCGGCAATCTGCGCACCTATCTGTTTGAAGACGGCTTGGTGCGCGTGCTCAAGCTCAATGGCTATCGCGTCAATCATGTGATGAACATCACCGACGTGGGGCATTTGGTGTCCGATGGGGACGACGGTGAAGACAAAATGGAGGCGGGCTCAAAGCGCACCGGCCAGACCGCGTGGACCATTGCTGGGCTCTACACCGATGCCTTTCGCGCTGACCTGAAGGCGCTGAATATTCAGGAGCCTGACGTGTGGTGCAAGGCCACCGACAACATTCCCGAGCAAATCAGTTTCATCGAAGAAATTGAGAAAAAGGGCTATGCCTATCGCACCAGTGACGGCATTTATTTCGACACGTCCAAGCAGGCAAGCTATGGCTACTTGGGGCGGCTAGACATCGCCGGTTTGCAGGCGGGTTCGCGGGTTGATTTGGGTGAAAAAAAGCACTCAACCGATTACGCGTTGTGGAAGTTCTCAGCACCTGAAGATCATCGCCAGATGGAGTGGGATTCGCCGTGGGGGCGGGGCTTTCCGGGCTGGCATATTGAGTGCTCAGCGATGGCGCACAAGTTCTTGGGCGAATATTTCGACATTCATTGCGGCGGTGAAGACCACATCACTGTGCATCATCCCAACGAAATTTCGCAGACCGAAGCCGCCTACGGCACACGCCTCGCCAACTTCTGGATGCACGGTTATTTCTTGATCACCAATGACGCCAAAATGAGCAAGTCTTCGGGCGAGTTTTTGCGCGTTCAGTTGTTGATCGACAAAGGCTTTGATCCCATCGCGTACCGTTATCTTTGTTTGACCGGACATTACCGCTCGCAACTTACGTTTAGTTGGGAGGCGCTCGACAGCGCGCAAACCGGCCTGAATCGACTGCGCAACACGGTGTATTCACTGGCCGTAGCAACGACGGCGGACGCTACATTTGTGGCTCGCTTTATGGACAAACTCAACGACGATTTGAATTTTCCGCAAGCATTGGCGTTGGGATTTGAAGTGCTCAAGTCTGACCTCGCGCCGGGCATCAAAAAGGCGACGTTACTTAAATTTGACGAAGCGTTTGGCTTTGGTCTGGCTGCGTGGACGCCAAAAATTGAAGATGTGCCCGC
>JACMNN010000008.1 GCA_014378555.1 Burkholderiales bacterium | reverse complement strand
GGTCAACCAGTCCACGCTGCACCAACGTTTGTTGGCGTTATTGAGCCCGTTCGAGGTTGCAATATTGCCCGCGCGCATGGGCGGCAATACGTTCAGCACATCGGCCTTGAAGTCTTCGCCAAACGTCATCTTTAGCGTGTTGTTGGCAGCATCAACATCCTGAATTTCCTGATTGTTGCGGTACTCAATAAAGCCCTTGAACTGACCGTTCCATGCCTTGGTGAAAAGCCCTTTCTTCGAGGTCACATCTTCGTTCGCGTCGAGGATAATGACCTTCGATTTTGGCTTTGTCTGCTGGAAATACCACGCCACCTGACACGCCCGCTCATACGGCCCCGGCGGGCATCGATATGGGGCTTTCGGGATGTGAATGGCATACACGCCGCCGTCCTTCATTGCCAGCAACTGGTTGCGCAATGCGCTCGTTTCCGGGCCCGCTTTCCACGCGGCAAGCACTTTGCTGCGCGCGCTAGCCGCGGCGAGGCCTGGCAATGATTCCAGCATGAAGTCAATGCCCGGCGACAAGATCAATCGATCATAGGCCAGCGCCGTTCCATCGGCTAATGTCAGCGTTTTTTTGTCGGGATCAAAGCCGGTTGCTTCACCCTTGATTCGTTTGATGCCGT
This sequence comes from Burkholderiales bacterium, assembly GCA_014378555.1. GTDB lineage: Bacteria > Pseudomonadota > Gammaproteobacteria > Burkholderiales > Casimicrobiaceae > Casimicrobium. Next base: position 21,463 of record JACMNN010000008.1, on the reverse strand, counting down.
ATTTGTTCAGACCGTCGTATGCGACCGAAATATCGGCCATCGATTTCGATCCACCCAGCACCAGGTTGGACATTGGGCAGGAAACAAATTGCGCGTCACGTTCGACCAGTGTCACGTCGATTTTTCCGTCGCTCCACATCGCAATGTATTTGGCTGCGGTTGCGCCGCCGAAGCCGCCGCCGACCACCACCACCTTGGGCCTAGCCACGCCGCCGATGCTGGCGCAACCGGCGATGCCGCCCACGGCCGAGGTACCCAGTAGTGCCAGTGTGCCAGCTGATTTAACAAAGTCACGACGATTGAATAGGTTCATGATCGCTCCTTACTTCGCTTGCGAATTTTGCTTGGAAAAATAGTCGGCCATCAACAGAACTTGCTCGTCGGTGTAGCCTTTTGCTAGCTGATGCATGATCGACGCGGGCAGTTTGCCGTCGCGATAGTCCTTCATTTTTTGCACCATGCTGGCTGCGGGCTGCCCCGCGAGCGACGGCACCTCAGCCACACTTTTGCCATTGGTGCCGTGGCAGGTGGCACACTGCGCAGCGAGATTGCGCCCAAGCGTTGCGCTGACCGGGGCCTGCGCGTGCGCCACACCCACCCACATTGCAGCAGCAAGCGCAATGGCGCCTGCTGGGTGATTTAAACGAGTCATGGAATCTCCTCCTTTAACTGTTGACGATCGGGTTCTGCTCCGATTCTATGGTTCGCTGCTGCGCGGTTACGGAAATGTTTGCCCTATGCATTAAATCGATAACCAAATGATTGGCCCGTCACCGCCCACCGCCTCGCCGTTTAACGAACAAGCCGTAGTCAATTACGCCGCGTATTGCTTCGCTAGTGTCGCCGCCAAGCCAACGTAGCGCGCGGGCGTTAAATCGCGAAGCAGCGCCTTTGCATTGGCTGGAATGGCGAGGGTATCGATAAACGCCGCCAACGCGTCCGGCGTTATGCGTTGTCCCCGCGTTAGCGACTTCAGTTGCTCATACGCGCCCTCAACCCCATAGCGACGCATGACCGTCTGAATCGGCTCGGCCAGCACCTCCCAGTTGTTGTTCAAGTCGGCCAGCATATTGTCGGCATTGACCTCTAACTTGCCCACGCCCTGCTGCGCAGAAACCAGCCCGAGCAAGCTGTAGCCCACCGCCACGCCCATGTTGCGCAACACCGTGGAGTCAGTCAAATCGCGTTGCCAGCGCGAGATCGGAAGCTTCTCGGCGAGGTGGCGCAGCAGCGCGTTGGCGAGACCAAAATTGCCTTCGGCATTTTCAAAATCAATCGGGTTAACTTTGTGCGGCATGGTGCTCGACCCGACTTCGCCGTCTTTCAAGCGTTGCTTGAAAAAACCCAGCGAAACGTAGCCCCACGTATCGCGGCAGAAATCAATCAGAATGGTATTCACCCGCGCCATCGCATCGAACAATTCCGCCATGTAATCATGCGGCTCAATCTGCGCGCTCATCGGTTGCCAGGTTAAGCCGAGCGACTCAACCGTAGCCTTAGAAAGCGCCGGCCAATCGACGTTCGGATACGCCGACACGTGCGCGTTGTAGTTGCCCACCGCACCGTTCATTTTGGCGCGCAACGGCACCAATGCGATCTGCGAACGCGCATGGCGTAACCGATCAACAAACAGGGCCATCTCCTTGCCCATGGTGGTCGGCGTCGCGGCTTGACCGTGGGTGCGCGACAGCATCGGCATCTCGGCGGTGTTGATCGCCACGGTTGCGAGTGCGGCAATCAACGCATCAAGCTGCGGCAACAGCACACCGTGCACGCCGCGCCGCAACATCAGCGCATGCGATACGTTGTTGATGTCTTCGGACGTGCAGGCGAAATGCACAAATTCGCCGTGTGGCGCTAATTCCGGCAGCGCTTTAAATTTGTCTTTAATCCAGTATTCCACGGCCTTTACGTCGTGATTGGTGACCGCTTCAATCGCTTTCACTGCGGCTGCGTCGTCGACTGAAAATTGCTCGACCAAAGCCTCTAAAAACTGCGTCGCAGCGCTAGACAACGCGGGCAACTCGGGAATATCTTCCGCGCCCGCAAGCGATTTGAGCCACGCAAACTCCACCCGTACCCGCTCGCGAGTCAGCGCGAATTCGCTGAAAGCGTCGCCAAGTGCGGCAACTTTCCGTTGATAGCGGCCATCAAGCGGCGAGATGGCTTTGAGAGTGTCGATTGTGGGCATGCAAGACGAACGCCAAAAAAGGCGTAGTTAGAAACGGTACTGAATTTTATCTTCGCTCATCGGTTTTCGGCTGCGAGCCGCCGGGAACGTGCTAGATTCACAGGGAGACAAAGACCTTAGAAAAAAGATAGCGCCGTATGAAACTTCTTCACTCACCCACCAGCCCGTTTGCGCGAAAAGTGCGCATAGTCGCCGCCGAGAAAAAGCTCGAGCTTGAACTCGAACGTTCTGACCCTTACAGCTCGGTCTCGGAGGTCAGCAAAGTCAATCCGCTCGGCAAAGTGCCTGCGCTCATCATGGATGATGGCGCAGCACTTTTTGATTCACGCGTGATCGTTGAGTATCTCGACGGCCTGTCACCGGTGCACCGCTTGATCCCCGAAACGTCGCGTGATCGCATCGCCGTCAAACGCTGGGAGGCTATTGCCGACGGTTTGTGTGATGCCGCGCTTACCGCTCGGATGGAAAACAATCGGCCCGACAAAAATGATTCCAGCACCAAACAAATCGAGCGTCAGTTGGGCAAAGTGTCTGCCTGCATCGAAGAAATGGCGCGCGAACTGGCTGAGCGCGAACACTGCGTAGGCAACGCCCTAAGCCTGGCTGATATTTCTACCGGTTGCGCGCTGGGCTATTTGAAATTGCGCTTCCCCGAGATCGCTTGGGACGTCGCTCACCCAAACTTGGCGCGCCTCTACAAAAAACTGATGGCCCGCGCCTCGTTCAAAGCGACCGATCCTACGGCCGTCTAAACCACGGGCGACCGAACACCCAGTAAAAACCCGCCAACCGGCGGGTTTTTTGTTGTGCCGCATCGGCTTTAAGTGGCTGTCACAAAGGGGCTGAGACCCATTCGCCCCCACATTTGCAAGCACGGTCGCAATCAAACCGTGACTCTTAGGCCCCGCCGCGCTTGATCGTGTCACCCACCAAATTGGGGAAGCGAACATGCTGCACCAAATCTTGCACTGCACGCTTGGGCGCAGGTGTGATCAGGCTCACGACCAAAATGACGGCAAAGCCCAGCGGCACGCCAAACACACCGGCTGAAATCGGCAGAATGTCCCACCACATGTTGTCGCTGATGGGGTCGGTTACGCCAAACAAGCTGCGCAGCCACGGCTGCGTCGTTGCCATGTAATAGAAAGTGACGCTGACGCCCGTCAACATGCCGAGCACGGCTGCGATTCCGGTTGTCCGCTTCCAGAAAATACCAAGCACCAACGCCGGAAAAAAGCCCGCCGCTGCGAGCGAGAACGCCGCCGACACTAGAAACAGTATGTCCGCCGCTTTAAGCGACGCTACGTAGGCCGCCACCAGCGAGGCCGCCAGTAACAGCGCTTTTGACACGCCGATTCGGATCGACGTTGAGGCGTTCGGGTTAATCATTTTGTAGTACAGATCGTGAGATAGCGCGTTGGCGATGGTCAGCAACAGTCCGTCCGCGGTAGACAACGCAGCGGCCAAACCGCCGGCCGCCACCAACCCGGAAATGACGTACGGCAAGCCCGCGATTTCAGGCGTTGCTAGCACCACGATATCCGCGCCAATAGAAATCTCTGCAAGCTGCACGATACCGTCCTTGTTGATGTCGACAATGGACAGCAAAGACGGATCGACCCGCGCCCACGAATTCACCCAAACGGGTAGCGTGGCGAACTCGCTGCCTACCAGCAGCGTGTAGATGTCAAATTTCACCAACACCGCGAGCGCAGGTGCCGTGACGTAGAGCAGGAAAATGAAGAACAGCGACCAGAATACCGAGCTCCGGGCTTCTTTCACGCTCGGCGTGGTGTAGTAGCGAATGAGTATGTGCGGCAACGCGGCGGTGCCCAGCATTAGGCAGAAAATCAGCGCGAGGAAGTTCTTGCGCATGATGTCGCGCTCTTTTTCGTTTGCGGCCGGATACGGCTCGGCGTGACGCAACGGCGGCGCCGCTCGACCTTTGGTGTTGGCATCCCTCGCCCACGTCGTTCGCGCCGTCGCAATGTCTTTTGGATACGAATCCACCGATTTTTGCGCCACCGTGAGCACGTCTGGCGGTGCGTTGCTGGCGGTGACCTCGTCGAGCACTTTCTGTACCTCGGCTTTGCCAGTTTCGAACGACGCTGGCAGGCCTTTCAATCTGACCTCCGCCGCGGCGGCGCGATCGGCAAAAATCTTTCTGACTTGCAACTCTTTCGGATCGTTGAGAAGCTGCTCTTCTCGGGCGCTCACCTTTTCGAGCACGCTGCCGTACACCAGTTGTGGCAGCGGAATGCTAGTGTGTTTAACCGATAACCACACCACCGGAATCAGGTAAGCAACAATCAGGATGATGTACTGCGCAACCTGCGTCCAGGTGACCGCGCGCATACCGCCGAGCAGCGAGCACACCAGAATGCCTGCCAGTCCGACAAACACGCCAACCTCAAACGACAAGCCAGTCAAACGCGCGGTAATCAAGCCCACGCCATAAATTTGCGCGACCACGTACACAAACGAACAGAGGATTGCGATCGACAAGCCCACGAAGCGCGCCGCATGACCACCATAGCGAGCGCCGAGAAAGTCGGGAATGGTGAACTGACCAAACTTACGCAGATAGGGCGCAAGAAATCGCGCCACCAGCACATAGCCACCGGTCCAACCCATGATGAAGGCGAGCCCTGAGTACCCCTGCAGGTACAGCGTTCCCGCCAAGCCAATAAACGACGCCGCCGACATCCAGTCCGCGCCTGTGGCCATGCCATTAAACACGGCAGGTACGCGGCGACCCGCGACGTAATACTCCGCCGCATCAGAGGTTCGGCTCACCACACCGATGCACGCGTAAAGCAACACGGTGGCGAGCAGAAAGGTGTAGCCGATCCAGTTCCTCGGCATGCCCAGTTGCTCGAGCGCGGCAAGCACCGCCAGAAAAATTAGAAAGACAATCGTATAGCCGATATAGACTTTTTTTAGCCGTGCCGTAAATGCCCGTTGCGCGGCAACGTCAGTCACGCCTCCTCTCCCTCATCGACGCCATGTTCGTTGTCCATTTTGTTGAGGGTGCGCGCGTAATGCCAAATCAGCACGACGTATACGATCAGCGATCCCTGAGCCCCCATCCAAAACGAGAACGGCCAGCCAAAAAAATTAAAGCTCAGTTCGCGAGCATAGAAACTAAACACGAACGTGACAACAAACCAGATCACCAACAAAACGGCCGTAATGCGGAGATTTTTTCTCCAGTATTCAAGGTGCCTTTCGGTCAATTGCATCCATGTCCTCCCGTGTTGCGCCAGTGTCCCGGTCAGCTTAGTCGATGCGCTAATTGCTGACAGCAAACTGACGGAGAGTATCCGAGTTTTCTGAATTGGACAAACGACGACTACGCCTTCCACCAGTGATCAATATTGATGTTGATGCCCGTTTCGTCTTCGAGTCGCGCGGCATTTTTTGGATCAAATGCGCACAATTTACGCATGCGCTTTTCGCAACGATTCATGTCGCCCAATTTGAAATACGCGCGCGCCAGTTCCATGTGGCCGTGCGGGCTCATCGGTTGCAATTGAGCATTCATTTTTAGCGCTGCGATGGCGTCGTGAACGCGGTTTAACGCGACCAGTGAGAGCCCTTTGCCATACCAAGCGCGATCATGTCGTGGGCTGATCTCGATGGCTTGATCGAAAGCAACAACGGCTGCGCCATGATCATCGGTTGCCTGTCGCAAATAGCCCAGATTAAACCAACTATCGGCGTCTGTTTTGTTGCCGGCGACGACCCGTTCAAACTCGCGTATCGCGCGCGCCTGGTCGCCCGCCTCTGAGTACAAAAACGCGACGCGCGAGCGGGTGACCGTATCGTCCGGATTTAGCGCAAGAATCTTTGCGTAGCAGGCCAACGCCACATCGGTCTTGTTGCACGCCAACGCCCATGTGGCGATTTGCGTAAAAAACCAAGGTCGAATCATCGTCACCCCTACGAACTATTGAAACAACTCGGGACGTTTCACATAAAGCCTTGCTGCAATAAGGGCCACGTAAAGCCAAAACAGCAACGCGAATGCGACCACCGGCACATGCTGGTCGGCAACTTTTGCCGGCGTAATGACGCGAACTGCTTTGTTGACCGGCGACAGCAGAAACCCTAGCAAGCGATACACGCCATTATTTTGGCGACCTGGCCAATTAAAAATGCCTGTTACGAACTGGGTGATGTAGACGACGCCAACCAGCATCACCATGTTGTGCACTACGGCAAGAAACGCGGCCACAGCTAGCGATCCTCTCAAATTTAGGGTCGGGCGGAGTGTGCGTATCCGTCAAAACGGCGCGCGCATCTCGCTAGAGACCAGTAGTACAGCGGCGCAACATTTACGCGCGTCACGGTGGCTTCGCCCAGTTGTCAGTGTGCGCAGCGCCTGCGTGCCCGCATAGGCGAACACGCAGGAGATAGTTTTCGCTACAAGCTTTGTTTCAACTGCTCAAGAATCGCCGGATTTTCAAGTGTTGAAATATCTTGCGTGATCTCCTCGCCTTTGGCGATCGAGCGAAGCAGTCGGCGCATGATTTTTCCCGAACGAGTCTTCGGCAAATTGTCACCGAAGCGAATGTCTTTCGGTTTGGCAATCGGACCGATTTCTTTGCCCACCCAGTCGCGCAATTCTTTAGCAACGATTCGCGCTGCCGCCACGTCAACCGGACGCGCCCCTTTGAGCACCACGAACGCCGACACTGCCTCGCCCGTTGTGTCGTCAGGACGACCCACGACAGCGGCTTCTGCCACCAGCGGATTGGACACCAACGCGGACTCAATTTCCATCGTGCCAAGGCGATGGCCGGATACGTTGAGCACGTCATCGATACGCCCGGTAATTCGGAAATTGCCGGTGACCGCGTCGCGCACCGCGCCATCCCCGGCGAGGTAATAGCCTTTGAGGTCGGGCGGAAAGTACGCGGATTTGAAGCGATCCGGATCACCCCAAATGGTGCGAATCATCGACGGCCACGGTTTTTTCACAACCAGAATTCCGCCTTGCCCGTTGGCGACATCAGCGCCCATTTCGTCGACGATAGCAGCCTCGATTCCCGGCAGCGGCAGCGTGCAGGAGCCGGGCACGAGCGGCGTGACGCCAGGCAGCGGCGTGATCATGTGGCCGCCGGTTTCAGTTTGCCAAAAGGTGTCGACAATCGGGCAACGCTCGCCGCCGATGTTTTTGAAGTACCACATCCACGCTTCTGGGTTAATCGGTTCACCCACCGACCCGAGCAGCCGCAGCGATGACAAGTCGTATTTGTCCGGCCCGAAATCAGGCGCGGTGGCGGCAGCTTTGATGAGCGAGCGAATCGCCGTGGGCGCGGTGTAGAAAACGCTGCATTTGTGACGCTGAATCATCTCCCAGAAACGACCTGCGTTAGGGAACGTCGGCACCCCTTCAAAAATAATTTGCGTCGCACCCACCGCCAGCGGGCCGTAGGCGACGTAGGTGTGACCGGTCACCCAGCCGACGTCCGCCGTACACCAGAACACGTCGCTTGGCTTGATGTCGAAGGTCCATTTCATGGTGAGCATGGCGTGCAATAAATAGCCGCCCGTCGAATGCTGAACGCCTTTCGGCTTGCCGGTAGAGCCAGAGGTGTAGAGCACAAACAGCGGATGCTCAGCGCTGACCATTTCTGGCGGGCACTCATCGGACGAGCCGCCCTCTACTTTCGACCATTCGATATCACGTGCTGCAGTGGCCACTTTGCCGCCTGTGCGTCGATAAACGACGGTGTGACGCACGGCGTCACAGCCACCCATTGCGTACGCTTCATCCACCGCTGGCTTCAGCGAGATGGCCTTGCCGCCGCGCATTTGCTCGTCGGCTGCAATAACCAACGACGCACCCACGTCCACGATGCGCTCCTGCAAGCTCTTCGCCGAGAAGCCGCCGAACACCACCGAGTGCGTGACGCCGATACGCGCGCACGCCTGCATGGCGATCACCGCTTCAATCGACATCGGCATGTACACGATGGCGCGGTCACCTTTTTTGTAACCGAGCTGCTTCAGGCCATTGGCAAATTTGCAGACGCGCGAATACAAGTCACCGAATGTGATTTCGGTAACTTTGCCATCGTCCGCCTCAAAAATAATCGCGACTTTGTCTTCAGTCGGCGTGCTGATGTGACGGTCAAGGCAGTTGTAGGAGGCGTTCAGCTCCCCGTCTTCGAACCATTTGAAAAACGGTGCGTTACTGTCGTCGAGCGATCGCGTAAACGGTTTGGCCCAGATCAAATGTTCGCGCGCCAGATCAGCCCAAAATCCAGCGTAATCAGACGCCGCTTTGGCCAGCATCGTCTGAAAATTTTCAGGTTTGACATTAGCCTGCGCGGTGAACGCTGCAGACGGCGGAAAGACGCGGTTTTCGACAAGTACCGATTCGATGACAGACATGGGTTTCCTCCTTGATGACGTGGCCTACGAAGCCAATGTATCACTCGGTGATTTGCCGCGAAGACATAGCGGGTTACGTAGGTACAGCCTACACGGTAGCGCGATTGCTTGACGCAAGTCTTACATAAGAGTGCGTAACAGCTTTTTTGTGTAAAGCCCGTACAGTATTGGCTTATGCGTAAAAACTAATGCACATCGACTATCGCAATTAGATAGGCTCACGCCACGCGTCGTGGTGCTTTCAACCAAAAGCTGATGACGATAACGTTGCCTTATTGACGGTGAGGGCGGCGTCAAACATAAGACGGAGTAGACATTTCGCCTCAACATACCGATGCTAAACTGGAAAAAAGCTGCATCAACGGCGGTTAGCGTCGCCAAACCGGCCTCCACCCTAGTCTTTCTTCCCAGAGTTTTCAAATACATGACCCCCACGGAAAATCCCGTCGCTGTCGGACGCGGCATGCGCCCGCTTCCTCTCATCATTTTTGCTAGCCGCTGGTTGCAACTGCCGCTGTATCTAGGCTTGATTGCGGCGCAGGGCGTCTACGTTTATCACTTTTGGGTTGAGCTCGTTCACTTGATTGAAGCCGTATTCGGCAACCAAAACGCGCTTAAGACGCTGGTCGAGACTGTGGGCTATGACATCAACATTTATTCCATGAAAGGCGAGATCGTCGGCCAAAAAATGTTGCAGCTCAACGAAACCATCATTATGTTGGTGGTGCTCGCTCTGATCGACGTGGTGATGATTTCGAACTTGCTGATTATGGTGATCGTGGGTGGTTACGAGACGTTTGTGTCACGCATGAACTTAGAAAATCATCCCGATCAACCGGAATGGCTGTCGCACGTCAACGCCTCGGTGCTTAAAGTGAAACTCGCCACAGCCATCATCGGCATCTCGTCGATTCATCTGCTGAAAACGTTCATTAACGCCAACAACTACAGCGAAAAAGTGCTGCTGTGGCAGACTTTGATTCATGTCACTTTTTTGCTCTCCGCGTTGGCCATTGCAATGACCGATCGCCTGATGGTGCCGGGCGACCACGAAGCCAAAAAACGCGACGGTAGCGAACATAAGTACTAAGGTAGACAAGCATCATGGCAACCATCCCGACCATCATCCGCTACGCTGATTTCGTTGAGTCGATCCGCGCGGGGCTTCAGTTCATCAGTTTCTATCACCCGCAGGATTACATTGAACATTTGGCGCGTGCCTACGAGGCCGAAGCATCGCCCGCCGCCAAAGACGCCATCGCGCAAATTCTGACCAACTCAAAGATGTGCGCCGAAGGGCATCGTCCGATTTGTCAAGACACCGGCATCGTCAACGTGTTCCTGAAAATCGGCATGGCAGTTCGACTGGAAGGCTTTCCCGGCTCGGTCACCGACGCTACCAATGAAGGCGTGCGCCAAGCCTACCTTGACCCCGACAACAAGTTGCGCGGCTCCATCGTTGATGATCCAGAATTTGCGCGCAAGAACACTAACGACAACACACCCGCTGTGGTGCATATGGAGCTGGTTCCGGGCAACACGATCGACGTGAACGTTGCGGCCAAGGGCGGTGGCAGCGAGAACAAAAGTAAGTTTGTAATGATGAATCCGAGTGATTCACTGGTTGACTGGGTGCTGAAAACCGTGCCAACGATGGGCGCGGGCTGGTGCCCACCGGGCATGCTCGGCATCGGCATCGGTGGTACTGCCGAGAAAGCAATGTTGATGGCCAAAGAAGTGTTGATGGAGCCCATCAACATGTATGAGCTGCTCAAGCGTGGCCCGCAAAACAAGGTTGAAGCGCTACGCATCGAGCTCTACGAAAAGGTCAATGCGCTGGGTATCGGCGCGCAGGGCCTAGGCGGCTTGTCGACCGTGCTCGACATCAAGATCGCGATGTATCCAACCCATGCGGCGGGCAAGCCGGTTGCCATGATTCCTAACTGTGCGGCAACCCGCCATGCGCATTTTGTGCTCGACGGTTCGGGCCCCACCTATTGCGAGCCGCCACCGCTTTCCACATGGCCTGACGTGCACTGGACGCCAGACATTAAAACCTCAACCCGCGTCAATCTCGACACCCTGACCAAAGCCGAGGTTTCTAGCTGGACGCCCGGCCAGACATTGCTGCTTAACGGCAAGATGTTGACCGGTCGCGATGCGGCGCACAAACGCATTAGCGAGATGTTGGCGAAAGGCGAAAAACTGCCGGTAGATTTCGCCAACCGCGTGATTTATTACGTGGGCCCGGTCGATCCGGTGCGCGATGAGGTGGTCGGCCCCGCGGGGCCCACCACGGCCACGCGCATGGACAAATTCACCGAGATGATGCTTGCGCAGACCGGCCTTATTGCCATGATCGGCAAAGCAGAGCGCGGCCCAATCGGCATCGAGGCGATCAAAAACCATAAAGCGGCGTATCTCATGGCCGTTGGCGGCGCGGCATATTTGGTGTCCAAGGCGATCATCGGCGCCAAAGTATTGGGCTTTGCCGACCTCGGAATGGAGGCGATTTACGAGTTTGAAGTGCGCGATATGCCGGTGACGGTCGCGGTTGATTCAAACGGCGTAAGTGTTCATGAAACCGGGCCGAAGGAATGGCGGAGCAAGATTGGACGAATTCCGGTTGTGAGTGCCCAAGCAAGGTAGAGACTGCGTTGAACCCCATGCCTGATCTGCTCACCCCCTTCAACGGCCTGCTGCTCGGAGCCAGTCTCCTAGTGCTTGCGTTGGGTGCATGGATTGGGGGTCGGCGCACGCGGCGAACGCTGCGCACCCTGACTGACGCCACGCGATGTTTGTCGCAAGGCGATTTTCAGGTGGAAGTGCCCATACGCTCACGCGGCCCAGCAGGCGAGTTAGCGCGCGCCTTCAACGAAATGGCGCACCAACTAGCGGCCAGTCGCGCGCAAATTACCAACTATCAAAAATCGCTGGAATCGCGTGTGCGCGAACGCACCAAAGAGCTGCACACGGCCACTCAGCGCGCCGTACAAATCGCGCAGACCGACCCACTGACCGGCCTGCCCAACCGGCTGTTATTTCGCAGCCGACTTGAAGATGCAATAAAAACCGCCTCCGCTGACAACAGCCGCGTCGCCGTGTTATTCGTCGATCTTGATTTTTTCAAAAATTTCAACGATAGCCTGGGGCATGATGCCGGTGACGAGGTGTTGCGCGAAGCCGCCGCCCGCTTGAAAGACGCCATCAGACAAGATGATCTGGTCGCTCGCTTTGGCGGCGACGAGTTTGTGGTGCTGATCACGCGCCTTGAAGCGCAGCACGCAGGCCATGTCGCATTGACTGTGGCCGAGGGAATCGTCGAGGCGCTGGTGAAACCCATTGACGTGGCGGGCACCAGACACACCATGCCCGCCTCAGTAGGCATCGCGCTTTTTCCACAAGACGGTGGCGACGCCGGGGAGCTGCTGAAAAACGCCGACACCGCGATGTATGCCGCTAAACAAGGCGGCCGCAATCGCATTGAACATTTTTCCGGTGGCTCCAGTCGTCAGCAGGCGCAACGCACCCAGTTTGAAAATGACATTCGACGCGGCATTTCGGCCGGTGAATTCTTCCTGATGTTTCAGCCACAGGTCGACGCCGACACCGGTTCGCCGACCGGATTAGAGGCGCTCCTGCGCTGGCGCCATCAAACCCGCGGACTGATTCAACCCTCTGAGTTCATCACCGTTGCAGAAGAGAGCGGCATCATTAATCCGCTCGGTCATCGCGCGCTGGAGATGGCTTGCGAACAGTTTAAGTTGTGGCAATCAAAAGACATTCATCCGCGCATTTCGGTCAACGTTTCCGCGCGCCAATTGCAGGATCCGCACTGGCTCAAATCAGTCGATGAAGTGATTCAGAGAACCGGCATTCCGCCGCAGTATCTCGATTTAGAAATCACGGAATCAATGCTGGTCGGTAACCCGCAACACGTAATCGACACCCTCGATACGCTCGGCCAAATGGGCGTAACACTCACGCTCGACGATTTTGGCACCGGCTACTCCAGCCTGAGCTATCTCACGCGTTTGCCGTTTCACACCATCAAAATCGACCGCAGCTTCATTCAGCACATTGACGAAAAGCCGCGTCGCGGCATCGTGCAGGCTATCGTGGCGATCGCCCACACCCTCGGCATGCGCGTGATCGCGGAAGGCGTGGAGACGCCGTTGCAGCTGTCCATCGTTCGCGATATTGGTTGCGAAGAAATTCAGGGCTATTACCTCTCCAAGCCACTAGAAGCTCACGCCATTGAGGCGTGGTGGCGCATGCAGCTCGACAACGTGGGCGTGATGACGTTGTAGTCTATGCAACCCGGGCGCGTATTACGCTCTTGGCAACGTCACGCCGCTCTGCCCTTGGTACTTGCCGCCGCGATCTTTGTACGACGTGCCGCACACTTCATCGCTCTCAAAAAACAGCACCTGCGCACAGCCTTCGCCCGCGTAAATTTTTGCCGGGAGCGGCGTGGTGTTTGAAAACTCCAACGTCACGTAGCCTTCCCATTCCGGCTCGAACGGCGTTACGTTGACAATAATGCCGCAGCGCGCATAGGTACTTTTTCCGACGCAGATGGTGAGCACATTACGCGGAATGCGGAAATACTCGACGGTGCGCGCCAACGCGAACGAATTAGGCGGAATGATGCACACGTCGCCCTTGAAATCAACGAACGATTTTTCGTCAAAGTTCTTCGGGTCAACGATCGTCGAATTGATGTTGGTAAATATTTTGAATTCATTGGCGCAGCGAATGTCGTAGCCATAACTCGATGTGCCGTACGACACAATCTTCTGCCCGTTAACAAACCGCACCTGGTCCGGCACAAACGGCTCGATCATTTGGGTGGACTCGCACATTCGGCGAATCCAGTGGTCGGACTTGATGGACATAGTGAAAAGTAGCCGAAGGCAAAATGTGATTGGTCCCCCTATTGTAAGAAGCGACCCGTCCTCGACTCTCTGCCCCCGATTCACGCACCATTCATTCATGCCCGGCAACACCACCAACGACCGCACCCACATTAACCGCTTGCGAATTCAGATTGCAGCGCTGCAACCTGCAGCGACGAGCGTGATGACGGCGCTGCGCGGGCGCACCCCTCGCGCCACTGCATCAAAGTTTCCGCCCAAAGTGCTGCGTGGGGTGCAACAAAAGCGCGCCGCGACTGCATGAGCGCGCCAGCTGGCCAACGAGATGTGGCCATCAACGTCGCCACCACCACGCTGCTGTGCGCGTGGCAACGCATGCTGTTCTGGCCCGAAGAGCGCACTCTGTTCGTAGCGGACATCCACTTAGGCAAGGCAGCTAGCTTTCGCGCCGCGGGTGTGCCGATGCCGACGGGGCATTCGGGACATGATCTGAACCGCATATCGGCGCTTTTGAGCGCGTACCAAGCCACTCGATTAGTGATCCTTGGCGACATGGTGCACGCGCAGACGAGCTACAGCAGCGCACTGGATCACCATTTCAAGGCATTCCGAGCACTTCACAGCGGGGTCGACATGATTCTTGTACGCGGCAATCATGATCGTCACGCCGGAGACGCGCCACCCGCGTGGGGCTTAAAGATTGTCGCTGAACCCTACCTGCTGGGGCCTTTCGCCTGCTGTCACGAGCCCGGCAAGGCGGGCAATTCAGGCTTTGAGTTAGCGGGCCACTTGCACCCGGCAATACGCCTGCAAACAGCGCGCGAAAGTGTCACCTTGCCGTGTTTTTGGCGGCACGCTTACGGAATCGTGTTGCCAGCGTTCGGTAGCTTGACCGGCAATTTCACGCTTCGCTTGAAGCCGTCAGAAAGTGCCATTGTCATCGCCGGACAACAACTTCACGAAATTAAATATCGTGAATAAAGCTGTGGAAAACTCAGTGAAAACTTCCTGATAGCTGTGCGTAGTTTGCCCCTCATCAGCGTGAAGCCTTGCCACACGCGGCCTACGGCAAGCCGACCGATTCGGGCAGACGAAAAGCGGCGACTTACCCCTAGATGTTGTGGTGAAGATGGCACTTGACCACTAGATGTTGTTAGTCGTATCCTTCGTACCTTGACTTGATTTAATGGTTTTATATCGGCCTTGTTCAGCTATCTGAACTAACGACCGCCCACCTTTTTCTTCTTTTCTACCCCGCGTTATCCGCACGGTAGAACGAAAAAACGCGTTGCCGATATCACCGATGCGATTGAGTTAGGCAGAACACAAGGGCGGGTTGGAAGACCCAGGCGAAGTTACTGAACCCTGAAACATCGTGAACGGCCGTTGGTTGCACCCGATATCGCACGCTTTGCAGCCCACATACACATGAAACATAGCTTTTTGGAGACGACTACATGCTCGACATGGCACCCGGCCTTACCGCCAACGGTTTCAATAAACCCGTTGCGAATCCCGCTTTGAACTCGGCCACGCTGGGTTTAGTTACCGGGGGCTCAAGCGCCACGCCTGAACCAGACGGAGCGACGCTATACAAGGTTATTCGTCGAAATGGTTCGGTGGTGAGCTTCGAACCAGGCAAGATCACGGTGGCGTTGACCAAGGCCTACCTCGCGGCTCACGGCAATCAAAGCGCGGCGTCGGCACGTGCGCGCGAACTGACACAGCGCTGGACTGATGCGGTGATGCAGGCCCTGATGCGCGTCAAGCCGCAAGGCAGCGCGGTTCATATTGAAGAAATCCAAGATCAGGTCGAGCTCGCCCTGATGCGCTCTGGTGAACACGAAGTTGCCCGCGCCTATGTGCTGTACCGGGAAAAACGTACCCAAGAGCGCGCAGCTCAAGCAAAGACCAAAGAAGCCGACCAAGAAGCCATTCTGCACGTGGTTGAAGACGGCATACGCAGGCCGCTTGATCTACTGCGGCTGCGTGAACTGATCGTGTCGTCCTGTGACGGATTGCACGGCGCGGCCGACGCCGACGTGATTCTGAAAGCGACGCTCAAAGACTTGTACGACGGCGTCTCTGCGAAAGAAGTGCGTAAGTGCGTGGTGCTCGCAGCACGCCAGTACATCGAAAAAGACCCGGCGTATAGCTTCGTCACCGCGCGCCTACTGCTCGACTCCATTCGCTACGAGATTCTGGAAGAAGACACGTCGCAGGCCGACATGGCAACCAAGTACGGTGAATATTTTCCGAAATTTATTAAACACGGTATCAGCATTGGCCTGTTGAATCCTGAACTCGCCCACTACGACCTCGCCAAACTCGGCGCGGCGCTGGATCACACGCGGGACTTCAAATTCGGCTTCCTGGGTCTGCAAACACTGTACGACCGTTACTTCCTGATTGATCGCGGTGTCAGCGGTAGCAAAAACGTGGCCGATCGTCGCATCGAACTGCCGCAAGCGTTTTTCATGCGCGTCGCGATGGGGCTGGCGCTCAACGAGAGTGATCGCGAAACTCGCGCCATTGAGTTCTACCAATTACTGTCGAGCTTTGACTTCATGTCAAGCACGCCGACGCTGTTCAACTCGGCCACACATCGCTCGCAGCTCTCGTCGTGCTATCTGACCACGGTGGCCGATGATCTCGATGGCATCTACGAGGCCATTAAGGAAAACGCGTTGCTGTCCAAGTTTGCAGGCGGGCTGGGTAACGACTGGACACCGGTGCGCGCCATGGGCTCACACATCAAAGGTACCAATGGCGAATCGCAAGGCGTAGTGCCATTTCTTAAAGTCGTCAACGACACCGCGGTTGCGGTGAATCAGGGCGGCAAACGCAAGGGTGCGGTCTGCACCTACCTTGAAACTTGGCACTTGGACATCGAGGAATTCCTCGAGCTGCGCAAGAACACCGGTGACGATCGTCGTCGCACCCACGACATGAACACCGCGAACTGGATTCCAGATCTGTTCATGAAACGGGTGATGGAAAACGGCCCGTGGACCCTGTTTTCGCCGGTCGATACGCCCGACATTCACGATCTGTTCGGCAAGGCGTTCGAAGCGCGCTACACCGAGTACGAAGCCAAAGCGGCGCGCGGCGAGATCAAGCTGTTCAAGACTGTTCAGGCCACCACCCTGTGGCGCAAGATGCTCACCATGTTGTTCGAGACCGGTCATCCATGGATCACGTTTAAAGACCCATGCAACATCCGCTCACCGCAGCAGCATGTCGGCGTGGTGCATTCGTCGAACCTGTGTACCGAAATCACGCTCAACACCAGCGACACCGAAATCGCTGTTTGCAACTTGGGTTCAGTCAATCTGGTCAATCACATGGTCGAGGTGAAAGACGCCAATGGTGGCGCGGGCCGCTTTGTGCTCGACCAAGTCAAGCTGCAGAAGACCATACGCATCGCGATGCGTATGCTCGACAACGTGATTGACATCAATTATTACGCCGTTAAAAAAGCCCGCACATCGAACTTGAAGCACCGCCCGGTGGGCCTCGGCATCATGGGTTTTCAGGATGCGCTGCACATGATGCGCACCCCGTACGCCTCAGACGCCGCAATGGAGTTCGCCGATCGCTCGATGGAAGCCGTGTGCTATTACGCCTACCTCGCATCAACCGAACTTGCCGAAGAGCGCGGTCGCTACAGCTCATACAAAGGCTCGCTGTGGGATCGCGGCATCTTGCCTTATGACTCACTGAAAATGTTGGCAGAAGAGCGCGGCGGCTACGTTGAGGTGGATCAGTCGATCACCATGGACTGGGACTCGCTCAAGGCGCGCATCAAAATCCATGGCATGCGCAACTCTAACTGCGTAGCGATTGCGCCAACGGCGACGATTTCGAACATCATCGGTGTGTCGGCCTGCATCGAACCCAACTACGAAAATTTGTTCGTCAAATCGAATCTGTCCGGCGAATTCACCGTCATTAACGAGCATCTCGTGGACGACCTGAAAGCGCTTGGTTTGTGGGACGAAGTGATGATCTCCGATCTTAAATACTTCGACGGCGCTTTGGCCAAAATTGATCGTATTCCAGACGACCTCAAAGCCAACTACGCCACCGCATTTGAGATGGATCCGTCATGGATCGTCGAAGCTGCATCACGGCGCCAGAAGTGGATCGATCAAGCGCAGTCGCTGAACATTTACATGGGCGGAGCGTCCGGCAAAAAGCTCGACGAAACCTACAAGCTTGCTTGGACGCGTGGCCTTAAAACCACCTACTACCTGCGCACGATGGCTGCCACCAGCGCCGAGAAATCTACCGGCAAAGGCGGCGAGCTAAACGCGGTATCTTCGAGCGGTGTAGGAACGCCATCGACAACTCAGGGCGCGGCAGCGGCCAAAGCTCCGCCGGCGCAATACAGTGGCGACCGACTGGCGGCTATTGTTGCTCCGACAACGAGTAGCACGGCTGTCAGGGATATCGATTTGCCCGCGACCGACATGAAATTTTGCAACCTCGACAACCCCGATTGCGAGGCGTGTCAATAACTCGGCACCAAATCCTACTTTTCTTAAATCTTAATCACGTAATAATCGGTTTCATGGGGATCATCAGCGCCCGCTGATGCTTGCTCAGTCACTAGTTAAAGGAAGCAAGATGGGTTTTTTTAGTTTTATCAAAGAGGCCGGCGAAAAGTTGTTTGGTCATAAAGAAGCAGAGGCTGCGGCAGCCGCGGCAGCCGCCTCCGGTGACGAGGCCGCTAAGGCCAAGTTAGAGGCCACCAACCGTGCGGCAGGCGACGCCATCCAGACCTATATCGAAGCACAGGATCTGACCATCACCGGTCTGGTCGTGACCTTCGATGCGGCCACCTCCACGGTTGCTTTGTTCGGCGTTGCCGAAGATCAAGCAACCAAAGAAAAGGCGCTGTTATGCGCAGGCAACGTATCTGGCGTGGCCAGCGTCACCGACAACATGTCGGTTGATCTGTCCGAGCCAGAATCCACCTATCACGACGTAGTCTCTGGCGACAATTTGTCTAAAATTTCTAAGGCTGCATACGGTGATCCGAACAAATACATGATCATCTTCGAGGCCAACAAGCCGATGCTTTCGGATCCAGACAAGATCTACCCGGGCCAAAAGCTGCGCATTCCGCCGCTCTAGGTTTCGCGCCTGATAAGGCGGACGCCTCTCCTCCGCGAGAGGCGTTGCGGTGAGGGGGTTGCTGTGCAGCACCCTGACCGCAGCGAACGTCACTTTGCAGTTCGTGCCTTAGGGTGTGAACGGCCTCCCGAGCGAAGGGGGCGTGGTGCGCGCTGTACGTGCAGTGAGGGCTTAGTTCGCGCTAGGTAATCGCTGTGTAATGCATACTCTTTGATCAAAAATCTGGTCGAGTGTGTGTACCTTAAGGAAGGGAGGTGATCTGTGGCAACAAAAGAACACAAGTGGGAGTTCTACCAAGATAAGGCAGGCAAATACCGCTGGCGTCGTATCGCGTCTAATGGCAACGTTATTGGCGCGTCGTCGCAAGGCTACGTCACCCAAAAAGATTGCCGGAATAATGCGATTTTGAACGGGTTTCCCGTCCCGCCACCAGCGACAGTCTGAGTCATATCAGCTGTAATTTCGCCGCCACGGGATCCCACCCGCGCGAACTGCCCGCCGGAAACGCTGCAAAGCATTTTCGGCGGTTTTTCAAAACGTGTTGATCGCGGTTTAGGCTCGGCCCACTTGGCCTCGTTAAACCCGTTAACCATGCGTGCAGCACGTTGTGAAAAACTATTTTTAAGACAGCCGCAAACGCGAAGCAAAGGACGACTCATTGCAAGGCCCGCAAGACCTGAAAAGCCTCCGCGACCCCGACCCGCGGCTGAGCCGCGCCCGGCACATAGGCGACTATCAAATGTGGCTTCAGTTCGCTGATGGTCGTTGCGGTATCGTCGACTTTTCGGATGATTTGTGGGGCGAAGATTTAGCACCCTTGCGAGACCGCGTGACCTTTGAAGAAATCAAACTCAACGAAGGTCTGGCCACCCTGTCCTGGGAGCGCGGCGACATCGATATTTCGCCGTCGTATCTGTATTCAAAGCTTGAATCTGTTCAATAATTTTTTTGGTTAGTTGACCTAGACCGCGTTCTAGTTTCACTGCCACCCACAACTAAGCGACCCCCTATCTTGGCAGGGTCGAAAGGCATAGAGGTAATTTTTAGATGCTTAATTTTGATGATGACATTGTCACGCCCGCTCAACCGCAAAGCGCTGTCCGCACTGCTCACGCCGATCAGCCCGCTGCTGCGGCGAGCACCGCGCCGGACGTAGGCCATGCCGCACAGGTGGCGGGCTACCGCGCACAAATGCACGAACAAGGTCTGCCGGTGAGCGCCGCTGCTACTGAGGAAGAGCTTGCCAAAGCCGCCGCCAGCCGCGTGCGCGCTGAAGACAAACGGGTCATCAACGGTGGCGCCGATGTGAACCAACTGGTGCCGTTTAAATACACGTGGGCGTGGGACAAATATCTCGCCGGCTGCGCCAATCACTGGATGCCGCAAGAGATCAACATGCAGCGCGACATCGAACTGTGGAAGCGACCCGATGGCCTCACCGATGACGAGCGTTTGATCATCAAGCGGAACCTCGGGTTCTTCGTCACTGCCGACAGCCTGGCGGCCAACAACATCGTGCTCGGCACCTATCGCCACATCACCGCTCCCGAGTGCCGCCAGTACCTACTGCGGCAAGCCTTTGAAGAGGCGATTCACACCCACGCCTATCAATACATCGTGCAATCGCTCGGTCTCGACGAAAGCGAAATTTTTAACGCCTACCACGAGGTCAAATGCATCCGCGACAAGGATGAATTTTTGATTCCGTTCATCAACACGCTGACCGACCCACACTTCAAAACGGGCACACCGCAGGCCGACCAAGACCTACTCAAGAGCTTGATCGTGTTCAGCTGCATCATGGAGGGCCTGTTCTTCTATGTCGGTTTCGTACAGATTCTCTCGATGGGCCGGCAAAATAAAATGACCGGGGCCGCCGAGCAATATCAATACATATTGCGCGATGAATCAATGCATTGCAGCTTCGGCATTGATATGGTCAACACCATCAAAATGGAAAATCCACACCTGTGGACCGAAGCCTTCAAGGACGAGATCAAGGCGCTCATCAAGCGCGGTGTAGAGCTTGAATACGCGTACGCCGAAGACACCATGCCCCGCGGCGTGCTGGGCCTCAACGCCACGCAGTTCAAGGAATATCTACGCTTCATCGCCAATCGCCGCTGCCAGCAAATCGGCCTCGACCCGCTGTTCGACAAAGCAGAAAATCCGTTCCCCTGGATGTCCGAAGTCATGGACCTCAAGAAAGAGAAAAACTTTTTTGAGACCCGGGTGACTGAGTATCAGACGGGTGGAGCGCTGAGCTGGGAGTAACTTGAGTTTGCTCAGTTAGAAATTTTAGGGGCGCATTGGCGCCCCTATTACTTTGCGGCGCCGACTGCGTAACCCAGGCGTGATAATGCCTCGCCGCACCAATGCATGCAGTCCGCGTAGGGTGGAACGCTTGCGGTTCCGCCTCGTACATTCGGCGCAGCCATTTCAACGCTGCTAGTCAAACGCCGCGACCGGCGGAACCGCTAGCGTTCCGCCCTACTTGATTAACAGTTGATTCTTCATCCCGCGTAGGGTGGAACGCTTGCGGTTCCGCCTCGTGTGTTCGGCGCAGCCATTTCAACGCTGCGACTCCATTGCCGCGACCGGCGGAACCGCAAGCGTTCCGCCCTACTTGATTGACGGTTGATTCTTCATCCAATTTCTGCGCACCAAAACGCGTTCGCCGTAGCCCGCGTAGGGTGGAACGCATGCGGTTCCGCCTCGTGTGTTCGGCGCAGCCATTTCAACGCTGCTACTCCATTACCGCGACCGGCGGAACCGCTAGCGTTCCGCCCTACTTGATTGACGATTGTTCAGCGCGTTTGCGCACGCTTTGGTAGGCGCGACGTCCTACACCCTT
>JACMNN010000061.1 GCA_014378555.1 Burkholderiales bacterium | reverse complement strand
GGGAGAAAAATACCGACCTACGCCGGTACTACAAAAATGGGCAATGACAGTGTTCGGTTTTGGTTCGGGAGAGCTGCATTCGCCCTATCAGCGCGCAGCTCACCCGATCAATTTCGTAGCTCGGGCAATACCGGTGGGACGGCGCTGGCAAAACTGCCATAGGAGCCATAGGAGCCATTTGGCGGGGCGGCGACGCCCATCGAGATGATGTATTTGAGCGCCTGATCGACCGTCATGTCGAGCGCCATCATGCGCGACCTTGGCACCAGCAGCATGTAGCCACCGGTAGGATTGGGCGTGGTGGGTATGTACACCGCGACGTGATCGTCGCCGAGTTTTGAGGCGACCTCGCCTTCGACCTTATTGGTCAAAAACGCAATGGAGTGATAGCCCGGATGCGGAAACTCGATGAGCACGGCTTTGCTGAACGCCTGGCCGTTTTCTGACAACACCGGGTCGCTCAGTTGCTTGATGCTTTTGTAGATGCCGCCGACGACTGGAATGCGGGCAACTAGGTTGTCCCACGCCCTGACCGCCTGTTTGCCAAAGACGTTGCTGGCAACCGCGCCGGTGACAAACAGCAGACCGAACGCGAGGATGATGCCGAAGCCGGGGATCAGACTGCCGTCCCACGTGGGACGCCAGTGTGCGGGCAGCAGCAGAATGGTTTGATCGAGCGAAGTGATCAAAAAATGCAGCACCCAAATGGTGATGCCAATGGGCACTAACACCAACATGCCTGCGAGTAAGTACCTTTTAATCACGATGGTTTCGCAGTGGGATTATTTGTCTGAGCTGGCGGGAGCAGGGGCCGGCGCTGGCGGCGGCGCGGCGGCGGGCGTGCTGGTAGCAGGCGCGGGCGCGCTGTCCGATTTTCCGGAGGTGGCCGGGGTGCTATCGGCTGATTTGCTGTCGCCGCTTGGCGGTGGTACGTTGGTGCCTTCCGCCGCTTTTTTGTCGTCCGATTTTTGCCCGGTGTTGCCGTTGCGGAAATCGGTGACGTACCAACCGGTGCCTTTCAGCGCAAAGCCCGCTGCAGAAATCTTTTTGTAATACGTAGTGCTGCCGCATTTAGGGCAGGCGGCGATCGGCGCATCGGCCAGCTTTTGCAGGTGGTCGTTTTTGTAGCCGCAGTCGGGGCAGGCGTATTCGTAAATCGGCATGGTGCGGGTATTTGGACCGGTGAAAGTGTGGTGGCGCTACATGCGCTAAACCTTTCATTATACGGAGCATTGCGACGTTTTTGTGCGCTGCGGGAGGCGAGTCGAAGCGGTGCGGAAAACCGGTTCCTGGTGCCCCGTGCGACCAGCAGCGGGAAGCGTGCATCGAGTCGCGGGTAAAAGTCTTTCCCGCGCATCGATTCGTCCGTATGATGCAGAGCAACGACGGAGAGATGTGACATGGCACTTTATTACCTTTGGTGGATAGCCGCCGCCGTATTGGTCGGCGTCGAAATGATGACCGGCACTTTCTATTTGCTGATTGTGGCGTTGGCCTGTGCGGCGGGTGGACTGGTGGCCTACGCCGGGTTTGATGCGAGCTGGCAGTGGGGCGGTGCGGCAGTCATTGAGGTTGTTGGCACGGCGGCCGTGGTGCTGTGGAAGAAAAAATTCGCGACCCAGCCCCGGTTATCAAACAATCTTGACGTGGGGCAGCGGGTGAGCGTGCTTGAGTGGCGCGACAACGATACTGCGCGCGTCTCGTATCGCGGCACGCAATGGGATGCGGTGCTCGATTCGCCCGCAACGCCTAAGCGCGAACACATGGTGATCATGGGCATGCGCGGCGCGCAGCTGGTGCTCGGTCCGGCGGCTGCGTGAACAAGTTGTTCGCCATCGCAACGGTGATCTGTGGCCAATCCTAAAAAGCCGCCGGGTGACGACGCGCTGTCGCGACTGCTGAGCGAAGCAGGCGCGCAGATCGAATCTCGATTAAAGGAGTGGGTAGCGAAGCAGGGCGGCGCTAAAAGCACCACCGCCCCGACCGCTGGTGCTACTGGCTCAGACAAGCTCGTTCGAGCGCCACAGCCGACAAAAACCAGCGGATTCGGTGGCAACACCGCTGCGCCAATTCCGCCGATTTCGCCGATCATCGAAGTTGATGCAGAGAAAAAAGCCGCAGATCTCGGAACGTGGTTTTTTCGTTTTTTCTTTTTTATATTGCCAGCGTTTGGCATCGGCCGATACCTCTGGAACGGCATGCGTAAGCGTGACACAGACTATGACAATTTCACCAACATCAGCAGTTTTTTTTGGGACATCACTATGAGTAGCTTATGGAGTTCTATCGTGCCGCTGGCGATATTTATTGTCGGCATTATTCTGGTCGCGAAGTCCATCCGCGTGGTGCCGCAACAGCGTGCGCTGGTGATAGAACGGCTGGGTCGTTTCCACGCCGTGCTTGAGCCGGGCCTGCGCTTCACCATCCCGTTTATCGACCGAATTTCGGCGCGTCATGATTTGCGCGAAGTGCCATTGGACGTGCCGCCGCAGGTGTGCATCACCAAAGACAACACGCAGTTGCAAGTGGACGGCATTCTGTATTTTCAAATCACCGATCCGCGGCTTGCCACCTACGGCTCAAGCAACCCGATTCTCGCCATCACCCAGCTCGCGCAGACCACGCTGCGAAGCGTGATCGGCAAGCTCGAACTCGACAAAACATTTGAAGAGCGCGACACCATCAACCACGCGGTGGTTAACTCGCTGGATGCTGCCGCCATGAACTGGGGCGTTAAGGTGCTGCGCTACGAAATCAAAGACCTGACACCGCCGAAAGAAATCCTGCACGCCATGCAGGCACAGATCACAGCCGAGCGCGAAAAGCGTGCGCTGATCGCCGCGTCCGAAGGCCGCAAGCAAGAGCAAATTAACATCGCAGTCGGACAAAAAGAAGCCTCAATTGCGAAGTCAGAAGGCAACAAAATTGCCGACATCAACCAGGCGCAGGGCGAAGCCGCAGCCATACTTGCCAAGGCTGAAGCCAACGCAGAAGCGATCCGTAAGATCGCCGCAGCCATTGAGTCGCAGGGCGGTTTGCAAGCGGTGAATTTGAAAGTCGCCGAACAGTATGTGGCCGCGTTCGCAGAGATCGCCAAAGCCGGCAACACAATCGTGGTGCCGCAGAATTTAAGCGACATCGCGGGGCTGGTCACAGCAGCCACTAGCGTGCTTAAGGCGCAAAGGTAGCGTTAACAACCTGCACGCTTGACTGCAGCGCACCCCAGCGATTATTCGCAAGGCAGCGCGAGCAGTTAAGGTGCAGCGGTGACGCTTTGCCGTCATCACTTGGCGCCTGCGGGCGCCCGCAGGCGCGGTACCGGAAGCACAGTGCACCAGGGGCCTGTTTTCCGACGTTTCCACACAGTTTATTATATTTATGACAATAGCATAAGCTATTGATTGGTAAGACGTTTCCTATCCGAACAGGTAGGAGACAGCGAGTTTTTTGGTTGCTACATTGCTCCACATCAAAGCGCGGCACGCACGTCGCGCTCAAGGTGAGGGGCAACTCGATGAAACGCTGTCGTTACCGGTGGTGCGCTTCAGCGGGTTCTGGTGTGGTCTGGCGTGGTTAAAAGTGTCCGCATGGAAGATGCGCTTGATCTTAGGTTGAGCTTGCTGCTCTCCGAGATGCAGAGCCCCATTCGGTTTGAAAGCTACTTTGAAATTGAGGTGAACTGATCATGGCTAAACGACGCATCTTGATGCAGCCGCGCGCAGCGACCAAACGTGCGGGGCAAAAAATATTTAACGAAAGCGCGACGGAATGTGCCGAGCGCGACCGGCGCGAGCGCCGCGTAATGGCAACGCTCGGCATCACGCTCGCGACGCTGATACTGCTTGCTGCTGGATTCATCAGCACCAAAGCCTATGCCGGCGCATTTGAGGTCGCCGCATCCCCCGCGAGATTTGAAATTTCGGGCAAAAGCGGGCAACGGATTGGTCAGTCAATAGACATCTACAACATAGGCGCTGCGGCCACCGAGGTCGCGGTACGAACCATTGACTGGACGTATTCTGAGGATGGAAAAATTGGCTTTCATGATGAGATGCTGCCGAATAGTTGTCGCGATTGGGTAACGCTGGAGCGGAAGACCATAAAAATTGGTGCACGCAGCAAAAAAGCATTTCGTTTTCAGGTGGAAGTGCCCGCCGACGCCGGCAAACGTGAATGCCGCTTCATGCTCGCGGTGGAAGGCGTAGAGCCCGCGCACAAAGCGCTGATTGACAGCGGTGGCGCGAGCTTGAGTTTGCCGGTGAGCGGTCGGCTGGCGTTAGCCGTTTATGTGGCGGTGAATGGCGCACAACCCACGCTCGAGTTTAAAGAGGTGAAGATGGCTGAGCACAACGGCAAGCGCTCGCCGGTGTTGCTGGTGACCAACAGCGGCGACGCGCATGGGCGACTAGACGGTTCTCTGGAGGCAATCGACGCGAAGGGGCTGGAGTTTGAGTTGGTGCCGGACGGCACCCCGATTTTGCCTGGCCAGACCCGTTTGATCGGTTTGGCCCCCAAAGCCGAAGGCAAACAAAAAGCGGCTGAACCGGTGTTTCCGATTGCGACGAAAGGCGCGCTTGATTGGGAGCGTGGCAGCTTCAACATTACGGCGGAGCTTCGGTAACGAACGCGGCTGGCAGGGGTTGGTTTAGTTTCCAGCGCGTGGCTACCGTATTGGCTCCGCTTGCGACAGCGGCGCACGCGGCAGCAAGTCACGCGGCCGCGTTGCTGTTGACATCGAAGGCACCCGTTTCCGCTGCAACTCGACTCGCTTTTGCGCTCACGCCGGGTATCTTTGTGCTGTGACAACTGGGCAGCTCGGAGGCACGATAGACACGATGCGTTTTGGCCTGGGGCGCCTTGCTTCACCCGCGTGCACCGCCGCACCTTTGCCGGCATGTTTTAGCAACAGCATGCCTGTGACCGCAACAACCAACGCTAGCCTGCCAGTCACCGTCAAAAGCAACGGTGGGCAGGTGAGGCTAAAGGCCACCGTCGTCTCGATACTTTCCAATGGTTCGAGTTCGATACCTATGTCGCAATTGCTGCTCCACTCAAGCGACGCGACGAATCTGCCTGCGCCCGTATTGCCCAATACCGGAGACAGCAACTGGGTGAACGTCGCACCCACCTCGTTTGCTGCCAAAGTCACGAACCGGACGGCGAATTGGTCGTTCGCCTACGCGAATACGGTGACGCCAATGGCGGGCAGCTATCGCGGGCAGGTGCTGTTCACGGCCACTATTCCGTAGGTCACGCGGGGCTGGGAATAGGGCGGAGTGATGACGATCTTTCGTCGTTCCGGCGTATGCCGGAATCCATGGCTACTTGCAGAGTAAATGGTCGCGTGGGCCCCGGCCTTCGCCGGGGAGACGAAACAACGTCTTTTGGTCTAGTGGACGCGTTAGGGAAACGCAGATTAATGTCATCCTGGGCGGGGCGAAGGATCCGTTCCCATGCGAGCACGGCTGTAAGTCATTGAAATCATTGCATGTCGCGTGATCCTTCGCTTTTCGTTCAGGATGACAAATTGATTAATTCGGTGTTTCCTTAGTTAAACGCCAATGCCTGATTTCGAAGTGCACCGCCGCGAAAATCGTGGCGCTGCGCTAGCCTTGAGTCTCCTCAAAAACGAAGACGAAAGCCCGCCGTGAATCCTGCTGATTTATCTGCATCTGAACTGTCGCTGCGATTTCGCCATCGCGAGCTTTCTCCGGTTGAAACTTTGCATGCGGTGTTCGCGCGGCTCGACGCGTGGCAGCCGAAGATCAACGCGTTTTGCTATGAAGACCGCGAAGCCTCGGTTAAAGATGCGCTGGCCAGCGAAGCGCGCTGGCAGGCCGGCGTGCCGTTGTCTCCGCTTGATGGGGTGCCCATTTCGATCAAAGATTTGATGCTCACCAAAGGCTGGCCGACGCGGCGTGGTTCGCGCACGGTGGACGTGAATCAGGCATGGAACGATGACGCGCCCAGTGTGGCGCGCATTCGTGAAGCGGGGCTGGTCATTTTTGGCAAAACCACCACACCTGAATTTGGCATTAAGGGCACGACGGACAACACGCTGACCGGGGTTACGCGCAATCCATGGAACCTGGATCGAACGCCGGGTGGCTCGTCCGGCGGCAGCGCGGCCGCGGTGGCCGCCGGCATCGGCCCGCTCTCGGTGGGCACTGACGGCGCGGGCAGTGTGCGCATTCCGGCCGCGTTCACCGGTGGCTTTGGACTGAAGCCTTCGTTCGGCCGGGTGCCAGCGTGGCCGCTGTCGCCGTTTGGAACCGTGGCGCACTTGGGGCCGCACACGCGCACCGTGACCGATGCTGCAATGTTGATGAACGTGATTTCAAAGCCGGATGCGCGTGACTGGACGTCGCTGCCGTTTGATCCACGTGACTACACCGTGGGCTTGAATGATGGCATTCGTGGCCTGCGCATCGCGTTCAGTCCGACGCTGGGTTACGTCAAGGATGTGCATCCTGAAGTGGCCGCTGCGGTGCGCCGGTCGGCTGATGTGCTCGCCGCTTTGGGCGCGCAGGTTGAGGCGGTTGATCCCGGCTTTGACAATCCGCTGGAGATCACAATGAAGCTTTGGTTCATCGGCTCGGCCACGTTGTTCAACGCGATGACACCGGCGCAACAAGCGCTTGCCGATCCGGCGCTTGCTGCGCAGGCAGAGCAGGGCAGCCGCATCAGCGTGCATGAGCTGCAGGCGCTGACCAAACGACGCGGTGAACTCGGCACATTGATGCGCAAGTTTCACGAACGCTACGATCTGTTGGTCACGCCGGGCGTCTCGGTGCCGGCATTTAAAGCGCGCGCTTCGCATGAGTGGGATATACCGATGGCCAACTTTCTCGACTGGACGCCGTTCTCGTACCCGTTCAATTTGACCCAGCAACCGGCCTGCGTATGCCCGAGTGGCTTCGATGCAGACGGGCTGCCGCTATCCACCCAAATCGTCGGCCCGATGCATGGTGATGCGCTGGTGTTGCGCGCCGCTCGAGCGCTCGAGTCGGCGCAGCCGTGGAAACTGATGGCGCCACTGCCTGCTTAAAACAAGGCGATCAGGGCGTATACTTTTTGTGGCAAATTGATTCACAAAACTAGGTTTTCATCATGCCCGATATCCTGAGTCTTGGCGAGCCGATGTGGGAAATGAACGCCATTCCTGCAGAGCCCGGAAAATACCTTCTGGGCTACGGTGGCGACACTGCAAATTTTTGTATTGCAGCGGCGCGGCAGGGCGCAAATGTCGGCTACATCACGCGAGTCGGCAGTGATGCGTTCGGTGATGGGCTGCGTGCGCTTTGGCAGCATGAGCGGGTGGATTGTTCGCAGGTGTCGGTTGACCCGTCTGCCAGCACTGGCGGATATTTTGTGCATCATGGGCCGACCGGCCATCACTTTAGCTATGCACGCGCCGGATCGGCGGCTACCAAGCTTTCGCCAAGCGATATTGACGACAACGTGGTGGAGCGCGCGCAGTTTGTGCACAGCAGTGGCATCACCCAAGCAATCTCCACCAGCGCGCGAGCGGCGGCATTAAAACTGTTCCAGGTGGCACGTCAGGCCGGCGTGAGTACGGCATTCGATGCTAATTTTCGCCCGCGTTTATGGACAGTAGACGAGGCGCGTGATGCGCTCGCTGCGGTGCTGCCGCTGACCGATTTTTTCTTTCCCTCGATTGAGGATGCAAGCGCGCTGTCTGGTGTCACTGACCACGACGAAATTTTTCGCTGGGCGCATGCTCTAGGCGCGCAGGTAGTGCTGCTCAAGCTCGGCGTTGACGGCGTAAAAATCAGTCAAGGCGCTGGATCAGACGTGATGCAGATGGCATCGTTTTCGGTGGACACAGTCGACGCAACAGGAGCGGGCGACTGCTTTGCAGGTGCGACCATTGCGCGCCTGGCGATGGGCGAATTGTTGCTCGATGCAGTGCGCTACGCCAACGCGGCTGCGGCGCTAACCACAACGCAATTTGGCGCGATCAACGCCATTCCGGCGCGCGACGTAGTGAAGTCGTTTTTGCAATCTCGCGTTTAGCGTTAAGCGAGACGATCGGGCTGGGACGACCCAGCGCAGGTGTCCGTCGAGTTACGCGCATCCAAGCGCTGCGGCGTCATGACGGCGCGTCCGGCGCATCAGGTGGGCGCGGGTGACGAACGCAGTGCCGTTCACAATTTAGACCAGCGCGTTCTATTCCAACGAGTTGACGTCGGCCAAAGCGCCGATTTCTACAACCTTGCGCGAAAGCTTATTTGCTTATTCAGGGCAACAACGCGCTGATCATTAAATGAAATGTTCGACGGCTGTGATGTAGCCCTGTATCACCTTACGATCGAAATTCTGTGTGAACATGAATGCACTGTTGTGCACCGGGTTTGGCTTCCGCACGGGAGCACCCAGCGCGATGAGCTGCGGATAGTAAGTATCAATTTTCTTAGGAGGAGACGCGATATGAAGTCACGGAAGCATTTGACGTTACGGATCATGATGGCCACCTTTGCCGGCACGCTGGCAATGGCAAGCTATGGTCAAGCAAACATCGACAAATTGAAAGCCATGAAGGTTTCGGGAACCGACCCGAATATGCCGCTAGTACCGCAGTCGGGGCCCAATGCCGACGCTATTCGAGCTAACCTCAAATTTGTCAAACTGCCTGAAGGTTTCAAGATTGAGCTGTATGCCATCGTTCCGGATGCGCGGCACATGGCTGTCGCGCCGTCGACCAATATGCTGTTCGTCGGCACCCGAAAAACCACAGTTTGGGCCGTCACCAATCGCAATAGCGGACCCATGGCCACTGAGGTTAAGGCCTTCGCGCCGTCACTCAAATTCGTGCAACCCAACGGCGTTTGCTGGACCAAGGATGGCTTTTTAGTCGTCGTTGAACACAATCGAGTGTTGAACTTTCCGGCGGCGGAATTCTTCTACGAAGGCCCGGATGTCGCAGTTATCGAGGCGGTGCCCGCAGGCAAGTTGATCCCAGTCGAAGAGGAATCGTTTAACCACGGAGCTCGCGTTTGTCGAATTGGCGCCGACGGCCTAGCCTACATTTCGCTTGGACAGCCGCATAACGTGCCGCCGCGCGAGAAACTCGCGTTGTATAACGAACAGGGCATTGGCGGAATGATTCGCTTGAATCCGTTTGACGGCAGTAAGCGCGAGGTTTATGCGCGCGGTATTCGCAATTCGGTTGGCCACGACTTCAACCCAAAAGACGGCACCTTGTGGTTTACCGACAACCAGACCGACGGTATGGGCGATGATATTCCGCTCGGTGAAGTCAACCGCATTACCAAAGCCGGCCTGCACTTTGGCTATCCGTTTAAACAGGGTGACACTCGCATCACGGAAAACGGCTATGACAAAGACCCGCTGCCCGCGAATATGACCGAGCCACAGGTTAAAACCACCGCACACGCGGCGGATTTAGGCATGGCTTTCTACACTGGAAAGAAATTCCCAGCGAAGTACCAGGGCGGATTCTTCTCGGCGCAGCACGGCTCCTGGAATCGCACCACGCCGGTCGGCGCACAGCTCTTGTATACGTCGCTCAATGCTGACGGTACAGCGGACAAAACCGAGGTGTTCGCCAATGGTTGGTTGAATACTGAGACCAATCAATACCGCGGTCGCCCCGTGGATGTGGCCAACTTGCCTGACGGCTCGATTTTGGTATCGGACGACTTTGCGGGTGCGCTTTACCGCATTAGCTACGATAGCAAATAGCCGCGGCAGCTGACAACAATGAGGGGGCAATAGGCCCCCTCTTTTTTAGCTATGAACCAAGACTTTATTCTGATTGGGAGAATCGTCAAGTGCGACATTTTTTGCTGAATATGATGCTGGTCAGCGCCTTGACGGTGCCGATCCATGCCTGGGCGAACGAGGCGGGCAAGTCCAAGGCGGCCGCGGTATGTAGCGTGTGTCACGGCTCTAATGGTTTAAGCCAAATGCCCGGCGCGCCGAACCTGGCGGGGCAACCGGAAATGTATGTTCGCGAACAGCTGCGCGCTTACCGCAGCGGCAAACGACAAAATGAAATGATGACCATCATTGCCAAGCCACTGACCGATGACGAAATTGCCGATTTGTCAGCGTGGTATGCGTCGATAGAAATTAAGGCAACGGTTAAGTAAATGCTGGGTGCCGAGTGTTGGGCGCTCAGCCCGCTCGGTCGCAAATGTTTCTGCGCACCCGATCCTCAAACTGCTGATCGGTTTAGTGGCGCGCGCGGCGATCTATCGTCACGGTCACGCGACGAAAGCCACTGCGTTTTTTCGCCAGGCAGCTGGTTGCTGGCGGTATGGGTGATGGCGAAACAACGCGTTGAGTTTTGATGCTCTGCGAACTTTGGCGGTGGTCCTGTCAGGCCGCAAAACCGTGCCCAATCATCTGCTTTCATTCAAGCATGGGGGTGCTCCACAAGCCCTAATAAGTATGTAGCCGCATAACACCCTGAGTCGATCTTTCTCGCTTAGGCTTCGCTGGTCGCACTCAACAACACACGCTAGCGCGTGCGTGTGGGTAGAAGAACAAAACAGCTTACTTTAATCAGTAAATAAGGAGTGGATTATGCGAACGATTGCCATCGCGAATGCGACGATCATCTTGGGCGCTTGCGAAGATGCAGAGGGGGTGGTGCCAAAACAAAAGCTGGCACTCACGAGGCGAGATTTTTTGAAGGGTTCAGGTGTGTTGATGGGGGTGCTGGCAGCAGGCACCACACTTGCCCTGCTCGCGCCGTCGCCGGTGTGGGCGGTCGAGTTAAAAACGCTGTCGCAAGGGGAGGGTACAACGCTGATGCAGTTTGGGCGAGTGCTCTATCCGCACAGCAAATTACCGGATGCGGTGTATGCGTTGTTGGCGAAAGATCTTGATGGCGCCGCCAGCGGAGCGCCGGCAACAGCCGTGCAGTTGCGCGCCGGAATCGCGGCGCTGGACAAAGCCTGTGACGGAAATTTCGCCACCGCTGCCGATGCCAAAAAAGAGGCAGCTGTGAAAGCCATCGAAGGCACGCCTTTTTTCAACACGGTACGCGGTCAATGCGTCACCTCGCTGTACGACAACGATATGGCCTACGCGGCGTTCGGCTACCCCGGCGTGTCATGGGACAAGGGCGGCTATATCACCCGTGGATTTCAGGATTTGAAATGGTTACCCGAGCCGTCTGCGGCCGACAGTCCCGCGCCCTACATGGGCTAGTACGGCTGCAAACCTTAGTTCAAATCGTTAGCAATTCAGGAGTGAAACATCATGGCAAAAATTAGTTCTGACGAAGCCGCGGTCGTCATCATCGGTTCTGGTGCAGGCGGCGGCACGCTGGCCAACGAGCTCTGTCAAAAGGGCGTCAAAGTGGTGGTCTTGGAGGCGGGTGCGTTGCAGTCGCCTGCCTCGTTTATCAACGACGAATGGAAATCGTTTGGCCAATTGGCGTGGCTTGATAATCGCACAACGTCAGGCTCGTGGCGCATCGCAAAAGACTTTCCAAATTTACCGGCGTGGATCTGTAAAACCGTCGGCGGCACCACCACCCACTGGGCGGGCGCTTCGCTGCGGCTTGAGGCGCATGAGTTCCGCGCCAAAACGGTATACGGCGAACTAAAAGGGGCAAACCTTGAAGACTGGCCGATCACACTAAAAGATCTCGAGCCTTACTACGCCAAAGCTGAAGACAAAATGGGCGTGACACGCACCAACGGTATTGCTGGCTTGCCGGGCAATAACAACTTCAAAGTTTTGCATGCGGGTGCGACAAAGCTCGGCTACAAAGAAGTGCACACCGGCAACATGGCCATCAACAGCCAGCCGCGTGATGATCGTGGCCGCTGCCTGCAAATGGGCTTTTGTTTCCAGGGTTGCAAGAGCGGCGCAAAATGGAGCACGCTGTACACCGAGCTGCCCAAAGCTGAGGCGACTGGCAACATCGATTTACGTCCTGAGTCGCACGTGACGCGCATCGAACACGACGTGGCCGGCAAGGTCAACGGCGTCGTCTACTTTGATCGCGACGGCAAAGAGCAACGCCAAAAAGCGCGCATTGTGTGTGTCGCCGGTAACTCAATTGAGTCACCTAGGCTGCTGTTACTGTCGGCTTCAAAAATGTTCCCCGATGGTCTGGCCAATTCGTCGGGTCAGGTCGGTCGTAACTACATGCGCCATCTGACGGCTTCGGTCTACGGGGCATTCAAAGACCCCGTGCACATGTATCGTGGCACCACCATGGCGGGTATTGTGCGTGACGAGGCGGGCAACAATCCGAAGCGCGGTTTCGTTGGCGGCTACGAACTTGAAACCTTGTCGCTCGGCGTACCGTTCATGGCGGCGTTTCTCAATCCGGGTGGCTGGGGCAAAGATTTTTCTTGGTGGATGGACAGCTATACCAATCTCGCCGGCATGTGGATTGTGGGTGAAGACATGCCACGAGAAAGCAATCGAGTCACGCTTAACGCCACGCTAAAAGACAAGTGGGGCAGCGCCATACCCAACGTGCATTACGACGATCATGCCAATGATCTGGCGATGCGCGAACATGCCTTTACCGCCGGTGAAAACGTTTATAAGGCGGCAGGCGCAGTGCGCACCATTCGCACGCCACCCTATCCGTCGACGCACAACTTGGGCACCTGCCGGATGGGCGCCAGCAAAGCAACCAGTGTGTGCAATGGCTACGGGCAGACTCATGACATCAATAATCTGTTCATCAGCGATGGCAGTCAGTTCACCACGGGTGGAGCGGAAAATCCAACCCTCACCATTGTTACGCTAGCGATTCGGCAAGCCGATTACATCGCTGCGCAAATGGTGACCAAAGCGTTGTAGGATTCGACAATAGCCGACCGCTCAACGACGCGGTTCAGCGCATAACTAAGGGGACACTATGTGTGATTACTTTGTAAAGGCAGATCCGATTTTGTATGAATCGCGATCGCGAACGCTGCGCATTCACGGCGTGCTCACCAGCATTCGGCTGGAGAACATGGTGTGGGACGTGCTCGCCGAGATGGCATTGAGCGAGGGTCGCACCACTAACGGACTCATCGTGCAGTTTCACGATGAAATCATGACGCAGCGCAACGAGGTGCCCAATTTCACCTCGTTTTTGCGTGTTACTTGCATGCGCTATTTGCGGCGAAACATAGAAGAGTCAAAGTCGGTGGCGCGCAAACCTGCGACCGTAGGCACCACCGTGGTCGCGTTGCAGGCGCGTACGCAATAGGTCAAATTAGAGAAGAAAACGTCGTTATGGAAAAAATAATTCACAGCATGATTCGCGTCATGGATCTAGAAAAATCGATGAAATTTTACGAAGCTGTGCTGGGCCTTAAAGAAACGCACCGGCTCGATTTCCCCGATTTCGCGCTGGTGTATTTAAAGAACGCCGAAAACGATTTTGAAATCGAACTAACGCTTAATAAGGGTCGTACTGAGGCCTACACCCATGGCACGGGTTATGGGCACATCGGCGTGGTGGTGGCCGATGCCGTGGCCAAACATGCCGCGCTAACAGCGGCAGGCTACGAATGCGCAGCGGTCAAAGAGTTCAAGCGCGGTGACGAATTGCTCGCGCGATTTTTCTTCATCCAAGACCCCGATGGCTACAAAATCGAAATGCTGGAACGGCACGGACATTATCGTTAGGGAGACGCAGGTCTATTCCTGCTTTCGTCGTTTCGCACCGGTCTTCGCCGGGGTGACTCTAGGCCGGAAGCCACGCGTCTCTAATGGCGCGAGGCACCAAGCTCGGCTACGGCACTGCGATTGCCAAGATTTAGCTGATCGCGGGCTGCGAGCTCCATGAGCGATTTTAAGCAGCAGTTTGGGTGTAAGCGGCGCCCGATTTTTACTCGAACTTCGCGTGCCGTTTTTCGATGAACGCATTAATGCCTTCAACGAAATCAGGCTTCGACGCACACGACGAAAAGCTCTCAGCTTCGGCGTTTAACTGCTCGCTCATGGTGTGCGAAAGCGACGTGCTAATCAAGCGTTTAGCGCCACTCATCGAGCCGCGTGCGCTGCGGGAGATCTGCTGAGCAATTTTGTCCACCGTGGCGTTAAGGTCGGCTAGCGGCACGACTTTGTTGACAAATCCCAAGCGCATCGCTTCATCGGCCTTGATGCGCTCAGAAAGTAAGGTGAGTTCCATCGCCTTTTTCATGCCGACCAGGCGCGGCAAAAAGTACGACTGCCCGCCGTCCGGCGTGAGACCGATGGCTTTGTAAGCGGTGGCAAAGTAGGCGTCGTCGCTGGCAATGGTCAGGTCACAACCAATGGCTAGGCTCATGCCAAATCCGGCGCACGCACCGTGCACTTTCGACACCGTGATCACGTCCATGCGCTGCATCAGTTCAACGGCGCCATGCAGAACGTGAATCATGTCGATGAAGTGCTGCTTCCTCTCCGGCCCGGTTGATTCCAGCGTGGTCACGAAGCCCTTAATGTCGCCGCCGGCCATGAAATGATCGCCCGCACCCTGCACGATCAGCACGCGAATGCTGGTGTCGGCTGCCACCTGCTGGATCAGTGTAACAAAGGCTGCGGTCATTGCCTGATTGAGCGCGTTGAGCGCTGCTGGCCGATTCAGTGTGAGGGTGGATACGCCTGCGAGCGTGGGGTGGGGGGCAAGCAGGATAGGAGCGTCAGAATTCATGCGAAAACCTCGAAGGCGGTGCGTACGGTGTTGAAATGAATGTCGACGATGTCGGCAACATCGTGAGCATAGCCGCCTGCCATGGTCACCGCTACCGCCACTGCGTTGTCGCGGGCCAGTTCAAGCACGAAGCGGTCGCGTGCGGCGAGGCCAGCTTTAGTAAGTTTTAACCGGCCCAAGCGGTCGCCTTCGTATGGGTCGGCACCTGCGAGATAAATCATTGCTTGCGGTTGAAAGCGATGGATGATTTGCGGCAGATGCGTGTGCAGCGCGGCCAGATAGGTCGCGTCGTCGCAACCGTCGAGTAGCTCTAGGTCGAGATCGCTGGTTTCCTTGCGCACCGGGTAATTGCGCGCGCCGTGCATTGAAAACGTGAACACCGAATCGTCATCGCGAAAGATGCTCGCGGTGCCGTTGCCCTGATGCACGTCAAGGTCGCAAATCAGCACCCGTTGCAGGTCGTGGTCACGTTGCAAAACGCGGGCGGCTACAGCAGCATCGTTGTAGCAACAAAAGCCTTCGCCATGATCGGCAAACGCGTGGTGGGTGCCGCCAGCAAGATTGATCGCGCAGCGTTCATGCAAGGCAGCGGTCGCGGCGACAATGGTTGCGCCGGCGGATCGCCGCGCGCGCTCAGCCATTGGCGCGCTCCAAGGAAAGCCGATTTGACGGATTTCTGTGGCACTGAGCCCGCCGTTTGACATGCGTTCGATGTAGGCTGCGTCATGCACCAGAAGTAGTTGCTCGTCATGTGCTGCCGGCGCTTCTTCGAGCGAATGCGACGCGTAGGCTTGCACGGCTTCGCGCAACAGCGAGTATTTTTGCATCGGAAAGCGATGACCGTCGGGCAGCGGCAATACGAAATGGTCAGTGTAGAAAACTCTCATCGGTTGCGGGGCTGCTGTTTAGCTCCCTCTCCCGCAGCGCGGGAGAGGGTTGGGGTGAGGGCGGTTGCATTTGCGCGCGCTTAAACAAGTGAAGTATTTGCGATCGCCCTCACCCGCCTTCGGCACCCTCTCCCGCTTGCGGGAGAGGGACTTCGGATACCTTGAACGGAGAACTCTCGCCCAACTCCTCTAAGGTGTGCGCCACGCCCACTGTCTCTCGCGCTAGAAAGTCATTTACTGCATCAGAAAATCGTGGGTCGGCCAACCAGTGTGCCGAATGCGTTGCCGTTGGCAGCAACCCGCGCGCCAGCTTGTGCGCGCCTTGTGCGCCGCCTTCAAATCGTTTGTAGCCGTGCGCGATGCACCAATCAATCGGCTGGTAGTAGCACGCCTCAAAATGCAGCGATTTGAGCGGTTCCAGCGTGCCCCAGTAGCGACCGAATACGCTCTCCCCACTCGCCACACAAAGCGATGCACACAACGGCAAACCATCGCGCTGGCCGACGAACATCACCGCTGCATCGCCGCAGTCTTGTCCGAGGTGGCCGAAAAATTCAGGCGACAAATAGGGGGTGGACATGTGGGCGCGATAAGTCCCGTCATAACAGCGATAGAAGAATGCCCAATCTTCCGCCGTGATCGCCGCGCCACGCGACACGCGCCAGCTCACGCCCGCTTCAGCCACATAACGACGATCCTGTTTGACGCGTTTGCGTTTGTCGTGGGTCATGGTCGCC
Source organism: Burkholderiales bacterium (assembly GCA_014378555.1). Taxonomy (GTDB): domain Bacteria; phylum Pseudomonadota; class Gammaproteobacteria; order Burkholderiales; family Casimicrobiaceae; genus Casimicrobium. Next base: position 18,115 of record JACMNN010000061.1, on the reverse strand, counting down.
AACATCGCATCAAAATTTGCGAAGCCCTGATTTTCCCAGTGAAACTGCACGCCTTGGCGCAGCATGAGGCCTGCTTGTTGCCAAAACCACGCCTCTCGCTCAGGTGGAAATAACACGTGCAGGCTCGACACGCCGCTTTGCTGCGCAAACGCCATCGCACCTTGCATCAGCGCGAGTCGCGTCTCGTCATCCGCCGCCAACACACGCGGGCCAGTGCACGGCGTGAACGGCACGGCAGCCAGCAGCTTTGGGTAATACTCACCTCCCGCCCGACGATACGCATCCGCCCAAGCCCAGTCAAACACGTATTCACCATAAGAATGCGTCTTCAAATACAGCGGCATTGCGCCGACCAGTTTCTGCGTTTCGTCTCGAGCAAGCAAGTGACGCGGCGTCCACCCGGTGCGCTTGCCCACGCAGCCGGTCGTCTGCAACGAGTGCAGATAGGCGTGGGTGAGGAAAATATTGCCACTGGCAGCGGTGACCAGGCAGTCCCATTCTTGCGCCGCTACGGTCGCAAGCGAATCAACAACTTCGATTTGCATGGCGAGATTGTGCCGTAAGTATCGGTTTCCTCACGCCACCGCCCCTGTCAGGCACGTCGGGCCCCTTTGCCGCGGCGCAGTGCGGGCAAGGTTCCCACCCTACAATTCAGGGCATGAAAGCAGTCATAGCCCAACTCAATCTCCTGGTCGGCGACCTCACAGGCAACGCCGCCAAAATCCTCGCGGCGGCAGAGTCTGCAGCGGCGGTGAACGCAGACTTGCTGCTCACGCCAGAGCTGTCTATCTGTTCTTATCAACCGGAGGACCTGCTGCTGCGCCCAGCGTTCATCGCTGCATGCAAAGCCGAGGTCGAAGCACTAGCCGCAAAGCTTCCGCCTAAATTAGCGGCCATCGTCGGCACGCCGTGGCGCGATGAAACGGGGCTTTACAACGCCGCCGTAGTGCTGCGCGGCGGCAAAATCGAGGCGATTTATCGCAAAATGGATTTGCCGAACTATTCGGTGTTTGACGATAAGCGTTACTTCGAGCACGGCAACAGCGCGACGGTGTTTGAGGCGGGCGGCGTTCGCGTTGGCGTGCTGATTTGCGAAGACGTGTGGCTGCCGCGTGCGGCCGCTCTTGCCCGCGAGGCAGGCGCAGAGGTGCTGGCCGTGATCAACGGCTCGCCATACGACGCCGAGCATCTGGCGGCGCGCGAGGCGGCCTGTCGCGAACGTGCTGCGGAGCAGGGCTTGCCGGTTATCTTCTGCAATCTGGTCGGCGGACAGGACGAAATTGTCTACGACGGTCAGTCGTTTGTGATGAACGGCGAAGGTGAGGTCACGCAGCGTTTGCCGGGCTTTGTTGAGGTTACGGCGGTGGTCGAGTTTGATGGCAACGCGCCGAAACCCGTCCGCTACAACACGCCACCGTCAACGGCTGCCGACGTGTATGCCGCGCTGGTTCTTGCAGTGAAGGACTACATCAACAAAAACCGCTTTCCCGGCATTGTGCTGGGCTTGTCGGGCGGCATCGACTCGGCCGTGGTGCTCGCCATCGCGGTCGATGCGCTCGGTTGCGACCGCGTGCGCTGCGTCATGTTGCCGTCGAAATTCAATGCCAGCATCAGCTTAGAAGACGCGCGCTGGATGGCCGGCATTCAGGGCATTCGCTACGACGAAATTCCGATTGAGCCAGTCTATGTTGCGTTCGAAGCCGCGCTCGCCGATCAGTTCAAGGGCTACGCGGAAGATGCCAGCGAAGAAAACCTGCAATCGCGCATTCGCGGCACCATTCTTATGGCCATCTCAAACAAGACCGGCAACCTAGTGCTCACCACCGGCAACAAGAGCGAGATGACCACCGGCTACGCCACGCTGTACGGCGACATGGCTGGGGGTTTCGGCGTGCTCAAGGATTGCGACAAAGAGCTGGTGTACGAGCTTGCCAACTATCGCAATACGCTTGGCCGGGTGATTCCCGAGCGCGTCATCACGCGGGCGCCGTCGGCCGAACTGAGAAACGACCAAACCGATCAAGACTCGCTACCCGAGTACCCGATCTTGGACGAGATCATGTCGCTCTACATGGAGCACAACCTCTCGGCAGCCGATATTAAAGCGAAGGGCTTGCCCGCAGCGGACGTCGACAAGGTGGTGCGGCTGCTGCGCATCAACGAATACAAGCGGCGACAGGCACCGGTCGGGCCGCGTGTAACGGCGCGTGCGTATGGGCGGGACTGGCGTTATCCGATTACTAGTGGCTGGCGCGAGTAGGGGTGGCTGCGAACACGCTGGATGAAATTGTTGTGGAAATTACGTTGTCCCCCTCAGGCGCGGGCGGACGGCTGTCCGCAATTGCGTCGGGCGTATGTAGCGGCGTATTTTCTGTGCCCGCAGGATCGTTCTCGGTTCGCTGGGTCATTCCAACTTCGACATGCCTAGAGCCTGGTGGTAACAGCGGGATTTTCGGCGTTCAATTCCTTGTCCCTGAACTGGCTTTTCAACACTTTCCCGTTGGCACGTCATTCTCTGTTTGGGAGGGTCGAGACATAGGAACAGGGGTAGTGCTGCAGGTCTTGTAGCGGCGTAAGGTTCTCACTCGTGATGCATCAGCGTGTAGGCTGGGTTGGCGAACCCAGCGATTTCGGCTGAAGCGGCTCGCTGGGTGTCAACCTAGCCTACGAGCTTCGCAAACTCCCGAAAATCGCCAAGATGCTCGGTGCAGATGGCATGCACGATGGCCCAGTCCATCGCTTCATATTGATGCACAGCAAGATTCCGAAAACCAACGGCGCTTTTCATCCGACCCGCAAGCGCTGCGGTAATGGTGCCAACAGGGACGAGGGCGTCGAACGCCCCGCCCATCGTGGCCGGGGCCGTGGCTCCAGACGTCGATAAGCGATGTAGCGCCAAATCGACGCAGAGTTGTACCGCACGGCTCAAATTAAGGGCGATGATGTCCTGTGCATCGAGATCGGTGGTTAGGGCGTCGACCGTCGCTGGGCAGCGCGCCTCGACGCGTGCCACACAGCGACGCAGCGACTCGAGCTTTGCTGCAACTACGTCTGCATCCATGCTTCCCGCCTTTCGCGAAGCGTTCGCTCGATTAGCGGCGCGAAATCAGCGTAATCGATCAGCGTGCGCAAAACCTGCGCCGCCCATACTTCATCTGAACCAAATAAACGTCTTCCGTTAGTCAATGCTTCGCGGGCCACAATCGGCCCGGCTACGCGCAAGTCAATCACGTCAACCGCGCGCCCGGTGACTGACGCGAGCGCGTCGATTAGCGCTATTTTTTGCGCCACATCAAGCGCGTTTTTGTAGCGCACCGCGACGTCGATATCGCTGTCAGGACGCGCATTACCACTCGCCACTGAGCCAAAAACTATTGCGAGCTCGAGCGTTGCGACGCTTTGCATGGCGTGAACGAGATGTGCTTTAAGGGTCGGACTCATAGTGTGTAGTTTATCGGGATTATTGGCGCGGTTGCTGCGGTAGCGCGGCTAAATTGAAAACGAAGTAACCACCGCAAGCACGCCAAACTTGCGTGAATGTTGAATTTTCTCGCCACATAGCAAGGCGCAACAGACGCCGCTAGATACCGGCCGTGCCAAGTTTGAAAACAATATTGACTCAACTGCTTTAAACCTAAATAATTCGCAGATCATATAAATAGCGGATCAAGGCGACGCGGCATGCGAATCTTGTGCATCGGTGGTGGTCCAGCGGGCCTGTACTTCGCGCTGCTGATGAAGTTGCAAAATCCTGGCAACGTTATTCGCGTGGCCGAGCGCAATCGTCCGTTTGACACCTTTGGTTGGGGCGTTGTTTTTTCTGATCAGACGCTGGGCAATTTGCAGATCGCTGACCCGGTTACCGCCGCGCAGATTGGCGATGCGTTTAATCATTGGGACGACATTGATGTGCACTTTCGCGGGCGCACAGTGCGATCGGGCGGGCATGGCTTTTGTGGCATTGGCCGCAAGCGGCTGCTGAATATCCTGCAACAGCGTTGCCTAGATTTAGGCGTGGAGCTGACGTTTGAGCAGGACGTGACCGATGACCAAGCGATGGCGGCCGAGTTCGCGGCCGACCTAGTGATCGCGTCGGACGGGCTGAACAGCCGCATCCGTACGCGTTACGCCGATACCTATCAGCCGGACATCGATTTGCGTGACTGCCGCTTCGTGTGGCTGGGCACCAACAAGACCTTTGACGCATTTACCTTTGCCTTCGAGCAGACCGAGCATGGCTGGTTTCAGGCGCACGCCTACCAGTACGACGACACCACATCCACGTTCATCGTGGAGACGCCCGAGGCGGTGTGGAAGGCGCACGGGCTGGACGCGATGGAGCAGCCGCAGGCAATTGCCTTCTGCGAAAAATTGTTTGCCAAATATCTTGATGGCCATGCCCTCATGAGCAACGCGACGCATCTGCGCGGCTCGGTGAACTGGATTCGTTTTCCGCGCGTGATTTGTAAATCATGGGTCAAATGGAATGCTGCGACGCCGGTGGTGTTGATGGGCGACGCGGCGCATACGGCACACTTTTCTATTGGCTCTGGGACCAAGCTGGCGTTGGAAGATGCCATCGAATTGACACGTTCGTTCGCGAAATATGGCGAACATGATTTACGCGCAACGCTTGCGGATTACCAAGCGGTGCGTTCGGTTGAGGTGTTGAAGATTCAAAATGCAGCGCGCAATTCAACCGAGTGGTTCGAGAACGTCAATCGCTATACCGCGATGGAGGTAGAGCAGTTTGCATATTCATTGCTGACTCGTTCGCAGCGGATCAGTCACGAGAATTTGCGCGCTCGGGATGCTGAGTGGCTGGGCGGCTATGAGCGGTGGTTGGCGCAGAATCACGCCAGATTTCCCGTTCGCCCTGAGCGCAGCGAAGGGTCTGATGGCTCAGCGACGCAGTCAAACCCTTCGCTGCGCTCAGGGCAAACGGATAGGGGCGCGCCGCCTACGTTGCTACCACTTACCGCAGGCAGCATCACGCCGGCCAACCGTGACGTCGCTTCAGCCACGGTAATGGATTTCGCAGTGGCCAGATCTCTCACCGCAATAGATTCCGCGGTGGACAAATCTCCCGTTCGCCCTGAGCGCAGCGAAGGGTCTGATGACTCAGCGACGCAGTCAAACCCTTCGCTGCGCTCAGGGCAAACGGATAGGGGCGCGGTGCCTACGTTGCTACCACTGACCGCAGGCAGCATCACGCTGGCCAACCGTGTCGTCGTTTCAGCCACGGCAATGGATTTCGCAGGGGCCAGATCTCTCACCGCAATAGATTCCGCAGCGGACAAATTTCCCGTTCGCCCTGAGCGCAGCGAAGGGTCTGATGGCTCGGAGCCGCAGTCAAACCCTTCGCTACGCTCAGGGCGAACGGATGTTGGCGCGCCGCCTATGCTGTTACCACTTACCGCAGGCAGCATCATGCTGGCCAATCGTGTCGTCGTTTCAGCTACGGCAATGGATTCCGCAGCGGACAAATTTCCCGTTCGGCCTGGGCGCAGCGAAGGGGCTGATGGCTCAACGGCGCAATCAAACCCTTCGCTGCGCTCAGGGCGAACGGATGTTGGCGTGCCGCCTATGTTGCTGCCACTTGCCGCACGCAGCATCACGCTGGCCAATCGTATTGTGGTCTCACCCACGGCTATGTATTCCGCCGTAGATGGCGTGCCCGGCGACTTCCATCTCGTGCACATAGGAGCGCGCGCGTTGGGCGGAGCGGGGCTGGTGTTCGCCGAGATGACTTGCCCGTCCCCCGACGGTCGCATCACCACCGGCTGTGCCGGTCTGTGGAACGACGCGCAGATGTTGGCATGGCAGCGCATCGTCGATTTTGTGCATGCGTCGACCCACGCCAAAATCGGTATGCAGATCGGCCACAGCGGGCCGAAGGGTTCTACGCAGCTGGGCTGGGAGACCACCGATGAGCCCATGACCGAGGGCAACTGGCCACTGCTGGCCGCAAGCGCCATTGCGTTCGGGCCGCAGAATCAGGTTCCGAAGGCGATGACTGAAGACGACATGCGCGCAGTCACCGCACTTTTTGTTGCAGCGACTGAGCGCGCAGCGCGAGCTGGCTTTGACTGGCTGGAACTGCACTGCGCGCACGGCTATTTGCTGTCGAGCTTTATCTGTCCGCTGACCAACATGCGAACGGACGAATACGGCGGCAGTATCGAGGCGCGCTGCCGCTATCCGCTACAGGTTTTTAGAGCGGTGCGTGCTGTTTGGCCCGAGCATTTGCCGATGAGCGTGCGCATCTCGGCGCATGATTGGGCCCCGGGTGGCAACACGGTCGACGATGCGATCATCGTGGCGCGATTATTTAAGGAAGCCGGTGCCGATTTCATCGACGTTTCCTCCGGTCAAACGACGCGCGATGCCAAACCGATTTATGGGCGTATGTACCAGACGCCGTTCGCTGATCGCATTCGCAACGAGGTCGGCATTCGCACCATTGCAGTGGGCGCAATCACTGAGGCCGATCACGTCAACAGCATCATCGCGGCCGGTCGCGCTGATCTGTGCGCCATTGCGCGGCCGCATCTAGCGGACGCCGCGTGGACCCTGCACGAAGCGGCAAAACTTGGCGCTACCGCCATCGCGTGGCCCAAGCAATATTTAAGTGGGCGCGATCAGCTTTATCGCAACGTGGCGAAAGAGAAATCGGTTGCGATGACTGCTTTAAGTGCTGCAGAAGTTGCTGCGAAGCAGATAGAGCAATGATGAACGCAGCGTTTTTTCTTAAGCGTAGTGAAGGCTCCGAGGCGGCTATAGCGTTAATCATTTCCTTCATTCTTTCCTGCCCAAGGCGAGGCGACGAGACGGGGGCCATGCGATGGATTTAGAAGCTCGCGCTCACGAGCAGCATCATGACGCACTGCGCTTGTGGTTGCGCATGCTGACCTGCAGCCAATTGATTGAGCAGCGCGTGCGTAGCGGCTTGCGTGAAAAGTTTGCAACGACGTTGCCGCGTTTTGACTTGATGGCGCAACTGGAGCGTTCACCTGAAGGGCTCAAGATGAATGAACTGTCACGACGAATGATGGTCACCGGCGGCAACGTCACCGGCATCACCGATCAGCTTGAAGCGGAAGGTTTCGTTGAACGTACTGCTGTGGCCAACGATCGCCGTGCGCTGTGCATTCGCCTGACTGCCGCGGGCCGCAAAGCATTTGCCGACATGGCAGAAGTGCATGAGGGCTGGATCGTCGACGCACTTGCCGGGCTCAGTGAGCGCGAAGTCGCCACCCTGCACAAATTGCTTGGCAAAGTGAAACAACATATGAATTCAAACGAGGCACCAGCATGATGGCAGGCAATCCAATGGCAAACGCGTTTCGGCCGATGGCGAACGTTGTAGCGAAACACTTTCGCCTCAACGTCACCGGCGAGGGCGAACGACGCATCGCCCATGTCACGCTTAATCGCCCGGAAAAAAAGAATCCACTGACCTTTGATTCTTACGCCGAGTTGCGCAATTTATTTCGTGATTTCGTCTATGCGACGGACATCAAGGCGGTAATTATTTCCGGCGAAGGTGGCAATTTTTGTTCCGGTGGCGACGTGCACGAAATCATTGGCCCGCTCACCAAAATGTCTATGCCGGAGCTGTTGGCATTCACCCGCATGACCGGTGATCTGGTCAAGGCGATCAAAACCTGCCCGCAGCCAGTGATCGCCGCGGTCGACGGGATTTGCGCCGGTGCAGGTGCCATGATGGCGCTAGCGAGTGATATGCGGCTGGGCACGCCACACGCCAAAACCGCATTTCTGTTCTCGCGCGTGGGCTTGGCCGGGGCCGACATGGGCGCCTGCGCGCTGCTGCCGCGCGTGATCGGGCAGGGCCGCGCTGCCGAGCTGTTGCTCACTGGCCGTTTGATGACTGCCGACGAAGCATTAGCGTGGGGATTTTTCAATGCACTGTATGAGCCGGCTGCGTTGAATTCAGCCGCGCAGACATTGGCTGAGACACTGGCGGCAGGACCCAACTTTGCGCACAGCATGACCAAAACCATGTTGCATCAAGAATGGTCAATGAGCATTGATATGGCCATTGAGGCAGAGGCGCAAGCCCAGGCCATCTGCATGCAGACGCAGGATTTTCATCGCGCGTTTCATGCGTTCGCGGCGAAGCAGAAGCCGGTTTTTAAAGGCAATTAACTAGTATTTTTAGCCAGTAAGGTTTTGTTGGCTAAAGGCTAAACGTGACACGCATCGGTTGCGCTCCGCGCAGCATAGGGTTTTCTTCGGAAGGGTCGCTATGACAACGCAGATTGATCGATTTGTTCACGACCGCATGCCAGCACCGGAGGACATGCCGCAACTGATTTTTGAGTTGCCGGAGTTGCAGTTTCCCGACCAACTCAATGCGATTGTGGAACTGCTTGATCGCAATATCGTCAACGGCAACGGGCAGCGTATTTTGTTGCGCGATGCACGCCAGTCGCTCACCTACTCAGAGGTGCTTGACCAAGTGAATCAGCGGGCACGGGTGCTGATCGAGGACATCGGACTTATATCCGGCAACCGGGTGTTGCTGCGGGGTGGCAACAGTATCGATATGGCCATCGCGTGGCTGGCAGTCGTGAAAGCCGGGTTGGTTGCGGTGGCGAGCATGCCGTTGTTGCGCGCGCGCGAGCTCACTGACGTCGTCCGTAAGGGACAGATTAGCCACGCGCTGTGCGCAACGGCGCTGCTGGCTGATCTTCAAACTGCGCAAACGCTGTGCCCTGTGTTGACCAACGTGTTGACGTTTGACGCGTTGGCCGCCGCGGCGCAACTTAAGCGCACCGACTGTCCGGCAGCCATCACCGATGCGGACGACATCGCCTTAATGGCATTTACCAGCGGCACCACGGGCGCACCCAAGGCCGCGCTGCACACGCATCGCGACCTGCTTGCCGCTTGCGAAACATGGCCGCGACACGTACTGAAAGCGACCGCTGACGACATTGTTATCGGTTCTCCGCCGCTGGCGTTTACCTTTGGTTTGGGTGGCATGCTGCTGTTTCCGATGCGCGCCGGTGCCAGCGTTTATTTCGCCGACGCCGGCTTAAGCCCGGAGTCAATGATCAACACCATCAATACGGCGGGTGCGACCATCTGCTGCACCGCGCCAACGTTCTACCGACGCATGGCAGCAGTTGCCGAGACAACGCCGATGCCGACTTTGCGAATTTGTGTGAGTGCAGGCGAGGGGTTGCCCGACGCCACAAGACAGCTGTGGAAGCAGGCCACAGGCATCGAACTGGTCGATGGCATCGGGGCGACCGAGATGTTTCACATTTTTATTTCGAGCGCCGGAAGCGAGGTTCGGCGCGGTGCCATCGGAAAAGTGGTGCCCGGTTATCGCGCCCAAGTCGTCGACGACGAAGGCAACCCTTTGCCACCGGGAAGCGTCGGCAAGCTGGCCGTAATCGGCCCCACCGGCTGCAAGTATCTCGATGAACCGCGGCAAAAAAAATACGTAAAGAACGGCTGGAATTATCCCGGTGACGCGTTTGTGATGGACGCAGACGGCTACTTTTTCTATCAGGCGCGTGACGACGACATGATCATCACCGCAGGCTACAACGTGGCGGGACCAGAGGTTGAAAATTGTTTGTTGCAGCACCAAGCAGTGGCTGAGTGTGCGGTCATTGGTCGCGCAGACGAGGAGCGCGGCATGATCGTTAAAGCGTTCGTGGTGCTCAAGGTTGACCAAGTTGCTGATGTCGCCACAAAGGTCATGCTTCAGGAATTTGTGAAGGCACAGATTGCTCCTTACAAATACCCCCGACACATTGAATTTGTCGCCAGCTTGCCGCGCACTGAAAGCGGCAAACTGCAGCGGCATCGACTACGCCAAATGCAAACTGCGGACACCTCGAAATGAAATTACTGCAACCCGCCGAATGGCTGCCTCCCAAGGGTTACGCAAACGGAATTGCCGCCAAGGGCACGCTGGTATTTGTGGGCGGTCAGATCGGCTGGAACGGGCAGCAGCAATTTGCAAGCGATGACTTCATTGCGCAAACGCGGCAGGCCTTGATCAACGTCGTGGCCGTTCTGCGCGAAGCCAACGCTCTACCCGAGCACATGGTGCGCATGACTTGGTACATCGTTGATCGCGATGAATATGTGCTGCGCCTGAAAGAGTTGGGCGCGGTTTATCGCGAAGTCATCGGTCGCAACTTCCCCACCATGAGCTGCGTTGAGGTGTCGCGTTTGGTTGAGCTGCGCGCAAAGGTTGAGATCGAAGTGACGGCAGTCGTTCCCGACATCCTTTGACTGGAAGCCCGCGAAGCCAGTGTTGCTGCGGGTGCGCAAAAGCTAGGATACGGACAGGCGCTTCTGTCGGCCCAACTCGTCTGGCATACTGTTGACCAGTAACAAGTATTGCCAAGACGTAAGGAGACAACATGAAAAAAGTGGAAGCGATCATCAAGCCGTTCAAACTTGATGAAGTACGTGAGGGGTTGGCTGAGGCTGGAATTACCGGCTTGACGGTGACCGAGGTTAAGGGGTTCGGCCGGCAGCGTGGGCATACTGAGCTGTATCGCGGTGCTGAATACGTGGTGGATTTTTTGCCCAAGACCAAAGTTGAGTTGATCGTCGCGGATCAGGATGTAGATCGCGTGATTGAGGCAGTCGTCAAGGCGGCGCGCACCGGCAAGATCGGGGACGGAAAGATTTTCGTTTCGAATGTGGAGCAGGTGATGCGAATTCGAACCGGTGAAACGGGTGACGCGGCCATTTAGTGTGCTTAGTCGTTGGTTTCAAAATTTAAATTAGTTAGCGAGTCTTTTAATGGCAATCATGGACGAATTCAAGACCTTTGCGCTCAAAGGCAACGTGATGGATCTGGCTGTTGGCGTCATCATTGGCGCCGCGTTCGGCAAGATCGTTGATTCAATTGTGGGCGATCTCATCATGCCAATCGTGGGCAGAATCTTTGGTGGGCTCGACTTCTCCAATATGATGATTGTGCTGGGCGACAATCCCAACCGACTCACTACGCTGGCGGACCTGAAAAAAGCCGGCATAGCAACCTTTGCCTGGGGAAATTTTGTTACTGTACTGATCAACTTCATCATTCTTGCGTGGATCGTTTTTCTGATGGTGAAAGCGATCAATAGGATGAAAAAGACTGCGCCGGTAGCGGGCCCTGCAGCGGTGCCGGAAGACGTTTTGTTATTGCGCGAAATACGCGACAGCCTTAAAAAGTAAAAACCCTTGCTTTGAAAATAAAACCGACCAAGTGGTCGGTTTTGTTTTTTGACGCGGTTAAACTTAAATATTGATGCGTTTGTGGGCCGGAGAGCGGCGCAAGCGCAGTGGCAAATCACAAGGAGGTTCTATGGTTCTTCGTTTCGTTTCTGCGGCTGTAGCCGCAATATTGATCGCGTCAGCAGCTCAGGCTCAAATCAAAGTGGGTGTCACGGTTTCTGCCACCGGGCCAGCGGCGTCCCTTGGCATACCCGAGAAAAACTCGTTTGAATTACTGCCAAAAACGATAGCGGGACAAACGGTGACCTACATCGTGCTCGACGACGCTTCGGACACCACCAAAGCGGTCACCAACGCGAAAAAATTAATTTCGGAAGACAAGGTCGATGTGATTATCGGATCGACCACCACCCCAAATTCATTGGCGATTACTGACGTGGTCGCCGACGGTGAAACACCGAATATTTCGATGGGCGGATCGGGCCGTATTGTTGACCAGAGCAACCCCAAAGCGCGCTGGGTGTTCAAGACGCCGCAGAGCGATTCGCTGATGGCCGATGCGATTGCCGTGCACATGAAAGCCAACGGCGTCACTTCAATCGGATTTATCGGTTTTAATGATGCGTACGGCGAAGGCTGGTTGCAAGAAATGCGCCGCTCGGCGGCAACGGCCGGTATCAAAATGGTGACCGAGGAACGCTTTAATCGGACCGACGCCAGCACCACTGGGCAAGTGCTCAAACTGGTGGCAGCGAACCCGCAAGCCATCTTAATTGCGGGCTCTGGCACGCCGGCCGCGACGCCACATAAAGAATTGGTTGCCCGTGGTTTTAAGGGCAAAATTTATCAGACGCACGGTGTTGCAAACTCGGACTTTTTGCGCGTGATGGGAAAAGATGCCAACGGCGCGTTTCTTCCGGCGGGCCCAATGTTGGTGTATGAGCAGTTGGCCGATAGCAATCCGGTGAAAAAAGTCGCCAAAGAATATGTCACAGCGTACGAGGCGAAATTCGGCCCACGTTCAACGTTCGGTGGCCACGCGTTTGATGCATTCACGCTGCTTAACAAAGCCGTGCCGGAAGCGCTGAAGGCGGGCAAGCCTGGCACTAAAGAGTTTCGCGTGGCATTGCGCACCGCGCTTGAAAACGTCAAGGATGTGGTTGGCGTACACGGCGTGTTCACCATGTCGCCCGGCGACCACAACGGCCTTGATAATCGTGGTCGCATGATGATGACGATTAAAGACGGTAAGTGGTTGATCACGAAGTAGTCAGCTAGCAAGCAGTCAAAATGAAGCGGGCGGGACGCGATTCCTGGCCCGCTTTTTTGTGATCTTTACAGTCGTGTTCGACGAAAGTTAACCCCAGATGGATGCAACCATCGCCGCGCTGCTGACGCAGGACGGCCTGACTAACGGCTCCATTTATTGCCTGCTCGCGCTGGCTTTGGTGCTCGTATTTGCCGTCACCCGCGTGATCTTTGTGCCGCAGGGCGAATTCGTGGTTTTTTCGGCGCTGACGCTGGCCGCGTTTGAGCAAAACAAACTGCCCGGCACGGTGTGGCTGTTGATTGCACTTGCCGCGGTTGCCGCGTTCGCCGATGTGCTGAGCCTGTGGCGCGAGCCAAAGCGCATGCTGCGCTCGATGGCAGGCACCAGTTTGCCCGCAGCACTGGCCGCGTTGCTGGTGTGGGGTGTTGCGTCTGCGCAAATGTCGTTCGCAATTCAGGTGTTAGCCACCATTGCTGCGGTGACCGCGATGGGGCCGGCGGTGTATCGATTAGCGTTCCAACCGATCGCGAGTGCAACCGTCTTGACCTTGCTCATCGTGTCGGTCGCTGTGCATTTCGTGTTGACTGGTTTGGGCCTGCTGTTTTTCGGCGCTGAAGGTGTGCGCACCACCGCGTTCACCAGTGAATCGTTCACCATAGGTTCGGTCAGCATTTCCGGACAGAGTTTGCTGGTTTATGCGTTCACCATTTTTCTGGTGATTGCGATGGGCTTGTTTTTTAAATTCACTTTGTTTGGCAAGGCGTTGCGCGCCACCGCCGCTAACCGCACCGGCGCGCGCCTCGTGGGCATCAGCCCCAACTTTGCGGGCAGCCTCAGCATTACCTTGTCGGCGGCAATTGGTGCGGTGTCTGGCTTGTTGATTGGGCCGATTGCTACGATTTATTACGACTCCGGCTTTTTGATCGGGCTCAAGGGTTTTGTCGGCGCGATTGTTGGCGGGCTCGCCAGTTATCCGGTTGCGGCAGCGGGCGCAATTTTTGTCGGTCTGGTTGAATCGTTTTCGTCGTTCTGGGCCAGTGCGTACAAAGAGGTGATTGTCTTTACTCTGATCATTCCGGTGCTGCTGTGGCGCTCGTTCACCACTACCCATTCCGAAGAGGAGTGAGATGAAGCGCCTTTCCGTCACAAAAATACTGGTGCTCACCGTGGTCGCGTTAATTGCGGTTGCACCGATGATTGCCCCTGCGTTCTACGTTACGCTGCTCAATTACATCGGGCTCTACAGCCTAGTCGCGTTGGGCCTGGTGTTGCTCACCGGAGTTGCCGGTCAAACCAGCTTTGGGCAGGCGGCGTTTGTCGGATTGGGCGCCTACACCACAGCCGTGCTCACCACGCAATACGGCTGGTCGCCGTGGCTGACGTTAATTGTTGCGCTCGCCATCACCTTGACGGTCGGCTATTTGCTCGGGCTCATCACGCTATCGATGGGCGGACATTACCTGCCGTTGGCCACCATTGCCTGGGGCATGTCGCTGTATTTTTTGATGGGCACCATCGAGCAGTTTGGTGGATTCACTGGCATTACCGGCATCCCGCCGGTGTCCCTTTTTGGCTTTTCGCTAGAACGTGAAAGCCATTTCTACTATTTCATCTGGATCGTGGTGCTGGCCGCGCTGTGGGCGGTGGCAAATCTGCTTGATTCTCGTCCTGGTCGCGCCATTCGCGCGCTAAAGCAGGGCACCACTATGGTGGAAGCCTTCGGCGTGCATCCAGGGCGCACTAAGACGGCGGTGTTTGTTATCGCCGCGGTGCTCGCGTGTCTGTCCGGCTGGTTGTATGCGCATTTGCAGCGCTTTGTGAACCCCACGCCGTTCGGCATTAATCAAGGAATCGAATATCTGTTCATGGCCGTGATTGGGGGTGCGGTCAGCGTGTGGGGTGCGGTGCTCGGCGCGACCTTCGTCACGCTGTTGAAGACGTGGCTGCAGGACTTGCTGCCGAAGATTATTGGCGAGGCGGGTCAGTTCGAAATCATCGTGTTCGGCATTCTGCTGGTGCTGATTCTGCAATATGCACGCGATGGGCTGATGCCGTTTTTGCAGCGCTTCGTGCCAGTGACCAAGCGCGTATTGCCCGCAGCTGGAGATCGCTTGCAACATCGCCCGATGCCAGCAGCTAACGAGCCGGTTTTGTCGGTCGCCGCCGCGCGAAAGACTTTTGGTGGATTGGTTGCCGTGGGCGACGTAACGTTCAACGTAGATGCGCGCGAAATTGTCGGCCTGATTGGCCCCAACGGCGCAGGAAAAAGCACCTGCTTTAACCTGATTTCCGGTGCGCTTGCAGCGACCTCGGGCTCGATCAAATTTATGGGCCACGAGCTGATCGGACAACCAGCAAGCGCGATCTCAAAACTTGGTTTGGCGCGCACTTTTCAGCACGTCAAATTGGTGGCCACCATGACCGTGGTCGAAAACGTTGCGCTCGGGGCGTATCTGCGCGGCAGCAAAGGCATCATCGCGTCGGCGTTGCGTCTAAATAAGGAAGATGAAACGGCGGCTTTGGCTGAAGCTATGCGTCAGCTACAGCGCGTGGGTTTGGCCGAGCATGCGCACGACGCTGCGAGCAGTTTGCCGCTGGGCAAACAACGCATCGTTGAGATTGCCCGCGCGCTCGCGTCCGATCCGATTTTGCTGCTGCTTGATGAACCCGCTGCTGGTCTGCGCTTTGCGGAAAAGCAGCAACTCGCATCGTTAATCAAAACACTAAAAGGCGAGGGCGTGACGGTGCTTCTGGTTGAGCACGATATGGACTTTGTGATGGGCGTGGTGGATCGTCTCGTGGTGTTGAATTTTGGTCAAAAATTGGCGCAGGGATTGCCAGAAGCGGTGCAGGCAGATCCCGCTGTGCGCGAAGCGTATTTGGGGGCATGAGATGAGTGAAGCTTTGCTCGAAGTTTCTGACTTGCATGTTGCCTACGGTCAGGTCGAGGCGGTGCGCCGTGTGTCGTTGTCAGTCCCGACCGGGAAAATCGCCACGGTGATTGGCCCGAACGGGGCAGGCAAAACCACGCTGCTCGGCGCGATCATGGGCTTGCTGCCTTCACACGGCACGATTCGTTTTGCGGGCGAACGCGTAGAGGGTTACGACACCGAAGCGCTGGTGCGACTCGGCATGACGTTGGTGCCTGAAAAGCGTGAACTGTTCCACGAAATGACGGTGCTTGAAAATCTTGAACTCGGTGGTTTTTCCAGGCGACGTTCTGGCGAATCGCGCGCTGCGTTGTTAAACACCCTTGACGAGGTATTCGCGCTATTTCCACGGTTGAAAGAACGCCAGCCGCAGCTTGCGGGCACCCTCTCGGGGGGCGAGCGGCAAATGCTCGCTGTGGGCCGTGCATTGATGGCGAAGCCGAAATTGCTGCTTCTTGACGAACCGAGTCTCGGCCTCGCCCCGTTGATTACCCGCGATATTCTGGCGACCATCGCAAAGCTGCGCGACACCGGGCTCTCCGTTCTGCTGATCGAGCAAAACGCGCGCGCTGCGCTGAAAACCGCAGACTACGGCTATGTACTTGAAACCGGCGAGCTCAGTCTGCAGGGCAATGCGGACGAGTTGCTTCACGACGAACGGGTGATCGCCACCTACCTCGGAAAACGGTAGTACCCCCGAAATACGCCGCAACGAGCGCCCGATGGCCCTCGCCGGCTTTCCCCATAGCCAATCGCGCTGCGAGGCGCTACATTTGAGTCACAGTTTTCAGTTTTACCCACGGAGCAAATCCAATGAATCACCAGCCCGTCACGCAACTTCAAATCGATCAACGTGTTTACGACCTTTATGATGAATATTGCCACGGCAAAATTGATCGTCGCGAATATCTTAAGCGCGCCTCGGCACTTGCCTTGTTGGGCATTCCCGCGCTAGCGATGGCAACCTCGCTGCTGCCGCAATATGCGCAGGCGCAAACCATTTCGTTCACCGATCCGCGCATCAAGGCAAGCTATGTGAACTATCCGTCACCCGGCGGCAACGGTGAAACCATGCGCGGCTACCTGGTGCAGCCAGCGGGCAACGGGCCGTTCCCGGCGGTGCTGGTGATTCACGAAAATCGCGGTCTTAATCCGTACATTGAAGATGTGGCGCGTCGTGCCGCCACCGCAGGTTTTCTTGCGCTGGCACCGGACGGTTTGGCGCCTGTTGGCGGCTATCCCGGCAACGACGATGACGGCCGCACGATGCAGGCCAAACTCGATCAGGTGAAGCTGCGCACCGATATGCTGAACGGCGCGAACTGGCTCAAGGCGCACAAATTGTCCACCGGCAAGCTCGGCGTAACCGGCTTTTGTTGGGGCGGCGGCACCAGCAACTTCCTCGCCACCGCGATGGGTAGCGATTTGCAGGCATCGGCTCCGTACTATGGCGCAGGCGCGGAAACCGCCAGTGTCAGCAAGATCAAAGCGGCCATGCTCATCCACTTCGCGGCCACCGATCCGGGCGTCAACGGCACCTGGCCAGCCTATGAGGCTGCGATGAAGGCAGCTGGTACTAAGTACGAAGCGCAAACCTATCAAGACACCCAGCACGGTTTTCACAACAATTCCACGCCGCGCTACGTTGAAGCAGCGGCCAAATTGTCGTGGGATCGCACCATGGATCATTTCAAGAAATATCTGGCGTAGTGCAATGTAGATCGACCTAGCGAAGTACGGTGGGCAGCCAATACCGTTCGTTTAGCGTCCGAACCCGTTGGCCCTGAGCGAAGCGAAGGGTCTGATCCAGCATTAAACCTCTCGCTGCGCTGAGGGCGAACGGAGTTAAACGAACGGTATCGGGTGGGCAGCCTCTGCCCACCTTTGCAGCCAGTCAATGCCAGGATGGGCACGGGGTGCCCATCCTGCAAAATCGTGTCCGCAGCCCGACACTTCTAACGCTGTGCTACCCTCGTCGGATCTGAGTTTTACAAACGCTTTTTTGATGTCTGCTTCACTCGCCACCGCGCAATCGCTGCTTCTTACCCCCGCTAATCTTTCACTCGATCAACTCGCCAGCACGCTCGGCGGGTTGACCTCGCGTGGCGTCGAATACGCTGATCTCTACTTCGAACACCACAAATCTGAGAGCTGGTCGTTAGAGGAAAGCATCGTTAAAAGCGGCAGTTTTTCAATCGAGTCTGGCGTTGGCGTGCGCGCAATTACCGGTGAGCAAACTGCGTTTGCCTACTCAGGCGACATCGGGCTGGCGTCGATCACCGCAGCGGCCAATACGGTGGCGGCCATCGGCCGTGCCGGGCAAAGCGCCTCGGTCGCCATCAAACCAACCGGCAGCGGCGTGCAGCTCTACACCCATGCCGATCCACTGGCCTCGATCAGCGATGAAGCAAAGATCGCCCTGCTGCGCGAGACCGAGCGCATCGCCCGCGCCCGCGATCCACGGGTCACGCAAGTCATGGTTAATCTCGCCTGCGAACATGTGGTCATGCTGGTGATGCGCAGCGACGGCGTGATCGCCTCGGACGTGCGCCCGCTGTGCCGACTCAACGTCACCGCCATCGTTGAAAGTAATGGCAAGCGCGAGCAAGGCCGCTCGGGCGGCGGGGGTCGTTACGGTTTCGAGCGATTCGACGCGGCGTTCATCGCCAAGCGCGCCCATGAGGCCGTCGACATGGCG
>JACMNN010000060.1 GCA_014378555.1 Burkholderiales bacterium | reverse complement strand
TCCGGCTTCCAGCCATCCAGTATTTCAATCAGCCCTGGACGGTCGTTGCACGGCAACACCACGTCGCAGCCGCCCTGCACGGCGGCCTCACAACGCGCGATGAGATCGCCGACGGCGTGCGCTGCCACCATGCCTAAATCGTCGGTAAAAATCACGCCTCTGAAGTGCAGTTGGTGGCGCAAAATTTCCCGCAACCAATACGGCGAAAAGCCGGCGAGTTGTGGGTCGATATTCGGAAAAATTAGGTGCGCAGCCATCACCCCGTCGATGCCCGCGGCAATGAGTTCGCGGAACGGCACTAGGTCTGCGGCTTGCACGGCCGCAAAATCGCGATCATCGGTTGGGCGTTCCCAATGGGTGTCGCCCTTCACAAAACCATGACCGGGAAAGTGTTTGCCTACCGCCGCCATGCCTTCAGCGCGCAGGCCTTGCATGACTGCGGTGGCGAGCGCTGCCGCGGCACCCGGATCGCGGTGGAACGCACGATGGCCAATGACGGCGGATTCGCCGTAGTCGAGGTCGAGCACCGGCGCAAAACTGAAATCGATGCCGACCTCGCCCAGCTCGTGCCCGATGGTGAAACCGACCTCGAATGCGCGGGCGCGCGCTGAGGGGGGATGGGTTGACCACAAGTCGCCCAGCGAGCGCATTGACTGAATTTCGGTGAAGCCTTCGCGGAGGCGCTGCACGCGTCCGCCTTCGTGATCAATGGCGATCAACAGCGCCGGATCGCGCAGCGTTTTGATTTCGTGTGAGAGCGCCGTGAGCTGTGCTTTATCGGTGAAGTTGCGCGCGAAATAAATCACTCCGCCCACCAGCGGATGGGTCAGCAGTTCACGATCTTCTGCGGTCAGCTCAGTGCCCTCTATGCAGGTCATGATCGGGCCCAGTGGCAGGCGTTTCGCGGTGGACAGTTTGCGTACCATGCGGCTACGTTCCTTCAAAAATTACAAATGCGACGGCGTAATCGCGCTCGTCTGAAAGGGTGAGATGGGTTCGCGTCACGCCGCGCGATTGCAAGTGAAAGGCAACCGTGTCGCTCAACTCAAACAGCGGTCGCCCCGCGTCATCATGCCCGATGCCGATGCCCGCCCATGTAAGCGGCGCGAGGATGCCAGAGCCGGCGGCTTTGCCGAAAGCTTCTTTCGCCGCCCAGCGTTTAGCGAGCCACGCGACCGGGTTTTTAGTGTCGTTCAACGCCACGAGTTCTAGGTCGCTCAGAATGCGCTGTGCAAACCGTGCGCCATGGCGGTCCAGCGTGGCACGAATGCGCGCAATCGAGATGATGTCAGTGCCGGTGCCGAGAATCACGGTGCTGCGTCCTGCGTGGCTTTGCTGGCGCGCGCTGCGGCGGGCTTGCGCACCGGTTTGACGTCGAGACGCTCAGACAGTTGGTGCAGGTCATGCATCACGCTGGATGAGCGCATCAAGCGCCGGTCAAGATGAAAGTTGATGATGGTGCGCACAAAATCGCGCGCTTCAGCGGCGACTGCATTGTTGTCAAAACGGCCGCGCCCCAGCGACAGCAGCGCGTTGCCTGAGACCAGCGAGCCACGGCCTTGCGGGCTGGGGCCTGCCAGCGGGTCGTAGCGATACAGCGCGTCGGGCAGCAGCGGCTCGCCTGTACTCACGTCGTTTTTAAGTTCCAGCGCATAGCCCATTTCGATCAACAAACTGATTTCAAATTCACGCAAGATGGCGCTGTGTTCATCGCTCGCCGCGAGGGTGAGCAAGGTCGCCGCATACGACTCGAACAATTGCGGATGCGGGTCTTCACGTGGCAGCAATTTGATGAGTAATTCGTTGAGATACATGCCGCACATCAGCGCCTGCCCGGTAAGCCAAGGCTGGCCCGGAAGCCACTGCGCTTGGGTCAACGTTTTAACTTCGCCGCGACCACTGAAAATCGCTTCAATTGGCTGTAACGAAAGGAGAGCTCCGCGCAAATTTGATGCCGGGCGTTTTGCGCCCTTTGCAATCACCGCCATGCGCCCGTTTTCAACCGTGAACAGGTCGACGATCAGGCTTGATTCTTTATACGCATAGCTATGCAGTACGAAGGCGCGTTGCGGGGCGGATTTTTTGGCTTGAACGGCCACGGAATTTCTGCGAATGACGAACAGTTTGATTGTAAGAGCGACTCATCGCGACAGGCCGCTCGTACTGATGCTGGGCTTAGGTAATCCCTAAATCGCGCAGCACCATCGCGTTCTCCGCCCAACC
The DNA here is from genome assembly GCA_014378555.1 of Burkholderiales bacterium. Classification (GTDB taxonomy): domain Bacteria; phylum Pseudomonadota; class Gammaproteobacteria; order Burkholderiales; family Casimicrobiaceae; genus Casimicrobium. The sequence continues at coordinate 3,423 of JACMNN010000060.1, read as the reverse complement.
GCTCTTAACCTTGACGAACAGTTCCAGATACACCGGACCGCCAAATAGTTTTTGCATATCCATACGCGCCTCGGTGCCGATGCGCTTGAGCAGCTCGCCGCCTTTGCCGATGAGAATGGGTCGTTGCGATTCTTTGTCCACCAAAATGGCGGCGAAAATGCGTCGCAAATTGCCTTCTTGCTCATACTTGTCGATCATGACGGCTGCGCGATAGGGCAGCTCGTCGCCAGTGAGGCGAAAGATTTTTTCGCGGATGATCTCTGCGGCTAAGTAACGCTCTGGCTTGTCGGTGAGGTCGTCGGCCGCATACATCAGCTCAGCGACCGGCAGCAGCTTTTCAATCTCCGCGAGCAGCGCGTCTGTTTGGGTGCCTTTGGCCGCTGCGACCGGCACGAAAGCGGCAAACTCGCGCAGCGCAGAAAGCTCAGTGACTTGCGCGCCTAGCGACGATTTGTCGAGCAACAAGTCCACCTTGTTCGGTACGGCAATCACACGCGCCTTGGCGGGGATCAGGTCAAGCACCGCTCGATCAGCCACCGACAATCGGGTGGCGTCCCACACCCAGAGCACCACGTCAACTTCACCCAGGGTGCGACGTACGCTGCCATTCAGGCGCTTGTTCATTTCACCGCCATGTTTGGTCTGAAAACCTGGCGTATCGACGAATACAAACTGCGCCGTGTCGGTGGTCAAAATGCCGCGCAGGGGCAAACGCGTTGTCTGCGCTTTGCGTGAAGTGATGGACACTTTTTCGCCCACGAGGCGATTGAGCAGTGTTGATTTGCCGACGTTCGGCTTACCGACCACGGCAATTTGGCCAACGCGGAGTGCCGCCGCAGGCGCAGCGATGGGCGTGCTCATGCGCGTACGCCTAATTTGTTTAACACCGCATTAGCCGCCTGCTGTTCGGCGGCGCGCCGGGATTGCCCCTTGCCGCTGGCCTCCTGTTCGACCTGCGGCACGCTGCAACGCACCGTGAACACCTGCGCGTGTGCTTCGCCATCGACGCGCTCCACGGTGTAGGCAGGTAGTGGAAAGTGCTTCGATTGCATGAATTCCTGTAAGCGCGTTTTCGCGTCTTTTCCGCCTTCTCGCGGATTTACCTGCGAGATACGGTTTTGATAGAGACCGTTGATGGTGGTTTGTGCTGACTCAAAACCAGAGTCGAGCAAGATTGAGCCGAAGATCGCCTCGAGTGCATCGGCCAACATCGATGGGCGCTCGCGACCACCGCTTTTTTCCTCGCCCTCGCCGATGCGCAAATGCTGCGAAATATCAAGGCGCTGCGCAAGTGAGTGCAACGCCGGCTGACTCACCAAGTTGGCGCGCATGCGCGACAACTGGCCTTCCGGCAATTCAGGAAATTTTTCGTAGAGCGCCACCGCGATCACGCAGTTGAGAATGCCATCACCGATGAACTCTAGACGCTCGTTGTGTGGCGTACCAAAACTGCGATGAGTCAGCGCTTCCCGAAGAAGACGTGGCTCGCGAAAGGTGTACCCGAGGGCTGCTTCAAGGCTCAAAGCTAGCGAGTACTTGTGGCCGACGCGTCGAAATCAAACAGCAGGCTTACGTTGCCAGCTATTGGCACTTTGCGCTGATATTCGACCGCGAGGGCGATGCGACCGTTGTCTTTGCGAATGTCCAGATCCGTGCCTTTGACCGGCAAATCGTCAATCTGGGCGCGTCGGTTGAAGGACGCGCGGATGGCGGCTGACTGTCCCTCTACGCCGTACTCGTTGGCTGTGGCCTGAAGCACCTTTTTAAGCGAAAAATATTCCGTCCACGCGGGAACGCATCGAAACGCTGTAAACATCACAAAGGCTACAACCGCCGCGAGAAAGATAAAGCCAACTAGGCTGAGACCGCGTTGCTTGTGGAGATTCACAATAATCTACCGGGATATGCTGACCGCATTTATTGTATGCCGCGAAACACGCGCTTGAAAGCAAATGAGGACACGTCTTCCCAGTTAAACCAGACGAAAAATGCTTTTCCGCGCAAATGGGTGTCCGGCACGAAGCCCCAATAGCGACCGTCTAGGCTGTTATCGCGGTTGTCACCCATCGCTAAATAGTGGCCCGGCGGCACCGTGCAGCTCACCGCGTTGCCGTCATCGGTACAAGTGGGCACCGGCGTGGACAAATATTTCTGGTTCGGTATGAACGAAGGAAATTGTGGGAATTGCGCGATCAAATATTCGCGATCACCCAGCTTTTCCTTGAACTTAAGCGTAGTTAAAAACTGACCGAATTCCATGTAACTGTAGGTGCCGTCTTCCACTTGCGGCACGGGCACGCCGTTGAGCGTGAGCTTTTTGTCTTTGTAGACCACTGTGTCACCCGGCACCGCGACGATGCGCTTGATGTAATCTTTATCGGGCTCATGCGGTGCCTTGAACACGGCTACGTCACCGCGCTGCGGGCTACCGGTGTTGATCACTTTGGCGTCGAGTACCGGCAGGCGAATGCCATATGAAAATTTGTTCACCAGAATGAAGTCGCCGGTGACCAAACCCGGACGCATTGAGCTTGATGGGATGCGAAACGGCTCAGCCAAAAACGAGCGCAGCACAAAAACCACCAGCAACACCGTAAAGATCGACGCCGGGATCTCGATACCCCAGTGCAGCACTTCGCCCGCAACGCGTCGCTTGGCGAGGTAGAACTTGTCAATCGCCCAACTAAAGCCACACACCACCACGGCGAGCAACAACAGTAACGGGAAATTAACCGGAACGCCGGTGAACACACCGCGCAAAGCGGTGACCACAAGAACGGCAAGTAGGGCGGCAGGAATGTATTTCATTAGTCTCGTCATTTGAGCGGTGCGATCCCATCGCACCCACATTAATACCGTCGGGCAAATTCTTTACAGCGCTGGCACGATAGGATCGCACACTAGAGCAACGATTGGATTTTCAGCGAAATTTGCTGCCGATCCCACACGCTGCGACAGGCAGTTGCGGGCAAGCGCAGACGGCATTTCTGCAGCGTGGCTTACTTGTCACTCGTCTGCAAAATCGCCAAAAACGCTTCCTGCGGAATCTCGACCGAGCCCACCGCCTTCATACGTTTTTTGCCCTCTTTTTGTTTGTCTAACAATTTGCGCTTACGCGAAATATCGCCGCCATAACACTTGGCGGTCACGTCCTTACGCATCGCCTTAATGTTTTCACGGGCCACCACGTTCACGCCAATGGCCGCTTGAATGGCCACGTCATACATCTGGCGCGGGATCAGTTCGCGCATTTTTGATGCAACTTGACGACCACGGTATTGGCTCTGTGCCCGGTGCACCATTGACGACAACGCATCAACCTTTTCGCCGTTGATCAAAATGTCCAGCTTGACCACATCGGCGGAGCGAAACTCTTTGAACTCATAGTCGAGCGAGGCATATCCGCGCGACACGCTCTTGAGT
>JACMNN010000059.1 GCA_014378555.1 Burkholderiales bacterium | reverse complement strand
CACACCCGAAACCGTTGTGCGCTGAGTAAGACGTTATAAATCATGACACCCGAAACCGTTGGGCACTTGGTGCCAAGGCTTCATAAATCATGACGCCCGAAACCGTTGGGCAGTTATTAAGACCTCATACGTCATGACACCCGAAACCGTTCGCCCTGAGCGCAGCGAAGGGTCCGACCTGCATCAAACCCTTCGCTACCGCTCAGGGCGAACGGAGGTTTGAGCGCACCAAGCGGCAACCCGGCATCGCGCAGGGTGCGGGTGAAATGGATGACGTTGGTGATGAGCATTTGGGCGCTTGTTGAGACCTTGTAAATCACGACACCCGAAACCGTTCGCCCTGAGCGCAGCGAAAGGTCCGACCCAAATCAAACCCTTCGCTAACGCTCAGGGCGAACGGATGTTGAGCGCGTGCCCAACGGCAACCCGAAACCGCGCAGGGTGCGGGTGAAATGGATGACGTTGGTGATGAGCATTTGGGCGCTTGTTGAGACCTTGTAAATCATGACACCCGAAACCGTTCGCCCTGAGCGCAGCGAAAGGTCCGACCCAAATCAAACCCTTCGCTACCGCTCAGGGCGAACGGATGTTGAGCGCGTGCCCAACGGCAACCCGGCATCGCGCGGGATGCGGGTGAAATGGGTGACGTTGGTGATGAGCATTTGGGCGCTTGTTGAGACCTTGTAAATCACGACACCCGAAACCGTTCGCCCTGAGCGCAGCGAAGGGTCCGACCCAAATCAAACCCTTCGCTGCCGCTCAGGGCGAACGGATGTTGAGCGCAATCCCAACGGCAACCCGGCATCGCGCGGGGAGCGGGTGAAATGGGTGACGTTGCTGGCGAGTATTTGGGCGCTTGCTGAGGCTTCATAAGTAATGACACCCGAAACCGTTCGCCCTGAGCACAGCGAAGGGTCTGACCCAAATCAAACCCTTCGCTACCGCTCAGGGCGAACGGAGGTTTAAGCGCGAGCCTAGTGGCAACCGGGCATCGCGCAGGATGCGGGTGAAACGGATGTGCGCGCCTTCAGCGCTACAGAGTCTTCACGTAGACCTGAGAGGCGCGCTCAAAGTTATACAGCGCCTGTTTTTTCTCAGGCAAATCAGTGATTTTCGCTGGTGTAAATCCTCGCTCGATAAACCAGTGTGCGGTGCGGGTGGTGAGCACAAACAGCGTGTTGATTTTCTGTTTCTTCGCTTCGATTTCAATAGCCTTCATCAGTCGCTCACCATAACCTTCACGGCGATAGTCCGGGTTCACGGCGAGGCAGGCCAACTCGGCTTTATTGGCCTCGGGAAACGGATACAGCGCGGCACATCCGATGATTTGGCCGTCGTGCTCGGCAAGAAAAAAGCGTTCGACTTCGCGCTCGATCAATGCGCGTGGCCGGGCCACTAAAACGCCCTGCCGTTCCAACGGTTCGATGATTGAGAGCAATGCGCCGACGTCATCAATGGTGGCCGGACGCAGGTTATCTAGGCTGTCCACTGAGATCATGGTGCCGACCCCATCGCGGGTAAACAGCTCCTGCAATATGACCCCGTCGAGCTTACGGCCGATTAGATGCGCGCGACCGACCCCTTTTTGGCAGGCGCGCACGGCGGCTGGCAAAAAGAATTGCACGTCTGAGGCTTGCGGCGCATTGTTGGCAATCGCTGAAGCTTCGCGCGTGTAGAGGGTGGAAATAACCGCACCTTCGGCGTCGAGTACGCCCGGCGTGTCGAGCAGAAAAATCAGTTTCGATGCCTTGAGCGCTATGGCGGTTTGCGTTGCCACTTCTTCGACGGTGAGGTTGAAGGTGTCGCCTGAGGTGGAATAGCCCAGCGTGGACATCAGCACGATGTCGCCATCTTTCAGGCAGTCGTTGATCGCTTGCGCGTCGATGCGGCGCACCTCGCCGCTGTATTTCATGTCAACGCCGTCAACCACGCCGATCGGTTTGGCCACCACGAAATTGCCGCCGATGACCCGGTTGTGAATCGGCGTGACTGCGGCGGTGCGTGGGGCCATCGACAAGGCCGCCTCGATGCGCGCGCGGGCACGCGCACTAGCGCCGATGACGCTGCCCAGATGCGAGGCGTCGGTGACGCGAATGCCCTTGTGATAGCGGCTCTCCATACCGCGCTGTTCGAGCAGCTTTTCAACTTGCGGGCGCGCGCCGTGAACCAACACCAAACGAATGCCGAGACTGGCCAGCAAATTCAAATCGGCAATGAAATTCAGGAAGGTGTCATCGGCCACCACTTCGCCGCCAAACGCGACCACAAACGTCTTACCGCGAAAGGCATGAATGTACGGCGCAGAGCCGCGAAACGAGGGCACAAAGGCCGACAGCTCGGTGTTGGGCGGCGCGGCGACTGGATTGCCGTTGCGCGGGCCCATTGTTGGCGGCTGGGGAAGGTTGGAGTCAGGGGGCATATCGGCAATTCTATCGACGCATTTCCGCAGCTTGCTGCGCCTGTCCACTGCACGCGCGCAAAAATACGACTGCAGCGGCTACATTGCATCCATGTGGCGCTTTTTGTTAAGACTGGTTCAGCTTCCCCTGGCACTCATTTTGCTGTTCTACGATTGGGGCTGGGAGACGCTGTCCCACGTTTTCGACTGGCTGGCCAAACGCCCGCTGTGGCGCGCGATAGAAAACGCGATTCGCCGTTTGCCGCCATGGGCGGCGCTGTTGCTGTTTGCAGTGCCCACGCTGCTGATGTTTCCGATTAAGCTGGTGGCGCTGTGGCTGATTGCGCAAGGCCAGCCGGTGGTGGGCGTGCTGGTCATTGTCGCGGCCAAATTGCTCGGCACCGCGCTGGTTGCGCGGCTGTTTCGCCTCACCCAGCCGGCGCTGATGAAGCTCAACTGGTTCGCCGCGGCGTATGTCTGGTTTATGCCGTGGAAAGACGCCTGGCTGAACGCAATCCGCGCCAGTTGGCCGTGGCGGGCCGGGCGGGTGATCAAGTACCGGTTGAAAAGAGCGGTTATTGCCACTTACCGGCGAATGTTGCAACGTCGCTAAGCCAACGTTTTCCGGAGGACGGGCTTCTACAATCACTAGATGTCATCTAAGTTACTCGCGAATTTAAACGAGCCGCAACTCACTGCGGTCACCCTTCCCCACACTTCAGCGCTGATCCTCGCCGGTGCCGGTTCTGGCAAAACGCGCGTGCTCACCACTCGAATTGCGTGGCTGCTCACGACCGGGCAAGTCAGTCCGTCCGGCGTGCTGGCGGTGACCTTCACCAACAAAGCCGCCAAAGAAATGCTGACGCGGTTGTCGTCGATGGTGCAGGTGAACGTGCGCACCATGTGGATGGGCACCTTCCATGGGTTGTGCAATCGCTTTTTGCGCATGCATTGGCGCGAAGCCGGGCTGCCGCAAACGTTCACCATCATGGACACGCAAGAGCAGTTGTCGATGATCAAGCGCATCTTGAAACAAAACAACATTGACGACGAAAAGTTTCCGGCCAAACAGTTGTCGTGGTTTATCTCAAGTGCCAAAGAAGAAGGGCTGCGCTCAAACGCGGTCGAGGCGTTTGACGAATACACGCGCAAGCAGGTTGAGCTGTACCAACTGTACGAGGCAACCTGCCAACGTGAAGGCGTGGTTGACTTCGCCGAATTGATGCTGCGCTGCTATGAGTGCTTAAGCAAATTCGAGGCGCTGCGCGAGCATTACAACGCCCGCTTTCGCTACATTTTGGTGGATGAGTTTCAAGACACCAACACGCTGCAATACAAGTGGTTGCGACTATTGGCAGGCCCGAACACCGCGGTGCTGGCGGTGGGCGACGACGACCAATCCATTTACGGATTTCGCGGCGCTAAGGTCGCCAACATGCAGCGCTTCGAGCATGATTTCGCGCCTGCGAAAATCATTAAACTTGAGCAAAATTATCGCAGCGACGGCAGTATTCTTGAGGCCGCCAACGCGCTGATCCGCAATAACAACGGTCGCCTCGGCAAAGAACTGTGGACCGATCAAGGGCACGGCGAACCCATCCGCGTGTTTCAGGGCTATAGCGACGGCGAAGAGGCGGCGTTCGTGCTCGACAGCGTGAAGGCCGCGATGAATGACGGCGTGCCGCTCGACGACATCGCCATTTTGTACCGCTCAAACGCGCAATCGCGGGTGTTCGAGCATGGCCTGTTCAACGCAGGCATTCCGTACCGTGTGTATGGCGGACTGCGCTTTTTTGAGCGCGCCGAGGTCAAACATGCAATGGCGTATTTGCGCCTGATCAACAACCCCGAGGACGACAACGCGCTGCTGCGGGTGGTGAACTTTCCGCCGCGCGGCATTGGCGCCAAATCGATCGAGAATTTGCAGCAGGTTGCAACCGCGACCGGCGTCACCTTGTGGCAGGCGGCATGTTCGGGCGGCGCGGGCTCACGGGCGCAAGTGCCGATGGCGCAGTTCATCGGTTTGATCGAAGGCATGCGCATCGCAACCAAGGGTTTGGCACTGCCAGAAATCGTCCGCCATTTGCTCGATGCCAGCACCTTGAAGGCGCTGTATGTCGCCGACAAAGACGGCCAGGACCGCGTTGAAAACCTTGAAGAATTGATCAGCGCCGCCGACAATTTTTTGCGTGAAACCGGTGGCGTGATTCACATTGAAAATTTTGATGGCAGCATCTCGGAGAGCGATGATCCGATGAGTGCGTTTTTGGCGCATGCCTCGCTGGAAGCGGGTGACACACAGGCGGCTGAAGGCCGTGCGGCGTTGCAAATGATGACGGTTCACTCGTCGAAGGGCCTGGAGTTCGACTACGTTTTCATGACCGGGCTGGAAGAAGGTCTGTTCCCGCATGACAACTCGCTTAACGACGACGGTGGGCTCGAGGAAGAACGCCGCCTGATGTATGTGGCGATCACGCGGGCGCGAAAGCGGCTGCATTTCAGCTACGCGCAGATGCGCATGTTGCACGGGCAAACTCGCTACAACGTGCCGTCGCGTTTTCTCGACGAAGTGCCAGCGGCATTATTGAAATGGCTGTCGGCCAAACCGAAAAACCTGCTGGCCATGGAGCCTCATGCGCCGCTGTCGGGTGATTCCAGTGGTCGCAATCTGTCGTCGTTTGCAGCATCGATCGGCAGCGCCAGCCGCACTGATTCGGGCTTCCGCATCGGGCAACAGGTGTCGCACGCGAAGTTTGGTCACGGCGTAATTATCAATGCCGACGGCAGCGGTAAAAACGTGCAAGTCGAGGTAAATTTCGTCGATCACGGCATCAAGCGTCTCGCGCTTGAATATGCGAAATTAACGGCAATTTAGGCGTTTGCAACCGATCAAACGCAAGGAACTGGCTAATTTTGCGCGCGAACGGCTGATCGAACTCGAGCCTAAACGCGACCCGCAGGCGCGATCTGCTCGTTGCTATGAAACACGCGACGGTAGCTGACGTAGTCGCTGATCATCCACACCGCGGTGAGCGGCACAGCGATGATCATGGCGAAGGTCATCGCGGCACTCTGAAACAAGTACAACACCGGCGCAGCCACGGCGAAAGACGCCAGCACCAGCAAAAAGATGGCAACGCCGTAGGCGAGCATCGCCAGCCAATTACGAAGGCAGGCGCGGCACGACACCGATAGCGCCTGAACAAATGTTGCGTCAGAGAAAACGATCAGTGCGGGCGCAAACCACAGCGCAGCAGATAGCGGCAGCGTGAGCACGATGGTGATCAGCATAAATTGCAACTGCGTAGCTTGATCAAGCTTGAGCTTGCCGTCGGTAGCCAACACATCTTCAACCGTGATGCCAGACACCACCATCGCTATGGCTGCGGCAAAAATAATGCCGATCAAGTACACGCCGCCCAGCGGCAACAACGCCTTCACATTTGACTTAAAGCCGGCAAACAGATGTCGTGCCTCGGGTAATTCACCGCGTTCGTGATGCCACGCCGCAGCCAAAAATCCGACCGACAACACCGGCTTTAAAAACACCACCAAAATACCGCCCGAAATAACCGAGGCGACCTGCATGATCAGCAAAAACAGGGCCGCGATCGAGGTGTAGCGCAACCATTGCGTACGGAAAATTCGAATCGATCCGAGCAGCCATTGAAAGCCCTCAGCGGCGGGCACCACCGAAAAATTGATCGGGTTCACGCGGGCGCTCCAGCAAGTTCGGTTGGCCAACGGGTGGCCTGAGTGATACGCAATTTAAGTACCCGCTCAAACGCAGCGGGGTTATGCGGCGTGTTGAGCTCTGCCGCACGCGGCAAATGCAAGTCGTACAGCCGCGATAGCCAGAAACGCAACGCACCCGCGCGTAATAGCGCTGGCCATGCCAACTGCTCAGCATCGGTGAGCGGTCGCTCGGCCACATAAGCGCTCAGCAGGGCGAACAAACGCGCAGCATCAAATTCGCCGTCAGTGGTGACGCACCAGTCGTTGGCGGTGATCGCGAGGTCGTAGGCAAACTCATCGGTCGCAGCAAAACCGAAGTCAATCAGGCCACTCAAGCGCTCACCATCAAACAGCACATTGTCGCGAAATAAATCGGCATGAATTGCGCCGTTGGGCAAGCGGGTTTGCCGACGGTCACGCTGAAATTTCAACTCGTTTTCGATCAGCGTATTCTGCTCAGCCGACACGAACGGACGCACCGCACGCGAGGTAGACAACGTCCACGCCGGGCCGCGCTTATTGCTGATACGGGCACGAAAGGCGGAGCTGGCGTTGTGCAGTCGCCCCAATTCCGTGCCCACCAAGGCGCAATGGCGCGCCTCGGGCTGCATCACCGGATGCCCCGCAATCCGCTGCGCTAACGCTGCAGGCCGACCGTTCAATATAGAAAATAGGCCACCGGTGCGGTCGGCAATCGGGCTCGGCACCGCCACGCCCGATTTTGCGAGATGGGCCGTGAAATTTAAATAGAACGGTAAGTCCTCAGCCGGCACCCGTTCATACAACGTGAGCACAAACTCGCCGCCCGTTGTGGTCAAGAAATAGTTGGTGTTTTCGATGCCTTCCGAAATCGGCACCAGCGTTTGCACGCTGCCCACAGAAAAACGTATCAGCCACGCTGAAACTTCGCTCTCGGTCACTCGGGTGAAAACAGACATGCCTGCGCTTGTTAGGAAAGGTTCGTGAAATTTATGGGAACAGAAGGGAAGCAGCGAAGCTGGGCCGGGCGCGACCAAAACACAACGGCGCGCTGCCTACGGCTAGAAACGAAACAGCTCCCAGAGCGAAGGGTTGACTCGCTTACCCGCATTGTCGGGCTGCCGATCCGTGCGCCCCGCGTTCGGGTCCACTATCGTATAGCCCTTGGCCGCACCGACGCGAACGTGAGCGTTGGCAAGCCGGCCCTGCACGCGCTCTTCTTCCACAATGACGCTGCCGGACGCCTTCGCGGGTGCTGTGACTGACGTGTTGCTGACGTTTTTCTCAACCACCAGTTCGGGGGCGCCGTCGGGCGCGTCAACCCGAGCGGGCGACGCCGGCGTTTGCGCGAACGACGCACCCAGCACCACGTTTAGCGCGAGGACTGACAGCACAGCTACTGTTGGCGAGAAATAACGTTTTGGTGCACTCATAATCTGTCGATTGTACCGGGCGGCCACCCGCAGCGTGTAGGTCAAACGCGCACTAACAACGCACTGGCCTGAGCCGCAACGCCCTCGCCGCGCCCGGTGAATCCGAGCTGCTCGGTTGTGGTTGCCTTGACGCTGATGCAATCGAGCTCAACTCCGCAGTCAGCAGCGATATTGCAGCGCATTCGTGCGATGTGCGGGGCCATTTTCGGCGCCTGCGCGATGATCGTGGCATCGATATTGCCGACGCACCATCCTGCGTCGAACACGCGTTTAACGACGGTACGCAGCAGCACGCGGCTGTCTGCTCCGCTGTGCGCTGGGTCGGTGTCGGGAAAATGCTTGCCGATGTCGCCAAGCGCGGCCGCTCCGAGTAGCGCATCGCTGATGGCGTGGAGCAGCACGTCGGCGTCAGAATGGCCGAGCAAACCCCGCTCGTAAGCAATGTGCACGCCACCGATGATCAACGCTCGCCCAGCGACCAGTTGATGCACGTCGAATCCGCTGCCGACGCGAAACGGAACGGTCATGATGGCGCCTGCAGAGAAAGATAGTAGGCCGCGAGTTGTGCGTCGTCCGGCTGGGTAATTTTGATGTTGCGCGCACTGCCCGCAACCAGCAACGGCGACAGGCCGAGCGCTTCAATCGCTTGCGCTTCGTCGGTTACGTCTGGCGATGCAGCCAGCGCATGCAGCAACGTTTCATAGCGAAACATCTGTGGCGTTTGTGCGCGCCACATGCCGTCGCGCGGCACGGTTTCTGTGATCTCTCCGTCGCCGTTGGCGCGCTTCAGGGTGTCAGCTACCGGCACGGCCAGCAGTCCTCCGACGGGATGCGCGCCCGCCAAGGCAATCAAACGATCCAGATCGGCGGCCGACACGCACGGGCGCGCGGCGTCATGCACCAGCACCCAGGCGTCGCGCCGAACTTGTTTTGAAATATCTTGCATTGCGTTGTGCACGGTTTCCGCTCGCGTTGCGCCTGCGCTGCGCAGTAACGACACGTTTGCGTGAGTCGATACCACCGCGTCAGCGTTCGCATCATCATGTCGGACATTGACAAAAATTCGCTCGATCGTGGCGCATTTTTGCAACGCGATCAATGTGTGTTCAAGCACCGCTTTTCCAGCGATCAGGCTGTACTGCTTCGGGGTGGCCGAACCGAATCTCGCACCGCTCCCCCCCGCTGGAACGATGGCAATGCAACTGAAACGAGTAACGCTTTCAGCGGTCAACTCACGACCTTGATGGTCGGAAATTTGGAGGTGTGATCTTCGCTCTTTTGCGCCACAAATATCGCCACTTTGCGCGCGATTTCAAGATAGATTTTTGCAACTTGGCCGTCAGGATCAGCCACCACCGTGGGGCGCCCGCTATCGGCCTGCTCGCGAATTTTTCCGTCGAGCGGCAAGCCGCCGAGGAATGGCGTGTTGTAGTCACGGCACATCGCCTTGGCGCCACCTTCGCCAAAAATCGCCTCGACGTGACCGCAGTTGGAGCACACATGGGTGCTCATGTTTTCAACAATGCCAACGATGGGGATGCCAACTTTCTCAAACATCTTGAGCCCCTTGCGCGCATCCATCACCGCGATTTCTTGCGGCGTGGTGACGATCACAGCCCCCGTTACCGGCACCTTTTGCGCCAGCGTCAGCTGAATGTCGCCGGTGCCCGGCGGCATATCGATGACGAGGTAGTCGAGATCACGCCAGTTAGTGTCAGACAGCAGCTGCTCTAGCGCCTGGGTGACCATCGGTCCGCGCCACACCATCGGCGTGTCGGTATCGATCAAAAAACCAATCGACATGGCCTGAATGCCGTGTGCCTCCATTGGTTCTAAGGTTTTGCCGTCAGCACTTTCCGGGCGTCCGGTGATGCCAAGCATCAAGGGTTGCGACGGGCCGTAGATATCTGCGTCGAGAATGCCGACGTTGGCGCCTTCGGCTGACAGCGCTAGCGCCAGATTTACCGCGGTGGTGCTTTTGCCGACGCCGCCTTTTCCGGAGGCAACGGCGATGATGTTTTTGATGCCGTGCTTAAGCTTCACGCCGCGCTGCACCGCGTGCGACACGACCTTGTGCGACACGGTCACGGCCACCTTGTTAACGTCTGGCAGGCCGCGCAGATGTTGCATAACAATCTGCCGTAGCGTGTCGTATTGGCTTTTCGCCGGATAGCCGACCACGACCTCGACAGTCACGTCGGCGCCGTCGATGACGACGCGCTTGATCGATTTATCTTTAATGAAGTCGCGGCCCGTGTTGGGGTCAATGCAGGTCGCGAGATGGGTAAGTACGTCTGATTCAGTCATAAACACTAGTTTATCTGGCGGCTCTCCGCGCAATGTGCAGCGAGGTCATCTAACGCGAAATACCCACGGCAACGACGCGGCGATACGTGCGCTTGCAATTCATCTCACCTCACCGCATTTCAATGTTTGATATTTTATAAAATGTTTAATATGATATAAATTCGTCACATGACAGCAATCAACACTCCCACTTACATGCGGCTGCGCGACCAGGTTCGGGCCGACATCGTGTCTGGCGTTTGGCCGCTCGGAAGCCACGTCACGCTGGCGCAACTGTCAGACCACTATCAAGTAAGCGCAAACCCGGTGCGCGAAGCATTGCTGCAGTTGCAGGGCGAGGGCGCGGTTGACATGCGAATGAATCGCGGTGCGGTGATTCCAATGGTTGACGCGAAATATGTGCACGATTTGTATCAATTGCGCGGCGCGATTCAATGCATGTTGGCGCGCGATGCGGCGCGTTTGGCAAGCAGCGATCAGATCGCCGAGATGATGGCGCTGTGTGCCGCATACGAATCAGTTGCGCAAACTTCCGATGTAGGCGCGTGCGTCGAGGCCAATCGACGGTTGCACGTGTTTATCGACGGCATCGGCGACAACCAAATGGCAGTTGACCTGTTGCGCGGACGCTTTAGCCTGGTCGACGCGTATCGACGGGCTGCGGGCTACGGAGTCAACCGGCTGGATGTCGTGATCAAACAGCATCGCAATCTTGCTGCAGCGATCGCCTCAAAAGATGAAGAAAAAGCAGCGATGGCATCGCTTGAGCACACCAACTCTGCTCGACTTGACCTGAACAAAATGTTGGATCAAAACGCTTAACCGTGCTGCCCGCAGCAGCCGTTAGTCACTTACTCAGAACTGTCAAAAAGAGGAAAACCGATGATCACACCGAACGCGCTGAAACACGCCACCGCTTTAATATTTAAGGCCCTCGTGGCGGTCAGCGCCGCGTCGAGCGTCGGGGTGGTGTTCGCACAAACCTATCCCGACCGACCGGTATCAATCGTGGTCGGGTTTGCGCCCGGTGGGGCGTTTGACTCCGTCATGCGATCAGTCGCGGAGGAGATGTCAAAAACGCTGGGGCAGCGCGTAAACGTTGACAATCGACCCGGTGCGGGCGGTGCAATTGCCACGCAAGCGGTGATTGCAGCAGCACCGGACGGCCACACATTGCTGGCGGCGGGTTTGCAGCTTGGCACCGGGCCGCACCTCAACAAAGTTAATTACGACCCTAACGCTGATCTCACCATGGTGGGGCAAATCGTGAGCGTTCCCGTGTTTCTGCTGGTTCGAACCGACAGTCCGGTCAATGACGCAAAAGACCTGGTCGCGCTTTCAAAAAAGAATGGTAACGGCGTGTCCATCGGCTCCGGCGGTGTCGGCACTACTGGACACTTTGGTGCGTTGATGCTGGAAACGGCGATTAACGCCCCGGTCGTTCACGTACCGTTTAAGGGCGGCGCACCCGGCCTGTTGGCGCTGATGGCTGGAGAGATCGACGCGATGTTCGACCAACCTTCTGGCGTCCTGCAAGGTTTGCTGCAGTCCGGAAAACTTCGCGCGGTTGCGGTCATGCAAAGTTCCCGTCATCCGCTCACGCCAAACGTCAAAAGTGCGCCGGAGTTTGGCTTGACGCTGGAGACGCCGCTTCGCGGTTGGCAGGGTTTGGCGGTTCGCACCGGCACGCCGCCAGCTGTGGTGCAAAAGCTGTCCGCTGCAATTGCCGCCGCAGTAGCGTCGCCCGCGTTCAAAAAGAAAATGGAACAGCTTGATCTTGAATTGATCACCACGACTTCGCCCGAGGCGTTTCAGAAACTTTATTTGAGTGAACTGACGCGTTGGGGCGCGTTCATCAAAAAGCACAAAATTACCGCACAGTAGCCATCGAAGAGCTGCGTGATGATTGAAAAAATAGTACTCACCGGCGCCGCCGGAAAACTTGCCCGGCGACTGCGCGCACCGTTGTCGCTACTGTGCCGACAACTGGTGGTGGCCGATATCGTGCCCCTGGAAGCGACCGGCAACGAGACGGCGGTGCAATTGGACCTAAGCGACGCTGCAGCCGTTGACGGGTTGCTGCAAGGCGCTGATACCGTCGTGCATTTCGCGGGCTATCCTCGCGAAGCCGCTTGGGCAACCCTTATTCCCGCCAACATCGTGGCCGTGACCCATCTGTGGGAAGCCGCACTGAAACACGGCGTGCGCCGCATCGTCTACGCCAGCACCAATCACGTGGTTGGCATGTATCCGGTTGATCGAAAAGTGGATGTTGCCGCGGAGCTCAAGTGCGATTCGCGGTACGGCGTCAGCAAAGCTTTTACCGAAACCGTGGCGCGCTTTTATTACGAAAAATTTGGCCTTGAATCGTTGGGCATACGGATTGGCCGCTGCGAAGATGAGGCCAGCGACGAGCGCATGCTGTCCACCTGGATTCACCCGCAAGACCTCGCGAACTTGGTGCAACTCGGCATCACCCATCCGGTGGCTGCTGACGTGGTGTACGGCGTCTCCGAAAATTCTCAAGGATGGTGCGTCAACCCTCCTTTTGAACAATTTCCCTACCGACCTCAACACAGCGCGGACGCGTTTGCCGACCGCATCGAAGCGGCGAAACCTCCAACCGCAAAGCGTTGGCCGCTGCAGGGCGGCCCGTTTGCGGATTACGAATTCGTCGGCGAATCGGCCCGCGCAGCCAACTTTTACCGCGCCAGCTACGCAACCTTCCCTTTGCCAAAGAGCCGCCATGGAAACGACTGAAACGTTGGACATCTCCGAGCACTTGCGCGGCGTTTTTGCCAAGTGTTCCGCAGCAAGTATCAGCACCCAACTGATTCGCCGTGGCCTGCGCAACGTCGCGGTTCGTGGTGTTCGCCCGCTGCGAGCGGGGCTGCCGCCCATGGTCGGGCCCGCGTTCACCCTGCGCTATGTTCCTGCCCGCGAAGATCTAGATGGGTACGGGTCAGGCGGTGACCCAAAAAACATTCAGCGGCAAGCCATTGAGTTGGCGCCGAGTGGCCACGTATTTGTGGTCGATTGCCGCGGTGCAGCCGATATTGCCGGTATCGGGTCGATCCTCGCACGACGCCTGATGTTGCGCGGGCTTAAGGGCGTGCTGCTCGATGGCGGCGTGCGCGACACCCTGTCAATGGCGCAGACAGATTTCCCGGTGTACTGCGCCGGTCCGGCCGTTCCTCCGAACTACGCGGGTCATCACGCGGCCGATATGAATGTGGTTGTTTCCTGCGGCGGGGTGGCGATTTACCCCGGCGACATTGTGTTTGGTGATGACGAGGCGGTGGTCGCAATTCCGCGCCATCTCGCGGACGAAATCGCCAATGACGCCGCTGAAATGGAGCGTCGCGAACGCTTTCTTTACAAAGAGATCGAGAAAGGTCGGTCGATCAAAGGCGTCTATCCGCCCGATGAGGAGACCACCAAACGCTACCTCGAAGCGGTCGCCAGCGGTGAGGCGAAATGATGGCTCGCCTCTCGGGTGCTCGCTTGGGTGCTCACTCGGGCACTAAGCCATGAAGATCACCGCGATCCGCGGCCACCTCATGCAGGCCGGCGCACCCGGCCACACGGGTTGGTCGGCCACCGGCAAGAGCGCACTGGCGACCGGACGCAACTGGTTTTTTGTTACGGTCGAGACCGATGCCGGATTGACCGGAACCGGCGAAGGCTCCGGCTGGCCGCGTGTGGTGGCCGCGGCGGTCGAAGATCTCAGCCGCATCCTCATCGGCGAAACCGTGCGCGACGTGGAACGAATCAACCAAAAAGTACGGGTCGCGCTGATGGGCCACGGCCAAACCGGCGTAGTCGGCATGGGGGCCTTGGCCGCTATCGACATGGCGCTCTGGGATCTCAACGCACAGGCGTTGGGTGTGCCGGTGTCGGCCCTGCTGGGTGGCACGGTGCGCGCATCGGTCCCTTATTACGTGCACACCGCTGACGTGAAAGCGGCAACGGCGGCGGTGGCCAAAGGCATCCGCGCTTTAAAAGTCGGCGGTACGAAACAAATTGTTGAGCGCGCATTCGCCATTCGCGAGGCGGTAGGCCCCGAGATCGACATGATGGTCGACCTGCACGGGCCACCGTGGTTGACCACGGCGGACGCCATCGCCATTGGCCGCGCCCTCGAGCCGCTGCACCTTTTGTTCCTAGAAGAAGCGATTGCTCCCGACGATCTGCCAGGGTGGAAGCGGCTACGCGACAAAGTAGCTTTGCCGTTGGCGGGTGGTGAGCGTTTGGCAACACTGGCTGACATGCGACCGTTTCTGGAAAACGGCCTGCTTGATGTAGTGCAACCGGACACCGGCAGATTTGGCGGACTTACGCAAATGAAAAAGCTCGCCGCCATGGCCGAGGCGTGCTCGGTGCTGGTGGCGCCGCATTCAGGCTCGCTGGGGCCAGTAGCGGAATTTGCGGCAGCGCATCTGCTCAGCGCGATCCCAAACGGGCTGATTCTCGAGCGGCTGGATCCAGATTGGCCCGGTCGCGAAACCACCATTAACGGTGCGCTCAACTTGGAGCGTGGGCTGATATCGGTGCCACAAGGGCCCGGCCTAGGCGTAACGCTAAACCATGACTTCATTGCACTGCATCCGAGCGAGCGCAACATCGCCATCGCCACCGGTGGCTGGAACGCAGACAGCGAATCCGAACACGTTTTAACGCAGGCCCGCCGGCCTCGCGCCGCCCAACTGCCTGCACATAATCCAGTATGAACGCAATCAAATCCATCACCCAACAGCGTCTGTTGCAGGTCTCCACCGCCACGCTCACCACCGCATTGTTCAAGCGCGGATTCCGCAATGTATTTCTGCAAGGCCTGCAGCGCTTGGGTAATAACGCAAACAACATGGTGGGCCAAGCCTTCACGCTGCGCTACATTCCGGCGCGCGAAGATATTGACGGGCT
>JACMNN010000058.1 GCA_014378555.1 Burkholderiales bacterium | reverse complement strand
TGTTGCCGCGTCGGCAACCGCGTTGATAGCACTTGGCACCGAGATGGCGATGTTTACCGTCGCGCTGCACAGTGTGTTCGCTGGGGCCTGACAAATGCTGTAGGCGGCGACCTGTGACGTGCCGCCGGGCGCGCCCGCCGCCAGCGTAAGGACACCCCCCGCTTGACTCAAGAATAAGCTGGTCGTGTTGAACGTGACGGTGACCTGAGAGGACAGCGGCGGCGTGCCGTTGAGGCTGTCGTTAGCGAGCAGATTCAATGTGCTACCAGGACTCAACGTTGCCACATCAGGCACCGCCGTGATCACCGGCAGCGCTGCAGGCACCGTAACGATGACGCTGGCAACGCTGGAACACACTGTGTTTTCCGGGCTTTGGCAGATTCGGTAGTTGGCGTTCTGCGTGGTGCCGGTAGGCGCGTTGCTGGCGAGCGAAAGGCTACCCGCGGTCTGAGTTAGGTAAGCACTGTTCGTGCTGAAATTGACGGTCACTTGAATGGCCGCCGGTACCGCGCCATTAAGACGGTCATTGGCCAACAAATTAAAGCTCGCGCCAGGATTAAGCGTGACAATATCGTTAGCAGCACTAATTGCGCTTGGCACATTGATGGTCACGCTCACCGGTCCGCTGCACAGCGTTTTGCCTGGGCTTTCGCAGATACTGTAGGCTGCCGTTTGCGTGCTGCCTGTAGGGGCGTTGCTTGCAAGGGTGACCATACCCGCAGCTTGCGTCAAATAACTGCTGCTCGTGGTGAAGGTGATCGCAATTCGATTGGCAGGCGGAACCGCGCCATTGAGGCTGTCATTGGCCAACAAATTAAAGCTCGCGCCGGGGTTGAGCGTGACTACATCGCTGGCGGCACTAATCTGGCTTGGCACGTTGATGGTCACGCTTACCGGGGCGCTGCACAGCGTATTCGCGGGGCTCTCGCAGATGCTGTATGTCGCTGTATGAGTGCTGCCCGATGGAGCGTTGCTCGCGAGGGTGACCACACCCAAGGATTGAGTCAGGTAGTTACTGGTGGAGGAAAAGGTGACCGCGACGCCGCTGGCGAGCGGCACCGCACCATTGAGCCGGTCATTGGCGAGCAGGTTGATTGAATCACCCGGATTGAGCGTTGCCATGTCGGCCACCGCAGAAATCGCGCCCGGCACGGTGATACTGACGCTAACTGGGCCACTGCACGGCACACCTTCTGGGCGCTGACAGATACTGTACGAGGCCGAGTGCGTAGTGCCCGAAGGTGCGCCAGCAGCAACGGTAAGTACACCGCCCGTTTGGGTCAGCATTGCGCTGGCGGTGTTGAAGGTGACGTTGACTTGAGACGGCAGAGGTGGCGCGCCATTAAGGCTGTCATTGGCGAGCAAGTTGAGCGTTCCGCCGGGGCTGAGTGTTGCGACATCAGCGACAGCTGTAATCACGCTGGGTACAGTGATTGTGACGGTTACAGGTCCGCTGCAGAGTGCGGTCCCGGGGCTCTGACAAATGCTGTAGGTGGCGACTTGCGTGGTGCCCGTTGGCGTGCGCGTCGCAACGGTGACTACGCCGCTGGCGTGGCTCAGGAACGCGCTGGCCGTATTAAAGGTCACTGCGACTTGTGATGCCAGCGGAGGGGCTCCGTTGAGGTTGTCGTTTGCCAACAGATTCAGGGTGCTTCCAGGGCTGAGCGTGGCCGCATCGGCCACCGCGGTGAGGGCGCTCGGCACACTGATCGTCACACTAGCGGGGCTGCTACAAAGCGTGTTCGCTGGTCTCTGACAAATGCTGTACGAGGCTGTTTGCGTGCTTCCTGATGGTGCAGCTGCGGCGAGAGTGAGCACGCCTCCCACTTGACTGAGGTAGGCACTCGCAGTGCTGAAAGTTATTGCCACCTGAGTCGACAGCGGCACTGCGCCATTGAGACTATCGTTAGCAAGCAGATTTAGCGTTCCACTTGCACTGAGCGTTGCCAAGTCGGCAACTGCGTTAATGCTTCCGGGGACGGTGATAACGACCGCAGCAGGGCCGCTACACAGGGCGTTTTCCGGCGTTTGGCACAGTCTGTAACTGGCAACTTGCGTAGTGCCTAGCGGCGCGTTCGCAGCAAGCGTCATCAGGCCGTTAACCTGACTGAGAAAAGCGCTTGTTGTGCTGAAATTGATGCTGACTTGAGCGCCAAGCGGAGTCGCGCCATTCAACCGATCATTGGTCAACAAATTCAGCGTCCCACCCGGATTGAGCGTGGCTGTATCGGCCATCGCCGTGATCGCACCCGGCACTGTGACGGTGACGTTAACCTGCCCGCTGCACAACGTGTTTGCAGGCGCCTGACAAATCAAGTACGTGCCAGATTGGGTGCTGCCGGTTGGCGCGTTTGCGGCCAGCGTGAGCATGCCTGTCGACTGGCTCAGATAAGGGTTGCTGGCGGAGAAGCGGACGCTGACTTGCCCGGACGTCGGTGCCACGCCATTGAGCAGATCGTTGGCAAGCAGGTTGAACGACGCGCCCGGATTGAGGGTGGCGAGGTCGGCCACGGCAGTAATGCTGCTTGGAACCGTGATGGTCACGCCCACGATGCCGCTGCACGGCGAACTAGCAGGGGTTTGACAAATCGCGTAAGTAGCCGTTTGCGTGCTACCGGCGGGCGCATTGAGGGCAAGCGTGAGCACACCACCGACCTGGCTCAGATACGAACTGCCGGTGCTGAACGTGACGGTCACGTCGTTGCTCGTTGGCGCAGCACCGTTCAGGTTATCGTTGGCGAGCAAGTTTAAGCTGTTGCCCGGAATGACCGTCGCTACGTCGGGGACGGCGACGATGCTGCTAACGACCGTTATCTTCACGGGTGCCACAGAGCAGCGCGACGGATCGACAACAGCGCAAATCGAATAGCTTGCAGTGAGCGTTGTACCGCGCACAGCCAGTGGACTGAGCACAATGCGACCGCCTATAAGGGAGAGCAGCGGACTCGGCGTCGTCAGCGTTGCAATCACCGCTGCGGCCGGGGCTGCGTTGCTTCCGTACCGATCGTTATCAAGCAGCGACGCGCTCCCCCCTGGACTCAACGCAAAGGCGTCGGCGTTTGCGCTGATCTGGATGGCCGTTGTGCTGATGGCGGGGACAGGTTGTTGCTTAAATTTCTGAGCACAGTTTTCAGTGTTGATGGACTTGCTGCCCACCGCGAAAAAGCCCGATGACGATATTTGGCCGCCGGTGGTCACCAACCAGGGCAACCCTTGGGGTCCGACCGACAACGCAACACCATTTCCTTTGACGCTGATAAATCCGCCGCCGCGGGCGTTCCATCGCTGCAGGCCACCGATGGCATCGGTGACAAAGACTGAACCCTCCGGCCCAGACGCAACGTCGGTCGCTGCAATCGATTGCAACTGACACTGCGTATCGGTGCATTTGAGCAACTGATTGGACGGCGTCACAGCCCACAGTATGCTCGCCGAGAATGCAATTTTTTTGGCGCGCAACGGCACGCCGACGCTGTATGTCGTAATCAGCTCAAAACTTTTTGAGGTCGACGAATAGCGATACACCGCGTTGTTATCGGCCTGCGTGGCGTACACCATCGCGTCCGATCCCACAGCGATATCGGCGGCTTTAAACTCGGCAATGGTCACCCACTCGCCACGCTCAAAAAATGACACCTGCCCTGCCGCGTTTACCACCCACGGCGCGCCGTTCCCCGTCGCGACGACTTTGCGAATGGTGCCCATGGCGGCAAACTGGAATCGCTTTGACGTGTTGTCGAAACAGTACAACCCACCATCGCCTCCGGCAGCGTACACGCTGCCGTCAGAGCCGATGCCGACGTCCACATAGGCCCCCGCAATATTGGTGTAGATCAGCGGCTTCACCAACGACGGCAACACCGACGCAGCAGGCGCGGGAATAGTCATCACCACCGGAGGCGAGGCCATCGGAATTTTCACGCTCGACGGCATGGTTGCTTCGGCCTGCGCTAGAAACGCCGATGACACGAAAAGCTGGCTACGCTCGCCGAGAATCCACGGCGTGCCCGCAGGCCCGACCGCAACGCTACGAGCCATCCCGACCGCGGGCTTCCATTCGCGCGCACGTAGGTCTAGCCAGAACAATTCCATCGCAGCGGTGGTCGCGTAGACGGTGCCTTCGGGGCCAATCGCAACCGTGGTCGCATCAATTCCTGCGAACACAACCCAACGCTCTCCCACCCGCCGGTAAACTGCGCCGTCGGGCCCGATGATCCACGGCTCTCCATCTTTACCCACGGCCACAAACCGGGGTTCAATTCCGCCGCTGGGGCTGATGCGCCACTGTTTGGCGTTGGCGTCATATTGGGTCAGTCTGCCCTCGATGGTCACCGCCCAAGCCTCGCCTTTCGGCCCCACGGCAACCTCGCGCGCGCGAATGGCCGTGTCGAACCATTGCCCTTTTAAAAAGTGCCGCACACGATCCTCGTCGTCGATGCCCCAAGCCGCGCCGGCAGTACCCGCCGCCACCCGCTTAAACTTGCCAGGCAGCGGTGTCCAGCCGTCACGGCCTTTCCACTTCCAAACGGTCTTAGTCGCGTCAATGGTCAGCACCGAGGCGTCAGCGCCGACACTGAGTGCCTGCGCCTGACCGCTAACGCGGTTCCACTTTAGAAGGCGGGTGAACAGCGCGGGTGGCTTGCGCACAACCGGCGCCATGATGGTCGAAAAAACTTCGCTCGCCCACAACTCTCCGGTGAACGATAAAAACCACGGCTTGCCCCCCGGTCCGATGGCGACGCTCGCCGCTGGCCCCGGCAATGGCTCAACGCTCCAATCTGCATTTACGCTGCTCCAGCGGTAAACGACGCCGGCCCCATCAACCAACAATATCGTGCCGTCCAGACCCGCTGCGATGCGTCGAATTCCGACGCTGGAAAATCGATCCAGTACCACCCATTTCAAACCGTCAAATCGTAGCGCCATGCCGTTGGCGCGCCACAGCCACGGTAGGCCATGCTCGTCAACCATCAGCCGCTCATAACCGCCAGACTCCGCAGCATCGAGCCGACCCATCAATTGACCCGACGGTGTGGCCGCCACCAGCGTGCCATCCGCCTGTAGCGTGTAAGCGCTGCCATCAGGCGAAACAGCAATGTCGCGCACTAAGCCCAAACTTGACCCCTCTTCGCGCCACCATGATCCGGCCAGCAGGTACACCTGGTCGTTGGGGCTGATCGCACGCACGGAGCCATCCAGCCCGGTACGCAACGCCCGGAATTGCCCCGGCAATTTGCTCCAGATACCGCCTGATCCAATACGCTGCACCCACGGCGTGCCGCTGCCATCAAGCGTGTAGACCACGCCGTCAGTGGCAATGGCAAGATCACTCGCCAGCCCACGAACCACCTGCAATTGCATGCGAAAGGCGGTTGGTGACGAGGCGCCAGCTGTTTGGCTCAAGGCATCGCCGGGTGAGCCGAGCGCTGCTGCAACTACGATCGCCACAAGCGCACACCAGCGCCTCGCGACACCCAAACCAAGAGGATTCATCACAGCCCGTGTAGCGCTTTAAACTTCTGTCAGGGCTTCGATCAATAAAAAAGAAAGTCAAGCGCGGCGCGCAACCGACCGGCGTGCGTACGGCGGGAGACCCACTCGGGCATTACCATGTCACCGGTTCGAAACTCGCGATAAAGACTGCTCTCCTGCAATCGATTGTCGATAAAAGCGGTGCTCGGGATGGTCTTAAACCAAAGCTTGTGTTTGTCCTCAAACTCGCTTTGTACACGATCACGCTCGCTGTATTTGGCGCGCTCATCGGCCATGTCGGTCTGGTCGCGTGACGTGTACTGCGGACGCCGCGGCGTGATCATGATCAGCACGCTTTTTTGATAATCGCGTTGCGCTTTTTTGGAAAACAAGTACTGCGCCAACGGCACGTCCCGCAACACCGGAACGCCGCTGTTATCCGTGCCTTTGTCGCGCTCGCTGAGACCACTCAAAATTAGCGTCTCGCCAAAACGCATCGCAACGTTGGCGTTGACGATGGTTTTGGTGGTGTCGAGACGGAAGTCAAACACCACGTTCGAACTTGGGTTGGTCAAAAAAGTGCGCTCGGCAACTACCTGCAAACGAATCAAATTGTCAGGCAGAAATTCCGGAGTAACCGCAAGTCGAACCCCCACCTCCTTTTGTACCTGAACCGAGCTTCCTTGGCCGCTCGACACGGCAGCGCCCACCACATCAACGCCTGAAAAGAATTGCGACGTTTGGCCAGCCAATGCGACTAACGTCGGGCGTGCCAGCACCTCGTTGCTGCGCTCACTGGCGTTGGCGATGTTTAAGGTGTAGTTGATGCCTGCAAGACCAATAGAACGCGTGATCGTGCGTCCGGCCGCTGTGATCGTATTGGTTAAGGCATCGACCACCTGGTTGCTGGTTCGGCTCCAAGCAGGTGTTCCTATGGTGCTACCAAATTGCGCCTTGAGGCCGTCGAGCAGGTTGACGCCCATGGTGTTTGAGTTGTCATCTTCAGACGAGACAATGACCACATCGACCATTACCATTTGTTTGTCTACAAAAGCGCTTGCGCCTGACTGACCGCCCACGTTCATCGGCAGACCCGAGCCCATGCCGCCGAAGCCCGATGCGCCGGGTTGACCCGCCTGCCCCGGCAGGCCCGACTGTCCTGGCAGGCCCATCTGACCCGGTTGGCCCATTTGTCCGGGCTGACCGCCATTTCCTATCGTCGGTGGCGTGGCGGGGCGCGTGCTGCCAAATTGCGTCTTCAACATCTCCGTTTCGTGACCGCTATTCCAGCTTTCGATCCGCCGACCGACAAAATTGGTTTCTGTCGCGCTGGCGCCCGATCGCCGCAATTCTTCAAGGTAGCCCGCAGCTCGCTTTGGGTCACCCAATGATGCTGCCGAGATGGCAAGGCTGCGCAACGTTTTAATGTCACCGCCGGACTGAACGCCGAGCGCTTGCAATCCTTGCAACGCCGCGAACGCTGATTTCGCGTCTTTATTGTTGTACGCGGCAACAGCCAAGTCATACAACAATTCGGGATCGTCTTTGGCGTAAAGCGCCGCCTCGGTCAAGTGGTGTTGTGCTTGGGCATACTCACGTCGATCCAAGTGCAGCAACCCGCGAAAATGCCGAGCGGTGGCATTGCTGCCATCAAACTGCACCGCCATCTCGTAGCCTTGCTCGGCCAGTGTGTACAACGCGCTCTCGCCTTCGAGACCGCGGTAGTGATAGACCAGCGCGTTCAAAAAGTGCAGGTAAGAGCTGTTGAGGTCGGTCTTCAACGCCAGATTAAACAGGTCGTTCGCCTGCTTGAAGTTTCTCGCGTCCAACGCCTTGACGCCTTCGGCGGCGAGCTGGCGCGAAGCCGTGGTGAGCTTGGCACGCTGAATCGTCGTGGCTAGTTTTTCTGTTTTGTCAGCAATCGGTAACGGAATGAACACCGACGATGGCGAATCAGTTGCTTGCTGCACCGTCGCGCAGCCTGTCAAGCTGATCGCAATAGCCAGCGCCAGTAAAGATTTTTGTGACCGGGCCGGATACACGAGCGAAGCGGATGTCGACATATCAAAGACTCACAACAAAAGACACAAAGAAAAAACAAACCGCGGGGCTCGTTGGCCCCGCGACTCCACGTCCCAACTATGGGACGGTAATCACTGATTGACGCGGTTATCCCGCGCGCATCTCAAGACGCGCACCAGATATTGCGCGACAACCTGTCCTACTTACACTCAGGCATGGCTTCAAGCTCAGCCATGATCTTGTTGTAGTCCGCACCAGCAGATGCGACCTTGTAGACCGTGCGCAGTTGATCGGCGACGATAGCCACCGTGTTGCTTTTGCCCGCTGCTTTGGCCGCTTTGGCTTCGTTACTCAAGCCGTTGGTGACGATGGTCTCGGCCACGACAAAAGCGAGC
>JACMNN010000057.1 GCA_014378555.1 Burkholderiales bacterium | reverse complement strand
TTTACGCTGCGCGACAAACTCGAATTTCACGATGGCAAACCGGTAACCGGTGAAGACGTCGTCGCTTCGATCAAGCGCTGGGGCGCGCGCGACAGCTTCGGGCAAAAGCTGATGACTTTCGTCGACAAGATGGATGCGCCTGATGCGAAAACCTTTCGCCTGACTCTTAAAGAGCCTACTGGCATCGTACTTGACGCGCTCGGCAAACCGTCGTCAAGCCCGGCCTTCATCATGCCCGCGCGTGTCGCTGCAACCGATCCGTTCAAAGTAATTGACGATTACACCGGCTCAGGCCCGTTCACCTTTAAAAAGGATGAATACAAGCCCGGCGTGCAGTCGATTTATCTGAAAAATACCAAATATGTGCCGCGCACTGAAGCCGCGTCGGGCCTCGCAGGTGGCAAAAAAGTATTGGTCGATCGTGTCGAATGGCTGTCGCTAAAAGACCCGCAAACGCAACTGAACGCACTGTTGGCGGGCGAAATCGACATGATCGAACAGCCCGCTTTTGAGCAGTATGCTCAATTGCGAAAAGACGCACGCGTCAATATCGTCGACACCGGCTCGGTGAATTATCAGTACGTGATGCGCTTCAACCATCTGGTGCCGCCGTTCAACAACGTGAAGGTGCGCCAGGCCGCTATGTGGGCCATGAACCAAGAGGCGTTTTTGCGTGCTCAGGTGGGCCCAGAAAATGAAGGCCTGTTCTTCACTTGCCCAAGTGTTTATCCCTGCGGTACGCCGCTGGCGAGCCCGACCGGCAGCGAGTTCATGGTTAAAGGCAATATGGCCAAAGCGCAGCAATTGCTGAAAGAGTCCGGCTATGACGGCAAGCCGATTGTGCTGATGCGCCCCACCGATTTGCAGTCGATTCACAAGCTGCCGCTGGTGGCAAACCAATTGTTGAAACAGGCGGGTTTCAAGGTTGATTTGATCACCATGGATTGGGGTTCACTGGTAGCACGTCGCTCGAAAAAGGATTTGGCTGACCAAGGCGGCTGGAATATTTTCCTCACCGCCTGGGTGGGTGCCGACATCATGAACCCATTGACCAGCGCGCCTCTCGGCGGGCAAGGCGACAAGGGTTGGGCCGGTTGGGCGTCTGATGCGCAGCTTGAAAAATTGCGTGACGACTTTGCCCGCGCTGATACCGATGCCGAGAAAAAGCGCTTGGCTGAAGCCGTTCAAGTGCGCGCCATGGAGGTGGGTACCCATGCCATTCTGGGCGAATTCAAAAATCCGGCAGCCGTTCGCAAAAACGTCACCGGCGTGTTGAAAACAGCAGGCTCGGCGTACTGGAATATTCAGAAGAACTAGTCCGATTCAGGTACGAGTAGGGTGGGCACCCCGTGCCCGCCGAGCGCTGGCAAACGAACCGTCTTCCATTGCCGGATGATGGTGGGCACGGGGTGCCCACCCTACAAAAAATCTGCGCTGCGTCATCAAAGTAAATGCCGTTTTGTGGGTGGGCACCCCGTGCCCACCGAGCGTTGGCAAACGAGCCGTCTTCCATTGCCGGGTGATGGTGGGCACGGGGTGCCCACCCTACGAAAAATCTGCGCTGCGTCATCAAAGTAAATGCCGTTTTGTGGGTGGGCACCCCGTTCCCGCCGAGCGTTGGCAAACGAGCCGTCTTCCATCGCCGGGTGATGGTGGGCACGGGGTGCCCACCCTACCAAAAACGCTGCGCTTCGTTATCAAAACAAATGCAGCTTTTTGGTGAAACAGCCGCTTAACATGGGCCCACACTGTGAATAGACAAAAAGCCGACCATTGATGAATTCCCTTCTTTTCAAATCTGTTCGTGAGCTGTCAGGCTTGCTTGTTTCGCGTCAGCTTTCTGCGCGCGAATTGCTTGACGCCAGCCTTGCGCAAATCGATCGCTGTAATCCGGCACTCAACGCCATCATCACGTTTGATCGTGAAGGCGCTTACGCCAATGCCGACGCGGTCGATGCACGCCGCGTTGCCGGTTTGCCGACCTCGCCGCTGGCCGGGCTGCCCATCGCGATCAAGGATCTTGAAGCGGTTAAGGGCATGCGGACCACGTCGGGCTCCCCGATTTTTAAGGACTGGATTCCGGACTATGACACGCTGATGATTGAGCGTTTCCGGGCCCATGGCCTGACGTTACTCGGCAAAACCAACGTGCCTGAGTTCGCGCTGGGTAGTCAGACCTTCAACACGCTGTTCGGCGCTACCAAAAACCCGTGGGATCTGACTAAAACCTGCGGTGGCTCATCCGGTGGAGCGGCCGTCGCGGTGGCCACTGGCATGCTGCCGTTTGCCGACGGCTCGGACATGGGCGGCAGTCTGCGCAATCCGGCCAACTTCTGCGGTGTGGTCGGTCTGCGGCCGTCGCCAGGGCGCGTGCCCAGTTACCCGTCGGTCAATTATTGGAGCACGCTAGGGGTGCTCGGGCCGATTGCGCGCACTGCCGAAGATGCGGCATGGTTACTGTCGATACAGGCGGGCGACGATCCGCGCATCACGCTGGGCTGCTGCGGCGACCCGACAATTTATCGCGAGCCATTGGAGCGTGATTTCACCGGTGTGCGCATCGCGTGGAGCCCCACACTCGGCGGATTGCCGGTAGAAAAAGGCGTGCGCGACGCGCTCGAAAAGTCGCTCACACGGTTCACCGATTTGGGCGCGATTGTTGAAGAAGCGGAGCCTGACTTGCGCATCGCCGATAACGCGTTTCAGGTGATGCGAGCGCTGCATCTGGTGAACACGCTGGGCGCGCACTACCGCAATCACAAAGCACTGCTGAAAGACACCGCGGTGTGGAACGTGGAGCAGGGCTTGAAGCTCACTGGCGAACAAATTGCCGAAGCGCAAGCGCAGCAATCAAAATGCTTCGAGCGTATGCAGCGGTTTTTAACCCGTTACGAATATTTCATCTGCCCGGTCAATCAGGTGTTGCCGTTTGATCTCAACACACCCTATCCAACGCAGATCGACGGCACGCAGCTGAAAACCTATCTCGACTGGATGATGTCGGCGTGTCGCATCACCATGACCTCACACCCGGCAGCCAGTGCGCCGGTTGCGTTCGCCGAGAACGGTTTGCCGGTCGGAATGCAGATTGTCGGCCGTTACGGTTGCGAGCGCGAAGTGCTGCAACTGGTGCATGCGGTGCAATTGCCGCTAGCGCAACGCATTCCGCACATGTAGACGCGCGTTGTTTACGGCGTAATCTTTACGCCGTTCACACGCTCTTGCGCCGTTACCAGTTCGGCCAACATTCCGTCGCCTAAACCCATGGCGCACGCCTGCACCAGCGATTGATGCACCGCCTCGCCGATCCAACTGGTCAGCGGCATGCTCTCGGTGAAGTGCGTGTAATAGCGCAAGTCTTTGCGCGCGTTATCAAGCTGAAACTTGATGCCGTTCATATCGCCGTCAAGCGTTTTTGCCATCGCCTGAAACATGCCGGAATTCACACCGCCGGCGCTGACCACGCGCACCAACTGCTTGGGGTCTACGCCTGATTTGACAGACGCTGCGAAGGCTTCCGCAGTGGCCGTACAAATGGCCTGCGCGATAAAGTTGTTCATCAACTTCACCTTGTGTCCCGCGCCCGGTGGACCGACGTGAAAAACGTTTTCGCAATACGCTTTGAGCACCGGTTCCAGCTTCGCGAACACGGCGTCTGTTGCGCCGACCATGGTGTTTAATTTGCCGAGCTCCGCCTCGACCGGCGTACGCGTCAACGGCGCATCAACAAACTCGATTCCGAGCGCTATGAAACGTTCGCGGAGCAGTGCCGTTGATGTTGGCTCAGCCGTTGTGGTGTCGACCACCATCATGCCCGCGCGTGCTGCCTCGGCGATTCCGTTGCTGCCGAAGCAAGACGACTCAACGTCCGGCGAGCCGGTGACGCAGAGAAGAATGATGTCGCTGGCCGCGGCCACTTCGCGCGCGGTAGCGACTTCCGTCGCACCGAGAGCGATCAAATCCGCGCCCGCATCTGGCATGCTGCGGCGTTTCAGGAAGGTCAGCGCAAAGCCTTTGCTGGCAATATTTTTGGCTATGCCGTGGCCCATCAGACCGATACCAATGAAGCCGATGCGGGGCAGTGCGTTTGTCATAAATCAGAACTTGTCGCGAGAGTTGTTGTTAACCGAATTATCGTTGCTTGGGCTGACTCCAAGTAGCACCGGTTTCAAACTCTCTTCAATAGGCTTCGGTCCAAGCCAGATTTGCAGCAGCGCCTGAAAAAAAGTTTCGTCTGGGAAGGTTTCTCCCACTTTTTTTCCATTCACGAAGACGACGGTGCCGGTGCCGGGAATCGAGTCGATGCTGATCGTTTCGCCTTTTTTCAACGACGGAATTTGCCCGAATATCGCACCCAGCTTGAGCAGCGCTTCGAAATGTTTTTGCTGTTCCGCAGGCGGCAGGTTGGCGCGCATGCCGCCGAGCAAACCTTTGGAAAAATCGTTGGAGTTAACTTCGCGCAGCAAACTCAAGTGCATGCGTTTTACGCCCTTGAGCGCGCCGATTTCAGCGCTGGTGGTGCGCTTTTGTGGCAAATAAAGCGAGCCGACATACACCCGGATTAACCCGGCAGCGGCGTAGCGCAGTCCAGAACCGTTCAGCACCAGGTCCTGATTGGCGACTTTTATTTTTTCTTCAACACGAACGCCGCCGACATCCAGCGCGATGGCCGTCGGCGCAAACAGTAAACCCGCGACGGTCGCCGCAACAATTATCGGAAACCGCGCACTCAATTTAAACCCAATTGAACTTCGCATCACAACCTCCTTATTGAATCCGGGCACACAAACATAGTGGGGACCTCAGATCATTGGAAGTTTAGGCATTTCCCGCAGCTTTGTCAGCGCTGTTTTTCCCTATACGCTCAGCCCCAAGCGCGCTAGCGGCCCGTTGCCAAGTCGAATGACTTCGGGCGTTCCGCTTGAAAGGTCAATCACGGTGGTGGCCGCCTCCGGGCACTGCCCGGCGTCAAGAATTAGCCCAAGCGAGCGCGGCATTTGCGTGGCAATCGCCTCGGGATCATTTAATGGATGCGTGTCTCCGGGCGCAATGAGCGTGGCGGACAGAATCGGCTCGCCCAATTCAGCTAACAAGGCCAACACCACCGGATGATTCGGTACGCGCAAACCCAGCGTGGCGCGCTTTGGATGCAACAGTCGTTTTGGCACCTCGCGGGTGCCTTCAAGGATGAAGGTATACGGCCCCGGTGTGCCTAGTTTGAGCAAGCGAAACGCCGGATTATCGACCCGCGCGTAACGTCCCAATTCCGACAAGTCGGCGCATACCAGCGTCAAGTGATGTTTGTCGTCGATGCCGCGAAGTTGCCGCAACGTTTTCAGCGCATCAACATCGCCCACGCGGCAACCGAGCGCATAAGAGCTGTCAGTCGGGTACGCAATGACCGCGCCATCACGCAGCATTTGCGCCGCTTGTTTGATCAAGCGTATTTGTGGATTGTCGGGGTGAAGGTGAAAGCGTTGCGTCATAAACTACGAATGTTACGGAAGAATATTGGTTTTGACTGGGGACAGCGTTTTTTATGAATTTTCAACAAGTCAAATTTGTGTGTGCCGTGGTTGAAAACGGCTTTAGCGTGTCGGAGGCCGCGGTGGCCTGCTACACAGCGCAGCCCGTGGTCAGCAAGCACATTAAAACGCTCGAGGACGAATTAGGACTACAGATATTCGAGCGACGCGGCAAACGTTTTATGGGCCTGACCGCTGCGGGCGAGCAGGCGTACGCCATCGCCAAGCGGCTCAACGGCGACGCCACCAGTTTGAAGGCGCTGGCGCTCGACATGACCAACGCCAAAGAGGGCGTGCTGACTATCGCCACCACACACACCCAGGCGCGCTACGTGTTGCCGCGTGTGATTACGCAGTTTTCGACTAAGTATCCCGACGTAAAGTTAAAGCTCAAGCAGGGCAACCCGAAGCAATGCGCCGATTGGGTGGCAGGCAGCGAGGCCGATATTGCCATTGCGACCGAATCGTTGGCGCTAGACCCGCTGTTGGTGACCTTGCCTTGTTATCGCTGGAACCGTTGTGTGATTGCGCCGCTTAAGCACCAGATCACCAAAGAAAAAGTGATCTCGATTGAAACCTTGGCGAAGTACCCGCTGATTACCTATGACACCGCGTTTACCGGGCGCTCGCAAGTCGATCGTGCGTTTGCCAGTGCGGGCTTTACGCCGAACGTTGCCCTGACGGCGCTCGATTCGGACGTGATCAAAACGTACGTGCGGCTTAATGTCGGCATCGGCATCCTCGCCGAAATGGCGTTTGACCCGAAGCTGGATGCAGATCTAAAACGCATGGATGCGTCGCATTTGTTTGCTGCATCGGTCACCCGCGTGGGGCTGCGAAAAAACGCATTTCTGCGCCGTTTCGCCTACGACTTTATCGTGATGTTTGCCCCCTCACTCAAGCGCACCGATATCGAAGAGGCTGTGTTTGCAGCGCGATGACGCGACGCCTGATCTGAAGTCAACCTTACCCGCTAGTAGCCCGATCGCGTCCGCGCCATCGGCGCTGAGTGTGCGCTACCAAAGCGCGCGCGAACGACTGAAATTTACTTGGCTGATGGCCGCACTCACCATGCTCGGCCCGTTTTCCATCGACACCTACCTGCCCGCGTTTCCGGCCATGCAGGCAGCGTTGCCGGCCACCGAAGTGCAGATGCAGTTAACGCTGACGGTGTACTTCATTGGCTTTGCCGTGGTGTCGTTGTTTCACGGTGCGATCAGCGATTCGATCGGTCGCAAGCCGGTGATTGTCGGCACATTGTGCGTTCACGCGGCGGCGTCGGTGGGCTGCGCGTTGTCCGGAACCATTGAGTCTTTGTTGCTGTTCCGCGGCTTGCAGGGCTGCTTCGCGGGCGCAGGCTTCGTAGTGGGGCGCGCCGTGGTACGCGATATTTTTGCCGGTGACGAGGCGCAGCGGCAGTTATCGCGAATTCAAATGTTATTTGGTCTGGCGCCGATCGTTGCGCCGATCTTGGGCGGCTGGATGGTGGCGCACATGGCGTGGCCGTCGATCTTCTGGTTTCTTGGCGCATTTGCGGCGATGTTGGCTGCTTGGTCTGCGCTGAGCCTGCCCGAATCGCATCCGGTCGAGCGCCGTTTGCCGCTAGCCATCAAACCGTTAACGCGCACCTATTCACGCATATTTTTTAACAAAACCTTTCAGACGCTGGCCGCGATTCCGAGCATTAACTTTATCGGTTTCTTTGCCTACATCGCTGGCGCACCGGCGTTTTTGATTGGCCATTTATCGCTCACCACCAAAGACTTCGCCGTCTTTTTCATCCCGAGCATCGCCGGCATTACGCTCGCCGCGTACTGCTCGGGCCGCTTCGCCGGACGGGTGTCGCATGCGCGGCAGATGAACGCTGGCTTCGCGATCATGGGCGTTGCAGCGGTAGTCAATTTGCTTGTCAGCGCGTTTCTGCCGCCGCGCGTTATTTGGAATATCCCGCCGATTGCGCTTTATGCGTTTGGAATGGCACTTGTCACCCCGTGCGTCAGTCTTAAACTACTCGACGCGTTTTCAACCGCGCGCGGCACGGCGTCGGCCTTGCAATCGTCAGCACAAGTTGCGATGATGGCGGTAACCACTGCGTTTATCGTGCCGTTTGCCCAAGTGAGCGTGTTGCGATTTTCGATCGTGATGCTCGCTTCGGTGGCGGTGGGTGCGGCGATCTGGAAGCTTTATCAAATCGGTCATCCGGCACAGGAATCAAATGAAGTTGCGTAATTTACTGTCTGCTGTTTGTCTCATCGCTTCGTTCGCGTCGAGCTTCCTGCCTGCGAGCAGCGTGGCGCAGGTGAATAAAGATTTGCTGGTGATTGATCTCACGATTAAAACCGCCAAACTCAAAGCTGAGGTAGCCGCCGACGCCAACACGCGCACCATTGGCCTGATGAACCGGTTTTCGTTGAAGCCCGATCAGGGCATGATTTTTGTGTTCGCACAAAGCGAGCCACTCGGCTTCTGGATGCGCAACACGTTCGTGCCGCTGTCGATTGCCTACATCGACAGCAAGGGCGTGATTCTCAATATTCTGGACATGAAACCGCAAGACGAATCGTCGCATCCATCCA
>JACMNN010000056.1 GCA_014378555.1 Burkholderiales bacterium | reverse complement strand
GCCCGTAAAGGCGCGTTGCAAGCGGTAAGCGTTCAGACTGCACCCTACCCGGCGTTTCCAACGGACATGCAGGCGCAGGTGATGGCGATGAACGTGGTCGCAGAAGGCAGTGCTGTTATGACCGAGAACATTTTTGAAAACCGCATGATGCACGTCTCCGAGCTATCGCGCCTGGGCGCAAACATTGAGGTGAGCGGCAACACCGCTATGGTTCGCGGGGTGAAATCGCTGAAAGGCGCCAACGTTATGGCGACTGATTTGCGGGCATCGGCGAGCCTAGTGATCGCGGGCCTGTGCGCCAGTGGCGACACCATGATCGACCGCATCTATCACCTCGATCGCGGTTACGAGCATATTGAAGACAAATTGATCGGCCTCGGCGCGCGCATTGAGCGCATCTCCACATGATTACCTTCGCGCTGTCCAAGGGTCGCATTCTCGACGACACCCGTCCGCTGCTGCGGGTGGCCGGCATTGACGTACTGGAAGACCCGGAATCATCACGCAAGCTGATTTTGCTGACGCAGCGCGATGACGTGCGCGTGGTGCTGGTGCGCGCCA
This sequence comes from Burkholderiales bacterium, assembly GCA_014378555.1. GTDB lineage: Bacteria > Pseudomonadota > Gammaproteobacteria > Burkholderiales > Casimicrobiaceae > Casimicrobium. The sequence continues at coordinate 8,769 of JACMNN010000056.1, read as the reverse complement.
GCGACGTGCCGACTTACGTGCAGCAGGGTGGCGCCGACATGGGCATCTCCGGCAAAGATATTTTGATGGAGCAGGATACGGCTGGTCTCTACGAGCCGCTTGACCTGAACATCGCAAAATGCCGGCTGATGGTGGCGGTGCCGAGCAGCACCGATTACGAGGCGCTGGTGCAGCGCGGACGCCGCCTGCGTGTGGCGACCAAATACATCATGACGGCGCGCGCGCACTTTGCCAAAAAAGGCGTTCACGTTGATCTGATTAAGCTTTACGGTTCCATGGAATTGGCGCCGCTGGTGGGTATGGCCGATGCGATTGTGGATGTGGTGAGCAGTGGCGCAACGCTTGCCGCCAATAACCTCAAAGCGGTCGAAAAGATTGCTGATATTTCGGCAAGACTTATCGTCAATCAGGCTGCACTGAAAACCAAACGCGACGCCATCATGCCGATCATCGAGAGCTTCGCCAGATCGATCGATGCCCGGTCGTAGTGCAATCAATGCCGCAGATTAACATTGTGCGGCTCAAGCAGCTTTCTGCGTAAATGCCTAAAAAACAAGGCTTAGAAGCGATTTTTGGCAAATATCGACTTACCTATAAATCGCCGCCAAGCCCCTATTAAACCGCCCTTCCAAGCGCAAGTTGCAAACTAATTTTTGTCAAAATTCCGCTATTCGTCTCCGCCATTACACCCAATGAAATTACTCGATTCTTCCAGCCCTGACTTCTTCGCTTCGCTCGACGCGCTGACGCATCACGCGGGTGCATTGGATGACGGCGTCGATCAAATCGCTGCGGCCATTCTTGCCGACGTTCGTGAGCGCGGCGACGCCGCAGTGCTCGAATACACCCAAAAATTTGACCGACTCAACGCACAGTCCATGGCCGCATTGGAGTTGTCAAAAGATGAGATGCAGCACGCTTTTGACACGCTCGATGGCGAGCTAAAAGCCGCGCTCATCTTGGCGCGCGACCGCATTGAGGCCTATCACCGACGCCAAGTCAGCGAAAGCTGGCGCTACACCGAAGCCGACGGTACCCAGCTCGGCGTGCAAATCACCGCGCTGGATCGGGTCGGCCTTTATGTCCCCGGTGGCAAGGCGGCCTATCCCTCGTCGGTGTTGATGAACGCGGTGCCCGCCAAGGTCGCCGGTGTGCGCGAAATCATCATGGTGGTGCCAACGCCCGATGGCGTGAAAAACGCCACCGTGCTTGCGGCTGCACATTTGGCCGGGGTCGATCGCGCGTTCACCATTGGCGGCGCCCAAGCCGTTGCCGCGCTCGCCTACGGCACGGCAACGGTGCCGGCAGTGGACAAAATTGTCGGGCCAGGCAACGCCTATGTGGCCGCAGCGAAACGTCGCGTGTTTGGCATCGTTGGCATCGACATGATTGCCGGCCCATCAGAAATTCTGGTGATTGCTGACGCGGCTGCGAACCCCGATTGGGTTGCGATGGATTTGTTTTCGCAGGCTGAGCACGACGAACTCGCACAATCGATTTTGCTGACCCCAAGCGGCGCATTAATCACCGCCGTGCAGGCCAGCATCGCCAGACTATTGCCAACGATGCCGCGCCGAGACATCATCAAAGCCTCGCTCGCGGGACGCGGCGCGATGGTCAAAACGCGCTCACTTGAAGAGGCCTGTGAAATCAGCAACCGCATCGCCCCGGAGCATCTGGAATTGTCGGTGGCTGACCCCGAGGCGCTGTTGCCGCGGCTCAGGCACGCGGGCGCAATATTCATGGGCTACGGCAGCAGTGAGGCGATTGGCGACTACGTCGCAGGCACCAACCATGTGTTGCCCACCTCGCGCTCCGCTCGATTTTCGTCGCCACTCGGTGTCTACGATTTTCAGAAGCGCACCAGTCTGATTTTTGTGTCGCCCGAGGGCGCACGCACGCTTGGTAAAGCGGCCGCCACGCTGGCATACGCCGAAGGCTTGCAGGCGCATGCCCGCGCTGCGGAATTCAGAATGTAGAGACTGTTTCCCCTCTTTCCTATCGGGAGAGGGTTGCAATTTAGGGGAGCTGGCGCTGCAGCGCCACATTCGCTCTCCATTCCTACCCACCCCTAGCCCTCTCCCGCAAAGCGAGAGGGAACAAAGCCGCTATGAATTCAACAGAGATAATTGCTGCCACCATCCGCCCCGAAGTCCGCGCACTAAAGGCGTACCCGGTGACGCCACCGTGGCTAGGCATCAAGCTTGAGCTGATGGAAGATGCGCATCTCGACGCAGGGCCGTCCACCGCTCTGATGCGCAAAGAGTTGGCCGAGCGCATCGCAGCGTCCGCGTTCAATCGCTACCCCGATCCATCCGCTCCCGCGCTCAAAGCCAAGTTGCGCGAAAAGCTCGGCATCAAACCGCAGCACGACATTTTGATCGGCACTGGATCCGACGAGATCATCACCATGCTGTCGCAGGCGATCCTTGCCGGGGGTGGCACGGTGCTGTCGCTAGAGCCTTCGTTCATAGTTTTTAAGAATGCCGCCTTAGCGGTGGCCGGGCGCTACGTAGGCGTTTCGCTCAACGCCGATTTCACGCTTGACCTTGAAGCCACGCTCGCCGCCATCGCCCGCGAAAAGCCGAAGTTGATCTGGATCGTGTATCCCAACAACCCCACCGGCAATCTGTATCCCGATGCTGCCATTGAGCAGATCATCCGCGCAGCCCCGGGCTTGGTGGTGATTGACGAAGCCTACGAGGCGTTTGCGCAGCGCTCCTGGCTGCCGCGCATCGACGAATTTCCGAATGTGCTGATCATGCGCACGCTGTCGAAAATCGGCCTTGCCGGTGTTCGCCTCGGCTACATCATCGGCGCGCCGGAGTGGATCGGCGAGATCAACAAGGTGCGCGGGCCGTTCAACGTGGGCGTGCTGCAACAGGTTGCCGCTGAGGTGCTACTTGATCACTATGACGAACTGCAGCGTCACGCCACGCTGATGATTGAGCAACGAGAACGGCTGCTAGTCGAACTGGCCAAGCTTCCTGGCGTGACGCCATTTCCGTCGCTTGCAAACTTTGTGCTGGCGCGTTTTTCGGATGCAGGTGCGGTATTCGAGGCGCTTAAGTCGCGCGGAATTTTGGTGCGAAATTTGTCGGCGTCGCATCCGCTGATGGCCAATACGTTGCGTATTTCGATGGGCACGACGGCCCAAATGGACGCGCTCATCGTCGCCCTCAAAGAAATCATCCTTTAGGCGCCACTTTGCCGCACCCCTCTTTTGCGCAGGCGCTCCTACAATTAGGCCTATGAGTACAAATATTTCGCGTTCCGCCACCGTCGTTCGCAACACCAAAGAAACGCAGATCACCGTTGCCATCAACATCGACGGCAGCGGCAAGACCGATCTGCAAACCGGCGTGCCTTTCCTCGATCACATGCTCGACCAACTCGCTAGGCACGGCATGATGGACGTGACGGTGCACGCCAAGGGCGACTTGCACATCGATGCGCACCACACGGTCGAAGACATCGGCATTACGCTCGGACAGGCTTTTAAACAGGCGGTGGGCGACAAGGCGGGCATTCACCGTTACGGCCATTCGTATGTGCCGCTGGATGAGGCGTTATCGCGAGTGGTGATCGACTTGTCGGGGCGGCCCGGTCTTGAGTTTCAGGTGCCGTTCACGCGCGCCATGATCGGCACCTTTGACGTTGATCTCACCCATGAGTTCTTTCAGGGTTTTGTCAATCACGCGCTGGTCACGTTGCACATCGACAACTTGAAGGGCGACAACGCGCACCATCAATGTGAAACCGTGTTCAAAGCGTTTGCGCGGGCACTGCGCATTGCCTGTGAGCACGATCCGCGTGCGGCGGGTGTGGTGGTGTCAACTAAAGGCGTTTTGTAGCCTCAGGCCGCCGTGGAAACCATTGCAATTGTTGATTACGGCATGGGCAATTTGCGCTCAGTGGCGAAAGCGTTCGCGCACGTCGCTCCGGAGCAGCGGGTGTTGATTACCGCAGACGCCCGGGAAATTGCCAACGCCGAGCGGGTCGTATTGCCCGGTCAAGCGGCCATGCCAGAGAGCATGGTTGCGCTGAACGCCTCCGGGCTGCGCGAAGTGCTACTAGAAGCCAGCAAAACGCGCCCGTTTTTTGGCGTGTGTCTGGGCCTGCAAATGCTGTTCGAGACGACGGAGGAGGGTGCTACCGACGCGCTCGGTTATTTGCCGGGACACTGCGTGCGTTTTCCGTCACCACATCGTGATCACGACGGCAGCACACTGAAGGTGCCGCACATGGGCTGGAATGCTGTGCACATCCCGGCACATGCGCGCGCGCACCCCTGCTGGGCGGGCCTTGACGATGGCAGTGCATTTTATTTTGCGCACAGTTTCTACGCCGTTCCCGACACCGCGGAAACCCTGGTTGGCAGCGCAAATTATCCTGATCCGATTTGCGCAGCGGCTGCACGCGGCAACATTTTTGCGGTACAGTTCCATCCTGAAAAAAGTGCGGCGGCGGGCCTGCGTGTGCTTAAAAATTTCTCCACCTGGAACGGCGCGTTTTAATTTTTGCAGCACGTAGTGCTGCTTTGCTTCTCGAAACATTCCCATGCTAGTTATTCCTGCTATTGATCTTAAAGACGGTCACTGCGTGCGCCTGCGTCAAGGCGATATGGACAACGTCACCGTGTTCTCTGAGGACCCTGCCGCCATGGCGCGACACTGGGTTGACCAGGGCGCAACGCGCCTGCATCTGGTTGACCTCAACGGGGCATTCGCTGGCAAGCCGATCAACGAAGACGCGATCAAAGCAATTTTGGCCGAGGTGGGCAACGATATTGAGGTGCAGCTTGGTGGCGGCATTCGTGATCTCGACACCATCGAGCGCTACCTCGCCGACGGCATTAAATTCGTCATCATTGGCACTGCGGCGGTAAAAAACCCCGGCTTCCTGCATGACGCCTGCAACGCCTTTCCCGGCGCCATCATCGTAGGTTTAGATGCCAAGGACGGCAAGGTTGCTACCGACGGCTGGAGCAAGCTCACCGGCCACGACGCGCTCGACTTAGGTCAGCGCTTCGAAGACTACGGCATCGAGGGCATCATCTACACCGATATTGGTCGCGACGGCATGGGCACCGGCATCAATATCGAAGCCACTGTGCGGCTTGCCAAGCCACTACGCGTGCCGGTGTATGCGTCGGGCGGCATTCATAATGTTGACCACGTGAAATTGCTAAAACCGTTCGAGGCCGACGGCATTGCGGGTGTGGTGTGTGGGCGCGCACTTTATGAGGGCACACTGGACTTTCGGGCGGCGGTGGCGGCGCTGAAGTGAGACCGCATGCTGTGTAAACGAATCATCCCCTGCCTCGACATTAAAGACGGCCGCGTCGTAAAAGGCGTGAATTTTGTCGGTCTGCGCGACGCGGGTGACCCGGTTGAAGTGGCCAAGCGCTACAACGATCAGGGCGCTGACGAGCTGTGTTTTCTTGATATTACGGCCAGCATTGAAGGCCGTGGTTTGTTGTTCGATTTGATCGAGCGCGTAGCGTCACAGGTGTTCATCCCGCTCACCGTTGGCGGTGGCGTGAAAACCGCCGAAGACCTGCGACCCCTGCTGAATGCGGGTGCCGACAAGGTGAGCATCAACACGGCGGGGGTGAACGACCCGTCAATTTTCAACAAGGCGAGCCATTTTTACGGCGCGCAGTGCGTGGTCGCAGCGATTGACGCCAAAAAGAAATCATCAGGCGACGGCTGGGAAGTGTTTGTGCACGGCGGGCGCACGGCCACGGGCAAAGACGCGATTGCTTGGGCGCGCGAGGTGGCCGATCGCGGTGCGGGTGAAATCCTGCTCACTAGTATGGATCGCGACGGCGCGAAAATCGGTTTCGACCTAGAACTTACGCGCGCCGTAGCCGATGCCGTGAGCGTCCCGGTCATCGCCTCCGGCGGGGTTGGTAATTTGCAGCATTTGGTCGATGGCGTGCTTAAAGGCCGAGCGGATGCGGTGCTCGCAGCGAGCATTTTTCATTATGGCGAACACACCGTTGGCGAAGCCAAAGCAATGATGCGCGCGGCGGGCATCCGCGTCCGCCTGTAGACGCGACTCCCTCACGATGCTGAGGTGCCTGGCATCACCCGCAATGCGACCCATTTAATGAGCGTCGCCGCCTAATCCGAGGTTAATTGAACGCCCCGTTGTGCCGGGACTATTTCGTCAAAAGGCGCGGGCAGGGCGCAGATGCCGTCGCTTACGGGGTCTTTGTGCTTCGTGCGTCGTTTTGCCCTAACATGCCGGTCCCGTCGTTCAAGTTGTTCACGCATCGGATTTACCCATGAAGTTTTATCGCCGTTTCGTTGCTATCGTTACCCGAGCAACGCTCGTTTTCTCAGCGGCCTTGCCAATCACTGTAAGTGTGGCCGGCGGCGCTGACCCCGATCAAATGGGCCAGCCCACTGCTGGCAAATACACCAATCGCCTGATCGTGAAGATGAAAACGCCCGCGAAGGGTGTTGTGATGAGCGCGAGCGAAGGCGTGCAAATCGCCGCAACCATGAGTGCGGTGGCGGGCCGCGCATTGAGCTATTCCCACGAAACGGGCGTCGGAGCAGCGATCCTGACCACGGACACCCGGATGACGCTCGCGGAGGCATCGCGGGTTGCGCAACGTCTGCTCAGCCAAGCGGATGTTCTGTACGCGGAGCCCGATATACGTATGTTTCCAGCGCTGGTGCCGAACGACACGCTGTACGCCACGAATCAATGGGCGTTAAAGGCGGTGGCCGTGGGCAACTACGGCATCAATGCACCGGCTGCGTGGGACATTACTACCGGCTCCGCGAGTGTGATTGTCGCCGTGCTCGACACCGGGATCACGGCGCACAGTGACTTGGCCGGACGCACGGTGCCGGGCTACGACTTTGTCAGCAAAATCGAAATAGCTAACGACGGCGATGGCCGCGATGGAGATCCATCCGACCCCGGTGATTGGGTTACCGTGGCCGAGGACACAACGGTAGGTGGTTTTTTTGCAGGTTGCGGAGCGAGCAATAGCAGTTGGCATGGCACCCATGTGTCGGGAACCATAGGCGCTGTCAGCAACAACAATCTGGGTATCGCCGGCGTGAATTGGGTCTCTAAGATTCAGCCCATTCGTGTGCTCGGCAAATGCGGTGGTTTTGTCTCAGACATTGCCGACGCGATGATTTGGGCGTCAGGTGGTGCGGTGGCGGGCGTCGCCAATAACCCGACACCTGCGAACGTAATTAGCATGTCCCTGGGCGGGACAGCGCCGTGTGGGGCTACCTACCAAAACGCGATCAACGGTGCGATTTCGCGCGGCGTGCTCATCGTCGTCGCCGCTGGCAACGAATTTGGCGGAACCATGGGCTCAACCCCCGCCAATTGTCGCGGCGTGATCGCGGTGAGTGCGACCGACGTCAATGGTGCCCGCCCGACGTTTAGTAATTACGGCCCGCCTGCAACTATTTCCGCCCCAGGCCGAACCATTATTTCCACCCTCAACACCGGCACTACTTCCCCAGTCGCCGCGCCGGCAGGCAGCAATTACGTCAACTATTCAGGCACCTCGATGGCTACGCCGCACGTCGCAGGTGTCGCGTCGTTGATGTTGTCGGCGCGCCCGACGCTGTTGCCGCATCATGTAGCCGCGATGATCCGTGGCACCGCAACAGCGTATCCAACGGCCGCTCCCGCAGAAATCAATTGCCAGATTCAGCGTTGTGGTGACGGCATATTGAATGCTGCTGCGGCGGTCGCGGCTGCGCAAGCTTGCGCGACGCCGCCTAGCTTCGGAACGCCCGCATCAATCTCTGAAACCTGTAACGGAGACCTCGATGGCAACGGTGTCGTCAGCCCGCTCACCGACGGTTTGCTGGCGATCCGCATGGCCATGGGCTTGACCGGCGCTGCGCTTACCGGTGGCGCACTTGGTGCTTGCGCTACGCGCACCACCTACGCCGCCATTCGTGCCTATATGAACCGCAATTGCGGCACACAATATCCGTAACACTGCAACCGCTACCAACGCGCGCTAACGCGAATTCAGCAACAGCGCCGCGACAAAAATACCAATCATCATAAACACGAGAACTAGTTTCACCACGGTGCCGATAAGCAAGCCGAGCCACGTGGCGAAGCCCACTTTCGCCGCCTGCTTAACGTTTTTCTGCGCGATGAGCTCGCCGATTACAGCCCCCACAAACGGCATAAACAGCACCCCGATTAGGCCCATAAAAATGCCGGCAATGGTGCCGAGTGCTGCACCAACAATCGCTAGCGTGCTCGCGCCAGCCTTTTTCGCGCCCATGATGGTCGCCAGATAGTCGGTCACCCACGCCGCCACCGCGAGCACCGCGATGATCGTCACCACCCACCATTTAACGCGGGTGAAGTCGTCGAGCCATGCGCTGAGCACGATGCCTCCAAGCACCAAGATGGTCCCGGGTAGCGCGGGCAAAACGGTGCCGGCTAAGCCCACGATGATGAGCAAAACGGCGGCAATCCAGCCCAGCGTTGTTCCGTCCATTGCGTGTTCAATCGTTCATGGCAAAGGGTAGATGCGCAGTGTAGTTGCGAGCAGTGCTTAGCTGAGCAGCGCCCGGCAAACTACAAATTTACGCGCGCAATATACGTCACTAGCGCCGTAAACGTTGCTACTCCGCAGAAATACTCGCCGCCTTAATTACGCGCCCAAACATCTGGATATCACTACGAATCGTGGCATCAAACTGTGCGGTGCCCTGAAATTGCACGGTGCCGCCTGCGCCTTCGACGCCTTTCTTGAATCCG
>JACMNN010000055.1 GCA_014378555.1 Burkholderiales bacterium | reverse complement strand
TTTCTGGAAGCGCTCGCGGTCCTCGGCCATATCAATGGCGTCCGGCGTAGTGCCGATAATCGGCACGCCCAAGCGTTCAAGTTCACGTGCCAGTTTGAGCGGCGTCTGGCCACCGTACTGCACGATCACGCCGATGGGTTTTTCGACATGCACAATTTCAAGCACGTCTTCGAGCGTGACCGGCTCAAAGTACAGGCGATCTGAGGTGTCGTAGTCGGTCGAGACGGTTTCCGGATTGCAGTTGACCATGATGGTTTCGTAACCATCTTCGCGCAGCGCCATCGCGGCATGCACGCAGCAATAATCAAACTCGATGCCTTGGCCGATACGGTTCGGCCCACCGCCCAGCACCATAATTTTTTTGCGGTTGGACGGCTCGGCTTCGCATTCGTCCTCGTAGGTCGAATACAGGTATGCGGTTTTGGTGGCGAACTCGGCCGCACAGGTGTCCACCCGTTTGTAGACCGGTCGAATGCCCAGCGCATGGCGCGCCTCGCGCACCTGATCCTGCGTTGCCTTGAGCAGATACGCCAGTCGACGATCAGCGAAACCTTTGCGCTTGAGGTGACGCATTTCGTCTTTGCTGATTGAATCAAGCGAGCGTTTTTCAATCGCCAATTCAAGATCGACGATCTCTTTAATCTGCGACAGAAACCACGGGTCAATCGAGGTGTCTTCAAACACTTCTTCTACCGTCATGCCAACGCCAAACGCATCGGCCACATACCAAAGCCGATCGGGCGTTGGGTTCGACAGCTGTTCGCTGATTTTGTCGGCGTCCACTGACTTCAGGTTGAAACCGTCGACACCCACTTCAAGGCCACGCAATGCTTTTTGCAGCGATTCCTGGAAGGTGCGGCCGATGGCCATGACCTCGCCCACGCTCTTCATTTGGGTGGTCAGATGCGGGTCAGCTTCCTTAAATTTCTCAAAGGCGAAACGTGGAATTTTGGTGACCACGTAATCGATACTTGGCTCGAATGAGGTGGGCGTTGCACCACCGGTAATTTCGTTGCGCAGTTCATCGAGCGTGTAGCCGACGGCGAGCTTGGCCGCCACTTTGGCAATCGGGAAACCGGTGGCTTTTGAGGCCAAAGCCGACGACCGCGACACTCGTGGATTCATCTCGATCACGATCATGCGACCGTCTTTCGGATTGATCGAAAACTGCACATTCGAACCGCCGGTATCAACACCGACTTCGCGCAACACCGCGATCGATGCATTACGCATGATCTGGTATTCCTTGTCGGTCAATGTTTGTGCGGGCGCGACGGTGATCGAGTCGCCGGTATGCACGCCCATCGGATCGAGGTTTTCAATAGAACAGATGATGATGCAGTTGTCGTTTTTGTCACGCACCACCTCCATCTCGAACTCTTTCCAACCGAGCAGCGATTCTTCGATCAACAACTCTTTGGTCGGCGACAGCTCCAAACCGTTTTTGCAGATGCTGACAAATTCTTCATGGTTGTAGGCGATGCCGCCACCACTGCCACCCATGGTGAAGCTGGGCCGAATCACCGTCGGAAAGCCCAACGTTTTTTGCACTGCGTGCGCTTCTTCGAGCGTGTGCGCAACACCGGAGCGGGCAGAGCCGAGACCGATTTTGGTCATCGCGTCTTTAAACTTGGAGCGGTCTTCGGCCTTCTCAATGGCATGCTCGTTGGCGCCAATAAGCTCGACGTTGTGCCGTTTAAGCGCGCCATTTTTCGACAGCTCCATCGCGGCGTTGAGTGCGGTCTGTCCGCCCATCGTCGGCAACAGCGCGTCGGGTTTTTCTTTCTCGATGATGCGCTCAATCACCGCGGCGGTGATCGGCTCGATGTAGGTCACGTCGGCCATGTCGGGGTCGGTCATGATCGTGGCCGGGTTGCTGTTGACGAGGATGACTTTGTAGCCCTCTTCGCGCAACGCCTTGCACGCCTGCGCGCCAGAGTAATCAAACTCGCACGCCTGGCCGATGATGATCGGGCCCGCGCCGATGATGAGGATACTTTTTATGTCGGTTCTTTTTGGCATATTCGCTTTTGCGTATCGCTACTTATCTACTTGTCTACTTCGTCGAGCGCGTGTTCAAGATGAGCACTGTCACCCACGCGATCGCAATGAAAAATCGGTGCATCGTTGGCCCAAACAACCCGCCATTCGCTGATCGACGCGTTAGGCACACTCCAAGTGCGCGCGCTTTGCGGATTGAGGCCGTTTGAATGGCGCACCATGCTGCTCACCACACCGCCATGGGTGATCAACAGCAACGTTTTTTCGCGCGACACCATCACCAGATCAGTGACGACATTCACACAGCGGTCCTGAAACTGCTTCGCTGTTTCGCCGCCTTCGGGGCCGTAATCCGCCTCACCCGCATGGAAGCGGGCAATACCTTCGGCATCTTTAATGCGCCACTCTTCGTAAGTAATGCCCTGATAAATACCAAAATGACGCTCGCGCAGGCGCGCATCAAAACGCGGTTCGAACCCGGTAGCCTCAGTAATCGGCGTTGCCGTTTCGCGAGTACGCACCAGATCACTTGACACCATTTCGGCCACATCCACACTGCGCGCTATTTGGTCGCCCACCCGCTTTGCCTGCTGCAATCCGAGCGCGTTAAGCGGCACATCAAGCATGCCCTGAATGCGCCCCTCGGCGTTCCATGCGGTTTCGCCGTGGCGGACCAGGATCAAGCGGTTGGTCCTGGATGCGCTCACGCTGGCGTCCGCATCATGTTGATGAAGCGGTCGAACAGGTAGGCCACATCATGCGGGCCGGAACTTGCCTCAGGGTGCCCTTGAAAACTGAACGCCGGCTGGTCGGTGCGCTCGATGCCTTGCAACGTGCCGTCAAACAGGCTTACGTGGGTGACGCGCACGTTGGCCGGCAAGCTCGCTGGGTCGCCCGCGAAGCCGTGGTTCTGGCTGGTGATCAGCACGCGGCCATCGCTCAAATCTTTCACCGGATGATTGGCACCGTGGTGGCCGTTTCTCATCTTCAGCGTTTTGCCACCGCTGGCTAGCGTGAGCAGTTGATGGCCAAGACAGATACCGAAGGTCGGCATGCCGCTGTCGACGATTTCCTTGACTGCGGCAATCGCGTAGTCGCAAGCTTCGGGGTCGCCCGGGCCGTTAGCCAAGAACACGCCGTCGGGATTTAGCGCCAGCACCTCTTTGGCGCTGGTTTGCGCGGGCACCACGGTCAGCTTGCAGCCGCGCTCGGCGAGCATGCGCAAAATGTTGAACTTGACGCCGTAGTCGTAGGCGACCACATGAAATTTCTCTTCAGCGCGTTGCGAATAACCGGCGCCCAACGCCCACGTCGATTGCGACCATACGTAGGGTTGGGTGCAGCTGACGACTTTCGCCAGATCAAGCCCCGCCATACTGGGCGCGGCTTGCGCGGCGGCAATGGCTTTCGCTTCGTCAATAACGCCTGCCTGAATACAGCCGTTTTGCGCACCCTTGTCACGCAACAAACGGGTGAGCTTGCGGGTGTCGATGTCTGAGATGCCGACCACGCCAGCGGCGGTCAAATAAGCATCCAGCGTTTGTTCGCTGCGGAAGTTTGACACCGTGCTAGACAGGTCGCGAATAATCAGGCCCGAGGCCCAAATCTTGTTTGATTCGACGTCTTCGTTATTAATGCCAACGTTGCCGATGTGCGGATAGGTCAGCGTGACAAACTGGCCCGCGTATGACGGATCAGTGAGAATTTCTTGGTAGCCGGTGATCGCGGTGTTGAACACTACCTCGGCGACGGCCTGTCCGGCCGCGCCAATAGAGCGTCCGCGAAACACGGTGCCGTCGGCTAGGGCAAGTAGGGCTGGCACCGTAGGTGGCAACAAAATCGCAGGCGCGATTTGGGGGAACAGCGCGGCAGGGCTGGAGGAGGTGGGGCTGGTCATTGTTCTGGCTTTTCGTGCGCGAATCGCCGCAGCGACTTGGCTGGCAGCAATTCTTGAATGTGCTAGCCGCAGACATGAAAAACGGGAGTTCGCTGATGGTGTGCATCGCGCGAGGTGTTACCGCCCGGTGAACTCATGAAATCCTGTGTCTGAAGCTACAAGATTGTACCCGAGTTTTAGCTTGCTAAATCTATAAGCTTTTCGCCGAAAAACAAGTCTAGTAAAGGTTTAATCGGCTATTTATGCAAAAGTCGGATAGTTTAATAATTGACGGATAGGCCATGCTGCATAAGCGTTTCGGCTAAAAGCTGTCTGCGTCGCCAGGTGCGTTGGCTTGCCGAGAGAGGAAAGCCCGCCGCGTACCATCGACGTCAGCGAGCTGCACCACGTCGCCGCAGCCGGGCGAGGGTTCTATGCCGCGTCGCAGCGGCACGGCGAGCCAGTGCGCGATCATTGCGGCAATCGGCCCGGCATGGGAGATGATCACCAAATTGCGGCCTTCGGCAATGTCCCGCGCGGCCTCAAATCCCTCGACCACGCGCGCCTGCATTGCCCGCACCGATTCGCCTGCGCCGAGCCGTGGATGCACGTTCAGGCCGCGCAGCACCGGACCGTTTGCGGTCTCAACCGGCGGTGGCCAATGATCAAGAAAATCCGCCGCAAATTCTTTCGCCTCAAGGCGCGCAATATCTTCCCATTTTTTGCCGGTCCAGCGACCCAAATCGCGTTCGATAAAGCGCGGGTCGAGGATCACGATGCGCTCGTTGCTGCCCATCGCAAGAAAGTCCGCCAGTCTGCGACAGCGGGTCAACGGACTGGTGACGATCAGCGCGCTTTCGGGCAGTGCAGCGTCAAGCAGCGGGATCATGCGCTTAAATTCACCATCATGCACCGGCACGTTAGTTGCGGCGTAAATGATGCCAGGCGTGATGTTCGGCGCGGTGTGGCGGACCAGATAAATGGCCATGCCGTCAGGTAGCGGTTTGTACCGACACTGCAGCGCGCAGGCAACGCAAACACATGCAACCGCGCTCGAGTAAATCAACGGACCGCCGCGACAAATCAAGCGGTGGCAGCGTCTGGCACCAGCAGTACGACGTGTTGGCGCCGCAAGCAAACGTACTGGAGCAACGCGCACAAGTGACGTCCTGCGAGTCGGCCCTGCCCGCCGACGGCACTTTGGTCTCCGTAGGTTCAGCGCCCCCCGACGCCACATGTTCGCGTGCAATCGGGCTCAATGCCGCCGCCTGCGCTGCGCTTTTCGCGCTCATGTCCATCCTCCGTTGCCGCGAAACCCACAGCGACTTTGGCCTACAAGCCTTACTGCAATGGGGCTAACCGCTAATTTGTAAGCAAGTCGATGTCAGTTGAAATTCGCTTGAACCCGCACTGGGTTGTGCGCTACAGCACCAAGCTGCCTTGCCCAATCGACTTATTTCAACCCCAGCACATCATGCATATCAAACAATCCGTGCGCTTTGCCATGCAAGAACTTTGCCGCGCGGATCGCGCCCACCGCGTAAGTGGCGCGACTGGCCGATTTGTGGGTGATTTCGATGCGCTCGCCAATGCCCGCAAACACCACCGTATGATCGCCCACCACGTCGCCACCGCGCAGCGCGGCAAAGCCAATGGCGCCGTCCTTGCGCGCGCCGGTGTGGCCTTCTCGGGCATACACGGCACGGTCGGCAAGCTTAGTGCCCTGCGCCTCGGCGATAACCTCGCCGAGCTTGATCGCGGTGCCCGACGGCGCATCGACCTTCATGCGGTGATGCATCTCAACGATTTCAATGTCGTAGCCCTCGTTCAGCGACTTTGCGGCCAACTCGAGTAGCTTGAACACGGTGTTCACACCGACCGAATAATTCGGCGAAAGCACGATCGGAATATGTTCTGCAGCGGCGGCTATTTTGGCCTTGCCCGCGTCGTCAAATCCGGTGGTGCCGATGACCATACCGATGCCGCCTGCAACGCAGGCATCGAGGTAGTTGAGCGTGGCTTCAGGCCGCGTGAAGTCGATGAGTATTGAGCCGCGCGCCAGGCCCGCAGCATCGGTCGTGACCGGCACATCAACATTGCCGCCAAACGCTTTGGCCGACACGCCCAGCGCCGGGCTGTGCGGCGCGTCGAGCGCAGCAATCAGCGTGGTGGCTGCATCATTCGCGCAGGTCTCAAGCAACATGCGCCCCATCTTGCCAGACGCGCCAGTAATCGCCAAGTTAACCATGAGCCGCGACCTTACTTATTTGCGCCACCAATCGGTCACTTTCGACCACCAGCCGGGGCCGTCGCTCGAACGCGTCGTGCCCTTTTCAAGATTAGCGTACGCCGGATCGCGATCGACCACCGGGGAGATGGGTAAATCAGCGACGGTCCAGCTTTTGACCTTGTCGTCATCAAACAACACGGTCAGTTTGTGCGCCGTCACCGAACGGCCGCGACGCTCCAGCGAATAGGCGTAATCCCAGCGGTCTTTGTGAAACACGCTTTCGGTGGTCGGCGTGCCCAGCACCAAGCGCACCTGCTGCCTAGATTGCCCTTCTTTGAGCTTGGTCACCATGTCTTGGGTGACGTAATTACCCTGATTGATCTCCATCTTGTAGACCAGGCCGCAGCCGGTCAGCGCAAGGGCAGAAAGCGTGGCGAGAGTGGCAAGAAAAACGCGCATAAAGAGGGTTTGAGAGCATGAAGACAAGCCGCTATGATAGCTAAGGATGCGCCTCGGCTGAGGCCACACCTCATAAGTTTCACGGGACAAACATCATGGCTCACGCCCAAGACCTCAAAGACGCTGGCCTCAAGGCGACGCTGCCGCGCATGAAGGTGCTCGACCTGTTTCAGGGCTCCAAAGTGCGCCACATGACCGCCGAGGACGTATATCGGCTGCTGATGGATGAGGGCCTCGACGTAGGCCTCGCCACCATTTATCGGGTGCTGACGCAGTTCGAGCAGGCGGGCCTGCTGAAGCGTCATCACTTCGAAGGCGGTAAGTCAATTTTTGAACTCAATGAAGGCGACAAACACGATCACATCGTGTGTGTGAACACCGGCACCGTGGTTGAATTTCACGACGCGGAAATCGAAAAGCGCATCCTGAAAATTGTCAAGGATCGCGGCTTCGAGCTGGTCGATCATGTACTGCATATCCGCGCGCTGGCTCCGGTGCCAGACGCACCAAAAAAGCCGCCGCGCAAGCTTTCGTAGCGAGTTAGGGTGTCGCGTCGTAGGCTGGGTTGAAACCCAGCACGAGGCTTTGGCGGCCGCTTAGATGCTGGGTTTCAACCCAGCCTACGAGACTCAGCTAGCGATGCATATCGCGCAGCCGAAAACCGAAGCAGTACAGCACACCCAGATAGGCGAACCCGCCTAGCGCAAACAACGCGGCAAGCATCGACGCCCGCGGAATCTCGCCGACCACCGTCCACCAAAGGTCGCTTGGTTTTGCCAACAAAATTAATGCCGTCGTCAACAGAGTTGCGGCGAGCAACTGCCGGGCAAATCGCGTCCATCCGGCCTGCGGAACGTACGCCCCGCGTGCAAGCAATCCTCGATACAACCACCAGGCGTTGAGCACCGCGCCGAGACTGGTCGACAGCGCGAGCGCTACGTGCAGCAGTTGGGGCGCAAAGCGATTGAACACGACGAACACAAAAAACAGATTGAACAGCTGCGTAATGAGCAACACGCGAATGCCAATCTTCACCGGTGTTCTGGTGTCCTGCTGCGCGTAGAACGCGGGGGCCAAAATCTTGATCCACACCAGCGCGACGATGCCCACGGCGTATGCCGCCACCGCTGGGCCGGTTCTTGAAACGTCTTCAGCGCTGAATGCGCCGCGCTGAAATAAGGTGGCCACCATTGGCGTCGCCAGCACGCACATCACCGCCATCGCGGGCAGCGTCGCAATCAACGCAAAGCGCATGCCGTAGTCCAGCAACTCGCCATAACCACGCATGTTTTTCTCGCCACGCAACGCGCCGAGCGCAGGCAGGATCACGGTGCCAATGGCCACGCCGAGCAAGGCCGTCGGCAGCTCCATCAGGCGATCCGCCTTTTTTAGCCAACTCACCGCGCCATCGCCGAAACCAGACGCATAACTCACGTTAATCAGCATGCTGATCTGCGCGATTGAAACGCCGATCAGCGCCGGCGCCATCGTCCTCAGCATGCGTTGCACGCCTTCGTCACGAAAGTGAAAATCCAGGCGCGGAAACATGCCGAGCTTGTACAGCGGCCACAGCTGCAGCGAGAGCTGCGCCACCCCGCCCACCACCACGCCCCAAGCCAGTGCATGGATCGGCTGAGCGAAGTACGGCGTTGCCCACACGGCTGCGGCGATCATGCACAGATTGAGCAGCACCGGGGTGAACGCGGGAATGGCAAATTTCTTCCAGATATTCATCACGCCACCCGCTAGGGCCGTGAGCGAAATAAACAACAAATACGGGAACATGATCTGCAGCAACTGCGTCGCCAATAACGTTTTGCCCTCAGTTTTGGCAAAGCCGCTGGCAAAAAGCGGGATCAGCCACGGCGCCGCCACGATGCCAAGTACGGTGACTACAAGCAGCGCCAACAGTTGCAGCGTTGCCACGCGGTTAATCAGTGTGTGAGTGGCCGCTTCGCCGCGTTGGCTTTTATATTCTGCGAGTAACGGCACAAACGCTTGCGCGAATGCGCCCTCAGCAAACAACCGCCGCATCATGTTCGGAAGCTGAAACGCAATCTCAAAGGCGTCGTTGACGGCGCCCGCCCCGAACACTTTGGCCATCACAATCTGGTTGGCTAACCCCGCGACACGGGACAGCGAGGTCATGGCGGAGACGCCGACGATGGCTTTGAATAAGTTCAAGGGTTGCGGAGCTCAAGATTTCCCCGTAGAATAGCTGGTTCACCGAATCGATTACGCATAAAAGAACTCTGCCATGGCAAATTCAGCACAAGCAAAAAAGCGCGCCCGTCAAAACGACAAGCAGCGCGCCCACAATGCATCCCTGCGCACCCAATTGCGCACCGCCGTGAAAAAAGTGCAGAAAGCCGTCGCCGCTGGCGACCAAGGCGCTGCAATGAAGCAAATGCAAGAGTCACAATCGGTGATTGACCGCATCGCCGACAAGCGCATCGTTCACAAGAACCTCGCTTCCCGCGTGAAAAGCAACCTCGTCCGTGCCATCAAGGCCATGGTCGCTGTTGTGGCGCCGGCAGCCAAAACCGCGTAACTTTCGGTTTACAGGTGATCGAAAAAGGCCCTCAGGGGCCTTTTTTGTTGCCTCAGTTTTTATGGCCCGAACCCATAAAACTTCAGCGAACCTTGCTGTAGGTGCCGATGCAACGCGGGGCGCGAATTGCGTGAAATCATCAAGCCTGCGGTCGCGTGCGTTCCAAGTTCCCGGCCGTTCTAGGCGGGCGAGAACAACGCCAATCTGGGCGGCGCCTAATAATCCTCTGGTTTCTCTACTTGCGCGGGCAGCACAGTGGTCTCCCGCGACATGCGTTTCACCGTATCCGGCAGCAGCGTCGCCACCGCATCCGCATTGAAGGTAATTTGCAGTTCGTTATCAACCGCGAAGCTCAAAAAGAAACGAAACAAGCGCGGCTCAAGCGTTGCCAGTTCGCGCCGCACGATCACGCAGCGCAATCCGTCACGTAGCGCGGGCGTGATCAGCGGGCTGTAACGCAATTGTTCGTCCGCGCCAAACGCTGACATCACGCCGCACAATCGATCCGACCAGTCGCTCGGGCGAAACTGCTGACCAGCCAACGTCAGCCCCTTGATGATGAGGTCGCTGTCGACGGCGGTGGAGGAGGAAAGGAGCGCACTAGCCGCGCTGGATGTCATGGACTGCCTGTTGTTGTCGCGGAGGACCTGCTGTCTGAGCAGATTCATCTCCATTAAATCCAATTTTAACAACGCGGGTAAACTCGTGTTTTGATAAGCCTAGTATCACTAGCAACGCCTATGTCCAAGGCTCTCGTCAACGCGTCCGGCAGCAAGTCCGCGCCGGTCGCCAAAGTCCGTCACTTCCTGCAAATGAGCGATTTCTCAGCCGAGGAATACGCCTATTTGTTTGAGCGCACCAAGCTGATCAAAGATCGCTTCAAACGCTATGAGCTTTATCACCCGCTGCGCGACCGGACGCTCGCGATGGTGTTCGAAAAAAATTCGACGCGCACTCGGGTTTCGTTTGAA
>JACMNN010000054.1 GCA_014378555.1 Burkholderiales bacterium | reverse complement strand
CGCACCTGGTCAGAGGTAAAAAGCGGCGTACCCGAAGATGCAGACGTTTGCGCAGTTGCAGTCACTGAACACGCCCTAAAATTAGTGGAATAACCAAGGATACAGAGAACATGTCGACCAAAGCAGACAAAGCCGCAAAAGCAGGCAAGGAAGCCGCCAAAGAAGCCGAATCGTGGGGCCCGGAGCCCACCGAGTCGCCGATTCCAGTCACCATCCTGACCGGTTTTTTGGGTGCCGGAAAAACCACGCTGCTCAACCGCATTTTGAAAGAGCCGCACGGCGAAAAAATCGCGGTGATCGAAAATGAATTTGGCGAAGAGGGCGTAGATAACGAAATTCTCGCCGACAGCAAAGAGCAAATCGTTGAGATGAACAACGGTTGCATCTGCTGCACGGTGCGCGGCGATTTGATCCGCATTTTGAACAGTCTGTACAAGCGTCGCGCCAAGGGCGAGCTCAAGTTTGACCGCGTGGTGATCGAGACCACCGGCATGGCTGATCCGGCGCCGGTCGCACAAACCTTTTTCGCCGATGAAAAGGTCAACGAGCGCTATTTGCTTGATGCTGTGATCACCGTGGTTGACGCCAAGCATGGCCTGAGCCAACTTAAAGAGTTCACCGAGGCGCAACAACAGGTGGCCTTTGCTGACCGTTTGCTGGTGTCAAAAACCGATGTGACCACGGAGGAAGAAACACAAACCTTGATGGAGCGCTTGCGACGTCTTAACGTGCGCGCACCGATCAAAAAGGTGCACTTCGGGGTCACGCCGATCAAGGAGTTGCTCGACATTCGCGGCTTTAATCTGAATGCGATTCTCGAAATCCAGCCGGACTTCTTGACCAATAGCGACCACGAACATCACGATGAAGTGGCAAGCTTTGTGATCAAAACCGATCGTCCGCTTGATGTGCGCAAAGTAGATCGCTATATCGGGTCGCTGATCAATCTATACGGCGAACAGATGCTGCGTTACAAGGGCATCTTGAACATCAAGGGCGAACCGCGCCGCGTGGTGTTTCAGGGCGTGCACATGATGGCGGGCTTCGATTTCGCGAGCGAATGGGCAGCAGACGCCAAGCGCGAAAGTACCGTTGTGTTCATTGGTCGCAAGCTGCCCGAAGCGCTGTTCCGCGAACTGTTCGAGGACTGCATCGCAACCGATGAAACCCCCGATGACGTTAAAGCGTACGCGCAGAGCTCAGTCATTTAGAACGGTTACAGCGTAGTTTGCTTAAACCCGCTGACGCGTTAAGACGCATCCGCGATCATCTTTGGTCTAACTCGTTTGCCATCCTCCGCATCAACTAACCATCCGCGCCCGTCAATACGGCGCACGAAAGCAGACTGGCTGCGTGCGCTGTGGCCGGCGCCGATTGCGGTTGATGGCCGCGAGCGATGGCGGATCGCGGTGGGCGCGACGTTGGGTGTTCTGCTGACGGCTATTTTGTGCCACCAGTTGGGTGCAAACGCCGCCGGGCAGTGGGCTTGGTTGGTGGCACCCATAGGCGCCACCGCCGTTTTGGTGTTCGCTGTGCCCGCCAGCCCCCTGGCGCAACCGTGGGCGGTTATTGGTGGCAACACGCTCTCGGCGTTGGTGGGAGTAGCCTGCGCGCGCTGGATCGGACCGATCGAGCTTGCTGCCGCGCTCTCGGTTGGGTTGGCCCTTGCGCTGATGCTCGCGCTGCGCTGCCTGCATCCACCGGGAGGTGCCGTGGCGCTGCTTTTGGCGCTGACTGGCGTGACCGATCCTATGTTTGTCTTGTTTCCAGTGTTAGTCAACTCGCTACTGCTTGTGTTGGCCGGCATCGCCTACAACAACGCCACACGGCGCACTTACCCGCACCTGCCGTTGCCGTCCGCCGTTGACGCAGCGGGTGATGAGGTGCAGGAGCGATCGATTGATGCAGATCTCGACGCGGTGCTTGCGCGCTACAACCAAGTGCTCGACATCAGTCGTGACGATCTGAAAGCGGTACTGGAAGACATTCAGTTGCATGCGTATCAGCGAAAGCTGGCCAACATTCGCTGCGGCGACATCATGTCGCGCCAATTAGTGACCGTCAGCCACAGCACCGAGCTGCAGCGCGCGTGGAAACTGTTCGCTGAACATCACATTAAGGCGCTGCCGGTGGTGGACGCATCGGGATGTATTGTTGGCATCGTGACCCCGGCCGACTTCATGCGCGAAGCCAATATCGATGGCCAAGACGGGCTTGATGTCCGCTTGCGCAAGCTGCGCGGTTGGACCGACGGTACGGCGCTGACCAGGCCAGCCGTGGTGGGTGAGATCATGAGCCGCCAGGTCCGCGTGGCCAGTGTGGACCGCCACCTAGTCGAGCTGATTCCGCTGTTTGGCGGCACCGGACACCATCACATTCCGGTGGTGGGCGCCGGTCATTTGTTGCTAGGCATGATCACGCAGTCGGATGTCGTGGCCGCGCTTTCTAAATTAAGTACGACGCAAGACTGACGCACAGAACCGAGTCTGCGTGCACGGGAAAATTGTGCGTGTGATTTCGGAAAACCCGCGTTGCCTCACTCGCTTCGGGTGCGATACTTGCTTTGATGTCATTAAATTGTTCGGTTGCAACCGTATTGTTGCGGCCGACTAAACCGCCACCCAGAGGAAGCATCGATATGCAAGAGCGTGAAATTACCCATCTCATCGAAGACGTACGGGTCGGCAAATTGCCGCGCCGCAACTTCATTTTGCAAATGGTGTCGCTCGGGTTGACCGCGCCGATGGCCTCGATGATGCTGATGCACGCCGGCGTCGCGCAAGCGCAAACAGCGCCCACGTATAAACCAACTAAGCGAGGCGGCGGTGGTGCGCTAAAGGTACTGTGGTGGCAGGGCGCGACGTTATTGCAGCCGCACTTCGCCAACGGCACCAAAGATCAGGAAGGGTCGCGCATTTTTTATGAGCCACTCGCGGTTTGGGACAACGACGGCAATCTGGTGCCGATCTTGGCAGCCGAGATTCCGACCAAGGCCAACGGCGGCCTGAGTGCGGACGGCAAATCGGTCACCTGGAAGCTGAAGAAAGGCGTCACCTGGCACGACGGCCAACCCTTCACGGCCGACGACTGCATCTTTACTTGGGAATATGCGAAAGATCCCGCCACCACCGCGGTGACGATGGGCATCTACAAGGACGTTAAGGTCGAAAAAGTTGATTCGCACACAATCAAGGTGACGTTTGCCAAGCCTACGCCGTTCTGGGCGACGGCCTTTGTGGCTGCTGAAGGCATGATTATTCCCAAGCATTTATTCGCGCCCTACATCGGCGACAAATCGCGCGATGCACCGACGAATTTGAAGCCGGTCGGCACCGGTCCGTACAAGTTTGTTGACTTCAAACCGGGCGACATGGTGCGCGGCGAGATCAACAACAACTACCACATGGCGAATCGGCCGTTTTTCGATTCGATCGAAATGAAGGGCGGCGGCGATGCGACCTCCGCAGCGCGCGCCGTATTGCAAACCGGCGAGTACGACTACGCCTGGAATTTGCAGGTTGAGGATGAAGTGTTGAAGCGCATGGAGGCGGGTGGCAAAGGCAAGGTGCACATCATTCCGAGTGGTGACATCGAGTTCATCCAGCTCAAC
The DNA here is from genome assembly GCA_014378555.1 of Burkholderiales bacterium. Taxonomy (GTDB): domain Bacteria; phylum Pseudomonadota; class Gammaproteobacteria; order Burkholderiales; family Casimicrobiaceae; genus Casimicrobium. Next base: position 5,031 of record JACMNN010000054.1, on the reverse strand, counting down.
TTTACCGACCCCTTTACCGAGGTCGAAGGCGAGCGCGCCAGCATCAAATCGAAGCATTTTGCATTCACCGATCCGGCTGTGCGTCAAGCCATGTCGCTGCTTGCCGATCGCAAGAGCATTCAGGAGTTCATCTACGGCCGTACCGGTGTTGCCACTGGCAATTTTGTTAACAATCCGCCGCGCTTCCGTTCGCCGAACACCACATGGGAGTTCAATATCGACAAGGCCAATGCCGTTCTCGAAACGGCGGGCTGGAAAAAAGGTAGCGATGGCGTTCGCGAAAAGGGCGGCAAGAAGATGAAATTTGTGTTGCAGACGTCGGTCAATTCAATACGCCAAAAAGAGCAGGCCGTGCTTAAGCAGGCCTGCCAAAAGGCCGGCGTCGACCTCGAATTGAAATCGGTGACTGCCGCCGTGTTTTTCTCGTCGGATGTCGCTAATCCCGACACTTACGGCAAATTCTGGGCCGACATGCAGATGTACACCACCACCATGACGCAGCCGGACGCCGAGCGCTTTATGGACCAATACACATCGTGGGAAATTTCTAGCAAGGCCAACAAATGGCAGGGTCGCAACATGTGCCGCTGGTCCAGCCCGGACTTTGACAAAGCCTATCGCGCCGCTGAGGGCGAACTTGATCCGGTCAAGCGCGCCGCGCTCTACATCAGCATGAACGACATGGTGATCAAAGCCAACGCGGTCATTCCGTTGATTAGTCGTCCGCGGGTCCGCGGCGCCAACCTGAAATTAGTGTCCACCTTGTCGGGCTGGGATCTAGACTTTTCGACGCTGCAAAACTGGTATCGCGAAGCCTGATCGGTTAGTTCAACAACTTCCGCGTGGGCTCCTACCTGCTGCGGCGCCTGCTGATTGCCCTGCCAAGCGTGCTGGGCATCAGTGTGGTGCTGTTTACCGTTCTGGCATTGGCGCCGGGTGATCCGTTCGAAGAACTGGCCACTAATCCCAACGTACCGGCCGAAGTGCGCGCCATGTTGCGCGCCAAATTCGGCCTCGATGATCCAATCTGGCAGCGCTACTTTCACTGGCTGACGGCCATGCTGCGAGGCGATTGGGGTTTCTCGTTTATTAGTCGCGTTGACGTTGACACGCTGATACTGCAACGCCTGCCGGTGACGCTGGTGGTGATTGGCGCCTCTCAAGTGCTGGCCATGCTGATTGCGTTGCCCGTCGGCATTTATTCGGCGGCAAAACCCTATTCGTGGTTTGATCGAATCGCCAGCACGCTGGCGTTTATCGGCTTTTCGTTGCCCACGTTTTTCACCGGTTTGCTGCTGATTCTGCTGTTCTCAATCACGCTCGATTGGTTGCCGTTTGTTTACCGCGCGGACATTTCAGCGACCGGCTGGCAGTGGTGGTGGGAGCACATTCGGCAATCGATCATGCCGGTGATGGTGCTGGGTTTGTTTCAAGGCGCCAGCTGGACGCGGTATGTGCGCTCGGCAATGCTCGACGTGATTCGCCTTGACTACGTAACGACTGCGCGCAGTAAAGGCCTCAAAGAGCGCGTGGTGGTGATGAAGCACGTGGTGCGAAATGCGCTAATTCCGGTGGTGACGCTGGTTGCGTTGCAGATGCCGGCGGTATTCGGCGGCGCCATCGTGACCGAGCAAATTTTTCGCATTCCTGGCATCGGCTCCCTGTTGATTGACGCCATTTTGCGCAACGATACGCCGGTGATCATGGCGGTGACGTTTGTGTTTGCCTGTCTGGTTATTTTATTTAATTTAATTGCTGATTTGCTCTATGGCTGGCTCGATCCCCGCATCAGTTACCGCTAGCGCGATGCCCGAAACAGCGCCCACCATGCGCGCACGGCACCTGTCACCCGCGCGAGAAGCGTGGAAGCGGTTTTTCCGGCACAAGATGGCCGTGCTGAGTTTGGTGATCTTGGTGTCAATGGTGCTGCTGGTGGTATTTGGGCCGCTGTTGTGGAAGGTGGCGATCAATGACATCGACTTCAGCGCGCGGCTCAAAGGCCCGTCGCTGACCCATCCGTTTGGCACCGATGATCTCGGCCAAGATATTTTTGCGCGCATGCTCTACGGCGGACGCATTTCGCTGGCCGTCGGGTTAGCCGCGATGTTGATGGCAATTTTGGTGGGCGTCACCATTGGCGCGGTTGCGGGCATGTCGCGTGGTCCGGTCGATGCCGCGCTGATGTGGCTCACCGATTTGTTTTTGTCGTTGCCGCAGCTGCCGTTGCTGCTGCTGTTGATCTACCTGTTTCGCGATAGCTTGAAGGCGGCTTTTGGCCCTGAAGGCGGCGTGTTCGTCATGATTGTGCTGGTGATTGGTGGCTTTCGCTGGATGCCGGTGGCGCGACTGGTGCGCGCGCAGTTTTTCTCACTGCGCGAGAAAGAATACGTCGAAGCGGCGCGTGCGCTCGGGGCCTCCACGTTTCGGCAGGTGGTGCGTCACATTCTGCCCAACACGCTGGGCCCAGTGATTGTGGCCGGCACCATTGATGTGGCCGCGGCGATCATCGCCGAATCGACGTTGTCGTTTTTAGGGCTCGGCTTTCCGCCCGACATTCCCACTTGGGGACGCCTGTTATTTGACAGCAAAGACTATCTCGACATTGCGCCGCATTGGGCGCTAACCGCAGGAACGGCGATCTTTTTGACCGTGCTCACGATTAACTTTATCGGCGATGGACTTCGCGATGCACTCGATCCGCGCAAGGTGATGTGATGAGTTCGACGGACACCAAACAACGGCTACTCGACATTCGCGGCCTAAAAACCCACTTCAAAACCGACGACGGTTGGCTGCACGCGGTTGACGGCGTTGACATCGCCATTGATCGCGGCGAAACGGTCGGCGTAGTCGGCGAATCGGGTTGCGGCAAATCGGTCACCGCCATGTCGGTGCTGAAGCTTTTGCCGATGCCGCCGGGGCGTATCGTTGACGGCCAAATTTTGTGGCAGGGGCGCGACATTGTGCCGATGAACGACGAGGCGATGCGTGCGATTCGCATGAAGGAAATCGCCATTGTTTTTCAGGAGCCGATGACGTCCTTGAATCCGGTCTACACCGTCGGCGAACAGATTGCTGAAGGGTTGGTGCTGCACGAAGGATTATCGAAAAAAGATGCGATGAGTCGTGCCGTTGAGATGCTCAAACTGGTGCACATTCCCACGCCGGAGCGCCGCGTGAATGACTATCCGCACCAGTTCTCAGGCGGTATGCGCCAGCGCGTCATGATCGCGATGGCGCTGTCGTGCAAGCCGAAGTTGCTGATTGCCGACGAGCCCACCACCGCGTTGGATGTGACCATTCAGGCGCAAATTCTTGATCTGTTGACCGAGCTGAAATCAGAGTTCGGCATGGCGATCATGCTGATCACCCACGCGATGGGTGTGGTCGCCGAAGTCGCGCAGCGCGTGGTGGTGATGTATGCGGGCAAAGTCGTGGAAGAGGCCACCGTTGAAGAACTGTTCGCGCATCCGCGCCATCCGTATACGCAAGGCCTGATCCGCTCGATTCCGCGCATCGACACCGCGGCAAGCCACAAGGTGCGGTTAGAGACGATCTCTGGCACGGTGCCCAAACTCATCGCGCCCAGAGAAGGCTGCCGGTTTGCGCCACGCTGCAAGTTCGCCATGGTCGCGTGTACCAGCGCCACCCCCGCGTTACGCGAAGTTGCGCCGGGCCATAAGGTCGCGTGCATTCTATGAGCGCGCGAACGTGTTGGTCGCTGCATGGTTGCCAGTCGTCACCCCGGCGCAGGCCGGGGCCCATCTTAACTAACGAGTTGAGCGCCACGTGCGCAATGGATCCCGCCCTGCGCCGGGACGACGCGTTAAGGAGTATTACCGCTTGAACGACGCTACCTCGTCACCCCTGCTTCGCGTCGACCGCCTGGTCAAACACTTCCCGATTAAGGGCGGTATTTTTGGACGGTCGACCGAGCGTGTTCACGCAGTCGACGGCGTCAGTTTTGAACTCAACGCCGGTGAAACGCTAGGCGTAGTGGGCGAGTCGGGCTGCGGCAAAAGCACCACTGGGCGCTGCATTCTGCGCCTGATCGAACCCACCTCCGGCGAGGTGTGGTTTGACGGGAAAAATGTCACCGCACTCGGAACAACCGAGCTGCGCGCGATGGCGCGCGACATGCAGATCATCTTCCAAGACCCTTACGCATCGCTGAATCCGCGGATGACCGTCGGCGCAATCATTGGCGAAGCGCTGACTATTCACAAGCTCACAAATTCACCGCGCGAGTACGAAGACCGAATTGTTGAACTGCTGGAAACGGTGGGGCTCAACGCCGATCATATGCGCCGTTATCCGCATGAATTTTCTGGCGGCCAGCGGCAGCGTATCGGTATCGCACGCGCGCTTGCGGTCACGCCCAAGCTTATCGTGTGCGACGAGGCCGTGTCGGCGCTCGATGTGTCGATTCAGGCGCAGGTGATTAATCTGCTTGAAGATTTGCAGGAGAAATTCAATCTCACCTATCTCTTCATCGCACATGATTTGTCGGTGGTGGAGCACATCAGCAAACGCGTCGCCGTGATGTATCTCGGGCGCATCGTGGAGATCGCGTCAAGCCATGACCTCTACACCCACCCGCTGCATCCGTACACCGAAGCGCTACTGTCGGCGGTGCCGATTCCCGACCCCACGGTCAAACGCAAACGCATCATGCTGCAGGGCGACGTGCCAAGTCCAATCAATCCGCCGTCCGGTTGCCACTTTCACACCCGTTGCCCGATTGCGAAAAAGCCACTTTGCAACACCGAGTCTCCCTCGCTTAAACAATCGAGTGATGGGCATTGGGTGGCGTGTCATTTGCGCGGCTAAATCCGAAACAAATCTGATGACTATCAAGCTCCGAGCATGCTTTTAGCGGGGAGCGGATTCGATTTCTTTCGCCCCTTAGGTCCATAAACCCGCAGCGCAACCGCAGACTATAAAAACGCCCACAAGGCGAGTAATATTCATCCGTTAATCCAACGGCATGAACGCACCATGAACCCCTTCTCAAGTCGTGTCCGCATTGGG